>CAIZWU010000255.1 GCA_903936775.1 uncultured bacterium | reverse complement strand
TTGGAATTCCTCAATCTTCCGCTGCCGGCTCTCTTTGGTATCCTCCGTATCCGTGAGCACCGGATTGGTGCTGATGGAATTCAAGTCGGACTGGGCCGAAAGCATGATCCCATGGAGTCCGCGGGTGAGTTCAGCACTCAGAGATTGCTGCTCCTGATGTTTCGATATCAGCGCATCCCGCTTGGTCAGGGTGAGATTCGCGATGAGGGAAACCAGAACCGGTAACAGACCAACGGCGAGCAGGGTGATAAAAAGGCGCTGGCGGAGGGAATTCATCAGGAGGAAGGGGACTTCGCAAGAGGGGGGCCGCTCAGTTGATCAGAGGAGCGGCCTGCGGGGGCGCTCCAGGATCGACCGGTTCTGATTCTTCATTCGACACCTGGCCGGAACGCGCCAGCCACGCCTCCTGGGCCCGCCGCCAGCCGATGTTGACCTCTTTCAAACTGTCCACACTGCGCAGCGAAAAATATTGGCACTTGTCCAGAATGTCCTTGCGGGGGTAGATTGCCTGATCTTCCAACAACTCCTTGGCCAGAAATGGCCTGGCCGCCTTGTTGGTAGAAGCGTAGTGAAGCTCATTGGCGCTCTGCGCCGCACTTTTGGCCTCCAGCATGAAGTCCAAAAACTTGTAGGCGTTCTCCACCCTCCGGGAATCACGGCTGATACAGAAGCTGTCCGTCCAGATGATCGCGCCTTCCTCAGGAATGAAATACCCGATCGGCACCTCAGGGTTTTCCTTGGCGATCAGAGCGGCATCCCCGCTGTAAATCATGGACATCCAGCTCTGGCCCTGGATAAGCTGATCCTTGACCTCATTATCATTCCCAAACCGCAGGCCCCGGTCCCTGACGAGGCCCAGCATCATCTCGGCGGCCTGGGTGACCTGAGCGACATCGGCGTCCTTCAATGCCACTCCCATTGTGCGCAACATCACGTCATAACACTCCATCCGGGCATCGAGAAACGAGACCTTCCCACTGTATTCCGGATCACTCATAATCGACCATGATTGGCGCGGATTGGGAATTTTGTCCTTCCGGTAGGCGATCAGGGTGGTCCCCCAGAGATAGGGGATGGTAAATTGATTTTTAGGATCGAAGGCGGGGTTGCGATAAGGCTCATCGATATTGGCAAAGTTTTTCAATTTGGAATGGTCCAGCTCCTTGGTGAGGCGTTTTCCCGCCAGAATCTGAATATACCCGTCCTCGCAGAGGAAAACATCATAAGTGCCGGGCTCGGACTTCAGGCCCTCCACCATTTCGTCGGTGCTCTCATACAATTTAGGGACCACCTCGATCCCGGTCCGTTCCTTGAACTCAGCCATCAAATCCGGGCTGAGATATTGATCCCAGATGTAAACCGTCACGATCTGCTCCTCAGCGGGCACGGCGGGGGGGGCGGGGACAGCCACCGGGGTGGAGGACTTTTCGCAGCCGGTGAAGGCGGTAGCCATGGCCACCAAAACAACCGCCGGCCATGAGAGTTGGCGCAGCGTGCCAAAAAGGCTAATCTGATTGCTTTTCATATGGGGAAGTCGTAGGTGGTTTTCGGTAAAACCCCTTAACTGACTGGGTTAATGTTTCACTGTTTGTGAATACTATACTTTCCATAAAGTTTTTTCAAGAACATTTTGAAATTTAAAGAGTTTTATCCGAATACTAAAAATTATTGGTTGGAAACCCGTGTGGTAGCCCGGCTTGGCTTCCCGGTCGTAATAAACCATTCGTCCCTCGCCTTGATGCAATTCACCGACGCGTGGATTGCGGGCCGCCTCGGGAGCACCGAACTTGCCGCCATCACTCCCGCCGTCGCACTGATCAGCCTGCTGAGTATCTTCGGGTTGGAGGCCCTGACGGGGATTACCACCCATGTGTCCCAAGCCGATGGCCGGGGCCATCACAAGGCCTGCGGGGCCATCGCATGGCAAGGAATCTATCTTGGGGCAGCCTTTGGTTTGCTGTGCCTGATTTATTGGCCGGCCGCCTCGACCGCCTTCCGCACCCTGGTGCAAAGCCACTCTGAAAACCTGATTACCCTCGAGGTCAGCTATTTCCAGATCAGTTTGCTGGGGATGGCCCCTTTGATGATTTCAGCGGCCATCGGCAATTTTTTCACCGGCCTGGGCAGGACCACCCCGGTCATGATTGCCACCCTGACGGGGGTCTTCGCCAACGTGATTCTCAGCTACGGTCTCACCTTTGGGTATGCAGGGCTGCCCGCCATGGGATTCGCCGGCATCGCATGGGGCACGGTGTTCGCCACCAGTCTGCAGGCCCTCATCATGCTGGGGATGCTCCTGCTGCCGTCGCGCATGAGAATGGATTTCGGTTCCACCAAAGCCGGTTTTTGCAAAAAAAGAACTGGCCGTCTCATCCGCACGGGCTTGCCGATTGGCCTGCATGGAACTATGGACTTCCTTGCCTGGGGTGTGGCGCTGGTCTGGCTCATCAGCTTTTTCGGGGAAAGCCATCTTGCGGCGCACTCCATCATGTCCCGCTGCATCAGCCTGTCCTTTTTGCCAGCCGATGGTCTCGCCGCCGCCGTCCTGACCTTGGTTGGCCGCGCCGTGGGTTCACGGGATTACCTGCTCGCCCGCCGCTACACCCGGGCCGGGTTTCTACTGATCGCCGGCTGGATGACCACCATGGCCCTGATCTATGTGATCCTCGGAAACTTTATCATCCGCTTGTTCACCGACGACCCCGCAATCGTCGCCATCAGCCAGCAGGCCATTCTCTGGGTGGCCGCCTTCCAGTTCTTTGACGCCATGAACGTGACCTATATCAACGCCCTGACCGGGGCGGGCGACACCGTCTGGCCCAGCGCGGTGAATCTCACGCTCAGCCTGGTGGTATTGCTGGGGGGCGGACTCGCCATGGTCACCTTCGTCCCCGCCGCCGGGTCAGCAGGCATCTGGGCCGTCGCCACGTTCTACATTTTCTGCCAGGGGATGATTTACTTCCAGCGTTGGAGGACCCGGGCTTGGCAAAACCCCCGGCTGCTCGTCTGAAAAAATCACAAAAATTTCCCTTCATTCCCCCGTAAACGCGCTACCCTGCCCGCCTGATTTGACCCTACATGAAAGACAGTTCCGCCCCCCCCCGCCCGCCTGCCGCCCTCCCAGCCACTGCCGCACTGCCTGAACCGGAAGCGTGGGGCGTGGAGGATTCCTTGGAATTATACGGCCTGCCCCGGTGGGGAAATGGATATTTCAGCGGCAACAAAGCCGGGGAAGTGACCGTCCGCCTACAGCACAACGCGGATTTCGCCGAAGTCTCCCTGCCGCAAATCATCCGCGGCCTGATGAAAAAGAATAAGGACTTCCATCTCCCGGCCCTGTTCCGATTCCCCGATCTGCTCTACGCCCGCATCAAGGAACTCAACGAAACTTTCCGGGAGGAAATCCGCAATCAGGGCTACAAGGGTCGCTACCGCGGCGTCTACCCGATCAAAGTCAATCAGCAGCAGCAGGTGGTCAAGGAAGTCACCGAATACGGCCGGCAATACCACTACGGCATCGAGGTCGGCTCCAAACCGGAACTGCTTGCCGCCCTCGCCTTCATGCATGACCGGGAGGCCCTCTTGATCTGCAATGGTTACAAGGACGCCGAATTCATCGATCTTGCCCTCCAGTCCAAACAACTCGGCCTGAATGTCGTGTTGGTCCTCGAAATGCCGCCCGAGCTGGAACTCGTGATGGAGCGCAGCAAAAAGCTGGGGATCGAACCCACCCTCGGCATCCGCATCAAGCTCTCCACCAAAGGCAGCGGTCACTGGGCGGAATCCGCCGGCGACCGCTCACCCTTCGGTCTCAACTTCTCCCAGACCATCCGTGTGGTCGATGAACTCAAGGCCATGGGCAAGCTGAAGTGCCTGCGCATGCTCCATTATCACCAAGGCTCCCAGATTCCCAAGGTCTCCACCATCCGACTCGCCGCCCAGGAAGCCGCCCGCGTCTATGTCAACCTCGTCAAGGAAGGCGCCCCCATGGGCCTGCTCAATCTCGGGGGTGGTCTCGCCGTCGATTATTCCGGCAAAAAGCAGGCCGACGAAAACAGCATGAATTACAGCATGCGCGAATACTGCGCCGACTTGATCGAATCCGTCCAGAAAGTCATGGACGAAGCCGGGGTCAACCACCCTGACATCGTCACGGAATCAGGCCGCGCCGTGGTCGCCTACTACAGCGTGCTCGTCTTCGATATCCTTGATGTGAACCGCATGGCCAGCGATGAACCCCTGCCCAAGCTCCCCCGTGGCTCCAGCGACACCCTGAAGTCGATGCTGGAGGTCATCGAAAACCTCGAAAGCACCAGTGCCCAGGAAACCTACACCGACATCGTCTTCTACCGGGACGAATTGCTGACCCTCTTCCGCACCGGCCAGGTCTCCCTGCGCGAACGCGCCCTCGGCGACCGCATATACTGGCACGTCCTGACACTGGTTTCCCAGCGCACCCAGCACGATACCAGTGAGGAAATGACCGGCCTGCGCACGCGCCTCGCCGACTTCTACTACGGCAATTTCTCAATGTTCCAAAGCCTGCCGGACGTTTGGGCCATCCAGCAATTCCTGCCCGTCACCCCGCTCCACCGTCTCGACGAAAAACCCACCCGCGAAGCCGTCATCTCCGACGTTACCTGTGACTGTGAAGGCGTCCTCAACTGCTTCATCGGTGACAACGGGAAACGTTCTTCCACCATTCCCCTCCACGCCCTCAAAGGCAATGACGACTACATGATGGGCGTCTTCCTCGTCGGCGCCTACCAGGAAACGCTCGGCGACCTGCACAACCTCCTCGGCGACACCAGCGTCGTCACCGTCCGCCTCCGCGGCGGAAAAATCAGCTACAGCCGCCAACTCGAAGGCGACACCGCCGAGGAAGTCCTCAGCTACCTCGAATACGTCCCCCGCGACCTCCTGAAGCGCTTCAAGACTCTCACCGAAGAGCCCGCCACCCAGAAGAAAATCACTGAGGAACAAGCCGCCGCGCTCTACAAGGCCTACCGCCGCAACCTGAAGAGCTACACTTACTTCAGCGGTTAGCAATCAGGCCCGTCAGAATCAAGGACTCACTGCCGGCGATCTGTTGGTGAGTTTTTGTCCTGATGGTTCCCGCCTCAAAACCAGCGCGTCCAGCCCCTCACAAAAACCATTCCCATGTGGACCTCCCAAGCTGACTTCACCGACATCCGTTACGAAACCTCTGCTGACGGCATTGCGAAAATCACCATCAACCGCCCGGAAGTCAGGAACGCCTTCCGGCCGCTGACCGTCCAGGAGTTGCTGCGCGCCTTTGACCTCGCGCACGAGGACCCCCATGTGGGCGTCATTATTCTCACCGGGGAAGGCGGCAAGGCGTTCTGTTCCGGGGGCGACCAAAAAGTCCGCGGCCACGCCGGGTATCTCGGAGCGGATGGGGTGCCGCGTCTGAATGTGCTGGATCTCCAGAAAAAAATCCGAGGCCTCCCCAAACCGGTCATTGCCATGGTCGCGGGATATGCCATTGGCGGCGGTCACGTTCTTCACATCGTTTGTGACCTCACGATCGCGGCCGACAATGCCCGCTTCGGCCAGACCGGCCCCAAAGTCGGCTCCTTCGACGGAGGCCTGGGCAGCAGCTACCTCGCCCGGATTGTCGGCCAGAAGAAAGCGAGGGAAATCTGGTATCTTTGCCGCCAATACGATGCCCAACAGGCGCTCGACATGGGTTTGGTCAACACCGTAGTGCCTCTGGCGGATCTGGAAGCGGAGACTGTGAAATGGTGCCGCGAAATCCTCCAGCACAGCCCCCTCGCCTTGCGCTGCCTGAAATCTGCCCTCAACGCCGACTGCGACGGCCAGATGGGATTGCTGGATCTCGCCGGCAACGCCACCCTGCTCTACTATATGAGCGAGGAGGCCAAGGAGGGTAAAAATGCCTTTATCGAAAAACGCCAGCCTGATTTCAGCAAGTTCCCCCGGGTGCCCTGACCTTTCCGGGATAAACCAGCGCCCACGCCGATGGGGATCCCCACTCTGATTCTCCTCACCGCAGGCCTGTTCGTGCTGTGGTTGTGGCCGGATTTGATTTTAGGCAGCATCGGGGTGGGGGTCGTGTGGCTGGCCATCTTCGGGAAAATCCGGCTGAGTCCTTCCCAAAGGCGGGAGGATTCCTATTTAAGTATCGGCAGCGGATTCCTTTTCTGTGTGGCGTGCGGAGGGATTGTCAGCTACATCCTGGGATCTCCCTGACGTATGTCCTCCGAGCCCCCTGCAACCGATACCGCCCTGGCCGAATCCTCCGGGCCTTTCCCTTCCGCGGTGCAGCCGGTGGAAATCCCCCCGCCGAAGCTCCCCCACGCCTCCCAACGCATTCACGATATGCCGGCGGATGAGCGCCCCCGGGAGAAAATGCTCAAACATGGCCCCGGAGCCCTGACGGATGCCGAACTGCTGGCCCTGTTTTTCCGCACGGGCATGCAGGGACTCAGCGCCATCGACATCGGCCGCATGTTATTGAAGAAATATAGCACCCTCACCGCACTGAGCCGGCAGCAGATCACCGAAATCCAGAAGCAAAAAGGCCTCGGCCCCGCCAAGGCCCTCGACCTCGCGGCCGCCTTTGAACTGGGCAAACGGCTCGCCCGCCAGGAAGCCGTCCAGCAACGGATCGACAATCCCCAGGCCATCTACGATCTGCTGGCCCCGGAGATGCGCGCCGAACCCCTTGAGGTGTTGAAAATCATCCTCCTCACCACCCGCGGCACCCTGATTGCCATTGAGGAAATCTCCCGCGGCGGCTTGGCTGAAACCATCGCCCATCCCCGCGAAATCCTCCGCCCGGCCATCATGCATTCCGCCTTTGGTTTTATCCTGGCTCACAACCATCCCTCCGGCGACCCTACGCCCAGCAGCGCAGACCTCTCCATGACCCGTCGCATCCGCGAAGCCGCCACCCTGATGCAGATCAATTTCTTTGACCACCTGATCATCGGAGCCCCCACCCCCGACCGCCCTGCCGGCTACCACAGTTTCCGCGAAAGCGGCATGTTGTAGCTCCTCAGAGTTGTCAAACCGGATCGAGCTCCAAGGCCCCACCTTGATTTTCCGTTGCTTCCCAACCATCATCGTTTCCCATGTTTCGCCACCCCACGGCCCTCATTTCCCCGACAGCCCACCTCGCTGACGACGTCGAAGTCGGCCCTTACGCCATTATTGAGGACGACGTGGCAATCGGTCCGGGTTGCCGTATTCTCTCCCACGCCCAGGTGCTTCAGGGCGTCGTCATGGGGACAGGAAACCTCATAGACCGCGGGGCCATCATCGGGGGGAATCCCCAATCCCTGACTTTTGACGAATCCATCCGCAGCGGCGTCAGGATCGGCGATGGCAACAGTTTCCGGGAACACGTCACGATCCACCGCAGCACCCAACCCGACGGCATGACCGTCATCGGCGACCGCAATTTCCTGATGGGGCACTGCCATGTCGGCCATGATTCCACCCTGGGCAATCTCAACGTGATCGCGAACGCGGTGCTCATTGCCGGTCATGTCGCCATTGGAAACCGCTGCTTCCTCGGCGGCAGTTCGGTGTATCATCAATTCATCCGGTTGGGTGATCTGGCGATGGTCCAGGGAAACAGCGCCCTCTCGGCCGACCTGCCGCCCTATTGCATTGGCCACGAAACCAACCTGCTGGCCGGGCTGAACACGGTAGGCCTGCGCCGCGCTGGAATTGACGGTGCCACGCGGATGGAACTCAAACGGCTCTACCGCGAAGTCTTCCAGCATCCGCTGGGTCCGGTGAAATCCGCCGCCCATCTGTTGCCGGAGGCGCATTCGGAAACGGCCCGTCATTTTCTCGAATTCATGGCCCATCCCGGCCCCAAAGGACTCTGCACTCCGGGCGCCGGCTGAATCCGGTCAATCCAAATACAATCCCTCCCGTTGGATCAACGCCGCCACCCCGGGAGCAACCATGGCCTCCCAGGCGCCGCCCCCGCGTCTGGTTTTCCTCACGGTTGTGGAGGATGGCCCGGGAAACTCCCCCGCCAAAAATACGGCATTCACTTCCGCGCGCGGCTGCAGAATCACACCACTCCGGGCAAAAACCAAAAACGTCACCCGGCCAGCCAAATGCCGCCAATTCTGCCAACGTTCCAATTGTTCCCACTGATCCGCCCCCATCAGCCAAAACCACTGAATTCCATCTCCTCCTGTTTTCTGGAAATGTTCCACCGTCTGCCAGGAATAACTGGGGCCCGGCTGATCCAATTCCCAAGCGTTCACTTCCGCCCACGGGCAACCGGTCAGGGCGGCCCGGAGCATTTCCACACGCACTAGTCCGCCCGCCTCCGGCCCGTGGCCTTTGAGCGGAGACTGTCTGGCCGGCAAAAAAACAACCTGGTCCAGTCCCGCCTGCTCCCTCGCGGCCCGGGCAATCGCGACATGCGACGGGTGCACTGGATCAAAGCTCCCTCCATACAGGGCGATGCGGCGTGGCGTGGCATTCATGCTCTTTCCTGCCCCAAAGCCCTGTCCCATGCAATCCCCTTCGAGGCCGGGGAGCATGGCAAGCCCGCTCTGGGCAGCCGCCCTCGTCGTTGGCGTATTCCCGTAAAAAAACCACCAGCACCTTGCGGCACTGGTGGTTGATTCGTAAAAGCGTTGATGACAGCTTCAAGCTGGTGCACCCGCCAACCCAAGCGGTAAATCCCCGTCATCGGCATCGCGACCGTTATTGCCGCTGGCTTCCGGTACCGCTGGTGGCATCGGGGGATCCGGTGGTTTGCTGCGGGGGGGATTGATCATGCGGCCATGTTCCATCAACTCCTTCACGTTGGCTCCATCAAGCGTCTCGTATTCGAGGAGCGCCTTGGCGATCGCATCCATTTCCGGACGGTGCTTGATGAGGAGTTCCTTGGCACGCTGATAGGATGAATCGATCAGATGTTTGATTTCTGCATCGATCAGGCGCGCCGTATCCTCACTATAACCGCGGGAACTGGTCATGTCCCGGGCCAGGAAAACATGTTCATTGTTGTCGCCGTATTCGACCATGCCAAGGCTGTCACTCATCCCCCACTCGCAAACCATCTTCCGGGCGATCTTGGTAGCGTGACGGATATCTCCCATGGCTCCGTTGGTGACATCCCCAAAGACCAGTTCTTCGGCCACCCGGCCGCCCATGGTGACCACCAAGTCATCCAGCAGTTCATTTTTGCGGTGGGTATATTTGTCCTCTTCAGGCAGCCACATGGTTGAACCCAGGGAGGGGCCACGTGGAATAATGGTCACCTTGTGCAGAGGTTCGGTGTGCTCCAGCACTTCCAGCAGGATGGCGTGACCGGCTTCATGGAAAGCAGTGTTCTCCTTTTCCTTCTCGGAAATGGCCATGCTGCGGCGTTCCTTGCCCCAGCGCACCTTGTCCCGGGCTTCTTCAAGATCCTTGGTGGTGATGGACTTGGCACTGCGGCGGGCGGCCATCAGCGCCGCTTCGTTGATCACGTTGGCCAATTCCGCTCCGGAATAGCCGGGAGTGCCGCGGGCGATCACCATCAGATCCACATCGGCCGCCATTTTCACTTTTTTGGCATGCACTTTCAGGATGCCTTCCCGGCCCTTCACATCAGGCAGTGAGACCGTGACCTGACGGTCGAAACGGCCCGGCCGCAGCAGCGCCGGATCCAGCACGTCAGGACGATTGGTGGCGGCAATGATAATAACCCCTTCACCCGTATCAAATCCATCCATCTCAACCAGCAGGGCGTTGAGGGTTTGCTCACGCTCATCGTGTCCACCGCCCATGCCATGGCCCCGGTGGCGTCCCACGGCATCGATTTCGTCGATGAAGATGAGGCACGGCGCGCTCTTGCGGCCTTGCTCAAACATATCGCGCACGCGGCTGGCACCGACCCCGACAAACATTTCCACGAAGTCCGATCCGCTGATGCTGAAGAAGGGAACATCGGCTTCCCCGGCGATGGCTTTGGCGAGCAGCGTCTTGCCGGTGCCGGGAGGTCCGACCATGAGAACGCCTTTCGGAATATGACCACCCAGTTTCTGGAACTTTTTGGGGTCCTTGAGAAATTCGACGAGTTCGGAAACCTCCTCCTTGGCTTCATCCACTCCAGCCACCTGTTTGAAGGTGATTTTGTTCTTATCCATCGTGAGTAGACGGGCCCGGCTCTTGCCAAAGCTCATGGCCCCGCGGCCGGCCATCTTGATCTGCTGACGGAAAAAGAAATACACCAGCCCCACCAGCAGCAGCAGGGGCAGGAACGTCACGAAGAGATTGGCTCCGACATTGGTTTCCTCCTCAAAAGTAGGAACAATCCCCTTCTCCTTGAGTTTTTCATTCAATTGGTCCCGGGTGAAGCCCGTGTCCACTGTGGTGACATGTTTGACCGGAGTAGCCGCCCCCGTCTCAGTTTCGAGATACCAGGTGATTGATTCCAGCATGGAACCCTGGGAGGAAATGATTTTCACCCCACGGTCCTTTTCCTTGCTGACCTCGCCCTTTTCCAGGGCCGCGAGAAATTCAGGATAGCTCAGCGATTTACCGGGAGGTTTGCTGTTATAAATGACCCCGGTGGCGATGAGGCTGAGGGCGATGGAAAGCCAGAGCAAGCCCTTCCAGTTGAAGCCTGGGTCTCCTCCGGCGCCGTTGCCGCCGCTGCGGCGTTCGGGACCATCCGGCGGGGCGGGCTTATTTTCTTGGTTCGACATTTAGTTGGTGGGTTATTGGGAGGGCAACTCCGGAAATCAGATTATCACGCGGTTTTACGCTGTGCAAGGAGACAGCGGAGAGGCGGGCCCAGGTCGTCTATACTTTCCAAGTAACGCCCCACGTGCCACCCCGGGCCATCAAAAATTCCGCCCTGCCCGGACGGAGACCCGGGACAGATACCGGAGCCATCCGCCGAAACCTCGCGGACCACCACCATGCGGATTTTAGAAAAGGGCTTGCGTTCCTTAGGAGAAGTGTATGTTCCCCGCCCCGCGCCCAGCCGTCTCCCGGATGGCCCCGCGTTTTACCTCAACACTCTATTTCAGGATATCATGGTCGCAATCAGACTCCGGCGCGAAGGTTCCAAGGACCGTCCCTACTACCGTATCGTTATCACCGACTCCCGCAGCCGCCGGGATGGGCCTTTTATTGATCAGGTAGGCACCTATGATCCTATGAAGGACGGAGTGAACTACCTGCTCGACCTCCCCAAGGTGGATGACTGGATCACCAAAGGTGCCCAGCCCAGCGAAACCGTGGCCAGCATCATCCGTAAAACGCGCTTGGCCCAGCCCAAAGCCTGATCCCATACGGCTCCAACTTTTAATAACCCGGTTCCCTCGCTTCTGTCGGGACCGGGTTTTCTGTTTAGACCCGCCCTATTTTTCATGGAAACAGTATCCGGCATTCAGCAGTTTTTGGAATTCGTGGTGCTCGGCATCACCAATCATCCACACTCCGCCAGGGTAACCCGGCGTGAGCAAAACGGGGCCACCATCTTCGACCTCAGCGCCGATGGGGAAGACATTCCCCGTTTGATCGGCACCGCTGGCGGTACCGTCAATGCCCTGCGTTCCCTCGTCCAGGCTTCGGCAGACCGCGACGGTCTGAAAGTCGGCGTTGAGATTACGGAATAACTTTTTCCCTGCCTTGGCACATGGCCGGTGACTTTCCGCAGGACTACGCGGACCGCTTTGGAGGAATGGCACGCCTTTTCGGGGTGACTGGTTTGCACAAACTGCGGAGCGCCCATGTCTGTGTCGTAGGAGTAGGTGGGGTAGGATCATGGACCGTGGAAGCCCTCGTCCGCGCCGGAGTAGGCCATCTGACCCTGATCGACCTCGACGACGTCTGCATCACTAACGTCAACCGTCAACTCCCGGCCATGAATGGCACCGTGGGCCGTCCGAAAATCACCGTATTGGCGGAGCGCATGAAACTGATCAACCCGGACTGCCGGATGACGGCCGTCGCGGAATTTGTCACCCTCAGCAACGTCACCCACCTGCTCGCCGGACCCTTTGATTGTGTCGTTGATGCCGTGGACCGGACCGGCATTAAAACCGCGATCATCGCCTACTGCTTCCAAGCCGGGGTGCCGGTGGTGACGGTAGGAGGGGCCGGCGGAAGGCGGGATGCCACGGCGGTGCGCATGGGTGATCTCGCCCTTTCCCAGGGTGATTTGCTGCTGCGTGGAGTCCGCAAGCGGCTGCGGCGCGATCACGGCTTTCCCAAAGGAGAATTTCAATCGTTCGGAATCTCCTCCATCTACTCCGCCGAACCGCAGGTTTTCCCTTGGGCTGACGGTACCTGCCGGTCGGAACCGGAAGCCACCAGCAGCCTGCGGCTGGACTGCGCGGAAGGGTTCGGGGCGGCGGGATTTGTCACCGGCACCTTTGGCTTTGCGGCGGCCGGGGAAGCCGTAAGGCTCATTACCGGGCAGGCCTGAAACCGGCTTCAGGGCCGCTCCGGCCGGGCGAAACTGGACTCGGTGACCGCCTGCTGCAGGGCCGCGGCGATGCCATCCGCGCTGGTAAAGGTTTGTTGGGGAACAAAATCCCGGCAGAAGTGCACCGTGGTGCGACCCGCTGTTACGGGCAGTTTGGCCAGCGCCGGATTTGCCATGGTCAGCCATGCCTGAGCCTCCCCCCCGTCCACATAAAGAATCACGCGTCCAAAAGGCAAACTGCGGCGCAGCTCCACCAGAATGCCCTCCCGGTCCGGAGCATCCAGCGCCCCCGTGACGATCACCTGCACGGGCGGATGCTGCAGCGAATCGTAAGCCATGAGCAGCCTCATGAACCCCCCCGGTCCCGCCATTATCAAACTTTCGAAGCTGCTAATCACCGCATTGGCCTTTTCAAGGTAATCGGCGCGTCCCAGCAGATGACTGAGCCTTGTCAGGTTCTGCGCCGAGACCGCCGTGGGAGAAAACTCACTACTCTCATCAACGGATTTCATGCGGTTGAAGATCAAGGGTTGCAGCGGTCCATCAAAGAACCCCCCGCCTTCCTTGTCCCAGAGCAACTCGATCTGTTTATCCTGCAGTTCCGCAGCGGTGCGCAGCCACGGGATTTCACCCGTCGCCTCATACAACTCCAACAGGCCGCGGATCACTTGAGCGTAGTCTTCCGCATAACCCGGCGCGGACGAGGGGCCATCCAGGAAAGCATGAAGCAGCGAGCCATCTTCCCGGCGCAGCCGCTTCAGGATGAATGCTGCCGCTTTCACCGCCCGGTCCTTCAGGGCAGGATCGTCAAACACCCAGGCGGCCCGCGCCAGGGCCGCGATCATGGTGCCATTCCAACTGGCCAGCACTTTGTTATCCAACAAGGGCCGCGGACGTTTTTGACGGGCGGCAAAGAGTTGTTCGTGCGCTTGGGTCAGGATGCGGTTCACCTCGCCGACCGGCAACCCGGACAGCTTCACCACCTCAGCGATAGGACGCTCCTGCCGGAGAAGATTGGCCCCGGGGAAACGGCCCCGGCCCGGCGAATCAATCGGGAGGTTCCCCCGCTCATCCAAGCCGTAGGCCAGTTTCAGCACGGGCATGGCCCCGGCGCCGGCCGCCTGTTCAATCTCCGGCATCTGCCATAGGTAAAACACCCCCTCGGTCAAGTTCGCCCCCCCCGTCAATGAAGGGCTGCTGGAACCTTCCGCGCAATAAAACCCGCCCTCCGGATGCCCCAGTTGGGTCTCGGCGTAACGCAATGTCGCCCGGGCCGCATCCGCATACTCCGCCTTCCCGATGCTCAGGGCTGCATCGACCAGAGTTTGTGCGAAGAATCCCTGGTCATATGCCATTTTTTCAAATTGGGGCACCGCCCAATAAACATCGTTGCTGTAGCGGTGAATCCCCCCGCCCAACAGGTCATAAATGCCGCCTTTGAGGATAGCGTCCAGCGTCGTCTGCAGCATGTCCCGGGCTTCGCGGGAACGGCCCATCCGGTCAGCCCCCAGCCGGCCGGCATAGCACATGAGATAATTCAAGGACTGCGGCTGGGCGAATTTCGGAGCCGTGCTGAACCCGCCATTCACCGGATCATAGATGGCGCGCAGTTTATCAAAAGCCCCGGCCAGGACCGTCGGCTGGAGCGGGGTGCCGTCGCCTTTCCAGAGCTTCTGGTATTGTTTCAGATAGTCCTTGGCGACCAACTCCGCCTGTTGTTTGACATACCCCGGGTCCTTGGCAAATTCGTTGGCGATCAACTCGATGGCGGACTGCCAGGACGGGCTATTAGTCTCGCCCTTGGCGGGGAAATAGACCCCGCTGGAGACCGGCAGGCCCTCCGGAGTCAGCCACACATGGAGGGGCCAGCCGGACTGCTTCCTTTTCCATAATTGATAGTTCAGGTAACTATTATTGACATCCGGACGCTCCTCACGGTCCACCAGCACGTTGATGTAATGACGGTTCATGAAGCGGGCTACCGCCGGATCCATGAACGATTCCTCCTGCATTTTCTGCGACCACGGGCAACTGGTGTAACCAACCGAAATCAGGACCAGCTTTTGCTCCGCCCTTGCCTTGATGAAGGCCTCCTCACCCCAGGGATACCAATCCACCGGGTCCTGGGCATGACGCCTCAGGAAGGTGGATTGTTCACCCGACAACCGGCTGGCAGTGCCTGCCGCCGGCAACGGACCGGTTTCCGTCGCCACTTTCGCCTCCAGGCGTTTTGAAGCACTACCGGCCTCGGGTTGACCGCAGGAGGTCAAGGCGAGCAGCACCAGACCCAGGGAACCACCCAGGCGGAGGCGCTGGAAAAAATCGTTGGAACAGACAGATAAAGACATGATCAGGAACAAAAACCGGCAGAATTGCCCGATGGGCAGACCTCGCTTAGAATCAGCCGGAAGCCCACTCTGTGCAATCTCTTTCAGGCAACAACTCCGGCACCTCCGATTGTATCAAATCCTGAACTTGAAGGCCCGGCCGGCCTCGCTCAGGGTACGTCATGTTGTTCCGCTCCTGTGTCCGGGTTCTCACCACCTCAGCAACCGCAAGCCTCCTGCTGGCCTGCTCCGCCCCGGCCCGCCCGGGGCTGCCCTCCAGTGGCTGGACGATTGAGAAAAAGGCGGAACGCTGGAAACTGGAAGGATTCGAGGCCAATCTTGATTTGAGCGGCATCGCTTCCGTCGACGGCAAAAATGTCCTGATCGGCAGCGACGAACTGATCGCCGCCCAGCCCGGCCGGATCGACAAGACGGCAAATCTGATCAAAGCCGGGGAACTCATCCCCCTGATGGCCAATCCTTCAGGGAAAAAAATGGAAATCGACATTGAGGGCATCGCCGCTTCCCCGGCCGATCATTGTTATTTCGTCACCGGTTCCCACGGCGTGGGCAAAAAGCAGGGAGATTTCGATGCCGCCCGCGCCTCGGTCTTCAAAGTCCCCTGCGATCCTGCCACCGGAGCCATCCAGCCGGCCGGCATCCAGCGGGTCAGCCTGATGCCCTGGCTGGAACAAAGCGAGGCTTTCCGGGAGTATGTTAAAAAACCGCTGCAACTGAATGGCTTCAACATCGAAGGACTCACCTTCCGCGAGGGAAAACTCTACTTCGGGGTGCGCGGCCCCAACGTGCAGGGCAACACCTTTGTGATCGAAACGACCCCGGCCTCCCTATTTGGTGGGGCGCCGCCGGAGTGCAAGGTCCATCCCCTGCCAGTGGGTGAGGCCCGGGGCATCCGGGAACTGGCCGCTGTGCGTGACGGCTTCATTATCATCACCGGCAATGCCAGTGCCGAGGCCACCAAAAAATTCCCCGTCTCCCAAACCCGGATGGCCGACAAAGTGTTCGATGTGTTTCTCTGGAAACCCGGTCAGGAACCGGCGCTGTTCTCCATCGGCGTCCTCCCCCGCCCCCTCGAGAAAGCCGAGGGCATTCTGGTGCTGGAAGACGCCCCGGCCCATGTCGACCTGCTGGTGCTTTTTGATGGAGCCCCGGATGGTGGACCGCAGACCTACCGCCTCACCCGCCCCTGACCCTCCGGAAGCCCCATGAAAAGACTGACCCTGATCCGGCATGCCAAATCGAGTCACCAGCTCCCACTGGTCCAGGATTTCCACCGGCCCCTCAATGGGCGGGGCCTGCGTGATGCACCGCTGATCGGAAAGCATTTAAAAAAGGAGCACCATTTCGCGCCTGATTGCCTGGTCACCAGCCCAGCCGAGCGGGCCCGGACCACCGCCGCCATCATTGCCGGCGAAATCGGTTTTCCCGCGGCGGAATTGCGGGAGGAACCCCGCATCTACGAGGCTCCTCTCCGCGACCTCACCGCCGTGGTGCGCCACCTGCCGGACACCATCCAGCACGCCGTCCTGGTGGGTCACAATCCCGGACTGGAACTCCTCGCCAACTGGCTCTGCGGCCCGCAGACCATCACCGGGCTGCGCACCGGCGGCGTGGTGATGATGGAACTGGCCATCGGATCGTGGTCTGAAGCAGACCCGGGCTGCGGATCGCTTCTGACTTATTTTTACCCTGCCCAGATCGGCGGGGGCAAGCAGGCGGTATGACCCATCAGGCAACCCTGATCCTGGGCGGGCAAACCCTGCAACTGCTTCCGGAACGCTGTGCTTTTTGGCAGGAAGCCGGGGTCCTCCTGCTGGCGGATCTGCATCTTGGCAAGGCCGCGCATCTGCGGCATCACGGCATGGCCATTCCCGAAGGACATACCGCGGATGATCTCACCCGGCTCTCCCACGTGCTGCACCGCACCCAGGCACGCGAAGTCATCATCTGCGGCGACTTTTTCCACGCCTCCACCGGCCAGTCGCCCGCCGTCCTCGATTTGGTGGAACAATGGCGTGCCTCCCATCCGGAAGTGAGAGTCTCCCTGATCACGGGGAATCACGACCGGGGCCGTGCCCTGCCCCCCCTCCGCTGTGGGATTGAACTGGCCGGCCCCACCATGTGGCGCGCCCCCTTCCATCTGATCCACGATCCCGCCGAAGCCATCCCCGGCGGCCTGACCATCAGCGGCCATCTGCACCCTCTGGCGGCCCTTTCAGGCAGCCGTGGACGGGCCTTGCGCGCGCCCTGCTTCTGGTGGCAGGCCCACCGATCCTGCCTGGTCCTGCCCGGATTTGGCAGCTTCACGGCGGGGGTCGCCATTCAACCGGATCCAGCCGACACCCTGCACGTGATCAGCGGGGCCTCTGTCGTGCCGGTGCCCGCTGCCCTTTGCCGGCCGACCCCGCCACGACGCCGGTTTTCTAGCGGTTGCCCGGAACAGGCATCCTCCCTGCCGCCTCCGGATGGGGAATGACATCCACCATTACCTTGGGCTGTTGTCCCCCGCCACCGAAGGTCACCCCCCGCAGCGGCGAGACATCGGAAAAGTCCCGGCCCCGGGCCAGGCGCAAATGACGCGGTCCGGGAATGCAGTTATTCGTCGGATCGAAATCCACCCATCCAGTCCTCGGACAATAGACTGAAATCCAGGCGTGGGACGCATCCGCCCCCACCAACCGTGGCTTGCCGGGCGGAGGAGCCGTTTCCAGATAACCGCTGATATACCGCACCGCCAATCCCAACGACCGCAGGCAGGCAATGGCAAGGTGCGCAAAATCCTGACAAACCCCCCGTCTTTTTTTCAGCACCGTCTCCACCGGCGTGGAAACGGTGGTCGCGGTGGGATCAAATTTAAAATCCCGGAAGATCCGCCCCGTCAGATCGCGTGCGGCCGACAGCAGCGGACACCCGGGGGTAAAGCTCAGCCTCGCATAATCGGCCAGCGCTTCACCCACCGGCACCTGCAGGGTGGGAAACCGGAACGGTTGCGCCTCGAGGTGCACCGCCGCCGAATCCTCAGCCAGCAGTTCCACCACTTCCTCCCACGGCGGCGACGCCTCCAGATCCGTCACCACCCCATCCGAAGTCTCCACCACACTCACCGCCTCCACCGTCAATTTCCCGTAAGCGGCCTGCTGGGCAAAAAACGTGAAGGCATTCCCGAACGCATCCACCCGCTCCACCCGCACTCCCGGCACCGGATCAATCGTCAATTCATGACTCAGGCACTGCTGCCCGGCATCCTGCAACGGCCGCAGCCGCGCCAGATGATGCGACTCCGCCACCTTGTCCGGATAATCATAAACCGTGCGATGCCTGACCAGATACTGCATCCGCCACCCTGCACCCACCCTGCCCTGCTTAAAGGCGAAAAACAGCCGCAAGTCTCCGGCTTGATTCTGCTTCACCGGGTACGTTTCCGACCTGCCGCAATTTGCTCGCTAAACCTTTCCATTTCCGGTAGTTCCCGGTGGCGTCAGTGTTGACACCCCCTCATGCCTTTCCCTCTTTCCGCCTATGGTTCCCTGGAGTTCCAACTTCCGCACCATTCCAATCCGGAAAAACTGATAGCGGCTGTCGAGGCCTCACTTCGTGACCAATCCCCCTCGGCGATTTCCCGCAGCCCGGACGGAATTTCATTTCACGGCAGCATGTTCCGATTCGTCACCAGCAGGGACCAGCTTGTCTCGATCACATCCGGATTGATCCGCTTCTCTTTCACCGAGGATCGCATGCACCTTGATTATGGCATCACCTTTACGCAGGCAGTGGTGTTTTATCTCGCGATCCCGACTTTGCTACATTTCCTGCCTTTCGGACCACCCGCATCCGGGTTTCCCCTGTGGCAGCTTTGTTTGTTCGCCTTCGGAATCAACTACATTTACACCTGCATTCGTTTTCGCCGCTTCCTGCGACGGACGATTGAGCGTGCGCTGGGCGGCGCACCCCTCCCCACCGTCGGCCCCACGCATGACGAATGAATGCCCCGGGATCGCCGTATTAAATTCAGGCTGGGCTTCCATCCGTTGCCGCTCTACCGTGGCGCGCCGGTCCTGAAGGGCTGGCGGCTCCTTTCACCTCCCTCCATTCCCATCTCATGACTCCCCATTCTACC
>CAIZWU010000254.1 GCA_903936775.1 uncultured bacterium | reverse complement strand
GCCCGGCGAAGAAGCCAGAATGATAGCTCGCTGCCAGTTTGGAATCGGACGCGATGGACGTTGCGGCGCGACTATGACTTACCCAATCAAGGGTTACCCTTGGAGAAGGAACCCCATGCGGATGTATGACTTTTACATTGGACCAGAACGGATCGCAGAGCTTTTCACCGAGGTTCGTGAGATGAGGGAGCACTTTCCGCATGAGTGCCTTGCTGACGACATTCTGTGGAGTGATCACACCGGGCGGGGTTCAAATGCGGTGACCCGGGATCGTAGTGGTGTAGCTTGTCACACAATTTACATTCATTCCCCGACTGGATATGAGGTCTACTATTCCATGAGGGAGGACTCGATATCTCTTCGCCGGTCGAAGCTGTTCACAACAATTACAGATCTGATTTCGCCCTACGAGGCACTACAAAAACCACTCAAGACTGAAGAGAGTTTATGAAACTCCGCTGCCCGCCACATCTCATCTTGATCGTCACGGCTTCCCCTCCATCCCCAGCGCCTTGGCCATGAAGGCGTAAGCGTCGGCGGTTTCTTCGAGGGCTTTGAGGGTGGGCTTGCCGGCGCCGTGGCCGGCGCGGCGGTCGACGCGGAGGAGGATGGGGGCGGGGCCAGCCTGGAGGCGTTGCAGTTCGGCGGTGTATTTGAAGCTGTGGGCGGGGAAGACGCGGTCGTCGTGGTCGCCGGTCATGACCATGGTGGCAGGATAGGATACGCCGGGCTTCAGAGTGTGCAGCGGGCTGTAGGCGCGGAGCACGGGGAAGTCGGAGGCTTCATCGGGGCTGCCGTATTCCTCCTGCCAGGCCCAGCCGATGGTGAATTTGTGAAATCGCAGCATGTCCATGACGCCAACCTGCGGGATGGCGCAGGCGAAGAGGTCGGGGCGCTGATTGATCACGGCGCCGACCAGCAGCCCGCCATTGCTGCCGCCCATCAGGGCGAGGCGCGAGGGCTGGGTCCACTTTTCCCTCACCAGAAACTCAGCGGCGCCGATGCAGTCGTCGAAGACGTTCTGCTTCCGGTTTTTCATGCCGGCCTCGTGCCAGGCCTGACCGTATTCGCCACCGCCCCGGAGATTCACCTGGGCATAGATGCCGCCCATTTCCAGCCACGCGAGGCGGCTGGGCGAAAAGGCGGGGGTGAGGGAGATATTGAACCCGCCATATCCGTAAAGCAGCACGGGATTGTTCCCGTCCTTCACGAGGCCTTTTTTGTGGAAGAGGAAGAGGGGGACCCGGGTGCCGTCCTTGCTGTTGAAGAAGACCTGGCTGACCTCCACTCCGGCGGCATCGAAGTCTAGCTCCGTGCGCTGGTGCACCGTGCTCTGGCCGGTGCGGGTATCGTAGCGGTAGATGGTGCCGGGGGTGTCGAATCCGGTGACGGTGTAGAAGGTTTCCTGGTCCTGCTGTTTGCCGCCGAAGCCACCCGCAGATCCGAAGTTAGGCAGGGGAACCTTGGACTGCTCCTTGCCGGCGGCATCATAAACGGTGACTTCGTCATGGGCATCGGTCATGCGTTCGATGATCCATTGCCCGCCCACCAAATGCGCTCCGGTGATGACGCGGGGCGACTCCGGGATGATGGTCCGCCATTGATCAGGAGCCGGATTAGCCAAATCCAAAGCGATGACGCGTTTGTTGGGCGCACCATGGGTCGTGAGGAAGTAGAAGAGGCTGCCATCATTGCCGGCGAAGGAATAGTCCGCATCGAACTTCGGCAGCAGTTCCACCACGGGGGCAGCCGGTCCGGCGCTGAGGTCGCGGTAGAACAAGGCATTCTCGTCCTTGGTGCCCAGGGTGATGGAAATGATAAGATACTTCCCATCCTCGGTCTCGCCGCCATGCAGGCCCCACTTTGGCTGATCCGGCCGCTCATACACCAGAGTGTCCTTTTCCTGCGGCTCGCCGAGGCGGTGGAAGTAGAGCTTCTGATTGAGATTCTGCTCCTTGAGTTCCTGGCCTTTTTCCGGTGCGGCATAACGGGAATAATAAAAACCGTCGCCTTTCACCGACCACGAGGCCCCGCTGAACTTCACCCACTGGATATCGTCCGCCAGATCCTTGCCGGTAGCGACGTCGCGCACCTTCCAGTGTTCCCAGTCGCTGCCGGCCTCGGACAGGCCATAGGCCATCAGCTTGCCATCCTCGGTGATGTCATAACCGGTCAGGGCGATGGTACCGTCCTTCGAGAGAGTATTGGGGTCCAGCAGCACCTGCTCTTTGGCCCCCGGTTTATCCTCCCGCCAGTAGGAGACCGCCTGTCCCTGGAGGCCGGACTTCCGGGCATAAAAGAGACGCCCCGCGACCTTGTGAGGCACGCCGTGTTTGTCGTAATCCTGAAGCTGCTTCAACCGGTCCAGCAGGGCCGTGCGCCGGGGCAGCTTGCTGAGGAAATCCTCGGTAAACTTCGCCTGGGCATCGACCCAAGCCACGGTCTCCGGGCTATCGAGGTCCTCCATCCAGCGATAGGGATCAGCCACGGTGGCGCCGTGGAGCACGTCCGAGGTATCGGCACGGCGGGCGGAGGGGTAGAAAACCGGGAAGGCAGAAAGAGCAGGAACCATGGCTAGCAGAACAACAGAGAAGGAGAGGACGAGGGGTTTCATGGAAAAAGGGCTGGATGAACCGGACCCACTCCCTTGAATCTGCTCTGAAGCGGGGGAATCCCCCCGGTTTCAGGGCTCGATGGTCAGGCGGGCCAAAGTCCGTCTGCCGCATCAGTGGCGGACAGACTGGAGAACCACAAACGCAAAGAAGCCAGCGCAGACCGGTCCGGGGGGACGGCTATGGTTCCGAAGCCGGACCGGGCCCCGGAACTCCGCAGCAGAAAGGCCCCCCATTTGCATGGAGGGCCTTCATGGAGTGTGGTGGAGAGGAAGCCCGGCGGGAGGCTTACGGTTTGAAGGCCGCGTTTTCCTTGTCACCACCGCTGAGGATGTAGGCGGTCAGATCAAGGATTTCCTCTTTCTTCAGCATCATCAGCAGCCTCGGCGGCATGGGGGAGACCTTGCTGGCTTCGATGCTTTTCACTTCCTTGCGGTCGATGCTGACCTGCTGGTTGGGGTCCGAGCTGTCGGTGTTCAGCATGACCCCGTCGCCATTGAGATTAACCACCACCCCGGAGATGACTTCGCCGTTGTTTTTGGTGACGATGATAGGGGCGAACTGCTCGTTGATTTCCTTGCTGGGGTTGATGATCTGGTCCAGCAGGTCGTGCGGGCTATAACGGCCGCCGGCACCGGTGAGATCGGGGCCGGTCATGCCGCCGGCATTGCCGAAACGGTGACAGGCATAACAAGCCGCGGCGGCAAACATTTTCTGGCCGGTGGCGAAGTTGCGGCCTTTCAGCCCGCCCTTGGTGGCTTCGCTGAGTTCCTCCAGGGTCCACTGGGTGGGAGTGCGGCCCACAAAGACGTCGCCCACGTTTTCGATAGCGGATTTACGTTCAGGCTTCTGGTTGATAAGGGCAGCAAATTCCGTTTTCTCGGCCTCGGTGAAGGTGGCGAGAGTGTCATTGCGGATGAATTCAATGAACTTGTCGAAACTGGCCCCACCCTTGTAGTTGGCGGCCTTGAGGAACCAGTCGAGCTGGGCCTTGCGCAGGGCCGGGGTCCAGCCGGTCTTGAGGAAACGCAGACTGCGGGCGTACTCCAGCTGCGGCTCCTGGCTGGGGGCGGCGGCGATCAGGGCCATGCCTTTGGCAGCAGTATTGGGCGCTTGCAGGTAGGCCAGCGTTTCGGTCAGGAGCCAGTTCAGCTCGAAGTTGTCAGCAGGGTAGGCGGGATCGAGCTTGGCGATGAGAGCGGCGACGGTGGCGTCGTCAGGATTGCCAAACCGGTGCAGCACGATCTCCACGATGCGGACGTGGGCGAGCTTTTGGTCCGGTTTCAGCTTGGCGAAGTCGAAGTTCAGCAGCGCGGCCAGCAATTGGTCACGCATGGAGGCATAGACCACGGTATCGGGCTTGCGGTGGGTGGGGCAGACTCCGGCCACGCGGGCCACGGCGAGCAGGGCTTCCAGTTGTTTGGCAGGGTTCGTTTCCTCAAAGGCGCGGGCCTGCCACTGCGAGAGCGGCTGGTGCTCCAGGATGGTGCGGGCGGCCCAGCGGATGTAGCGGTCGCTGCTGTCCAGGTGCGCCCAGGCGGTTTCCACCGCTTTGGGATCCTGTTTGCCATGGAAGGCTTCGAGTTGATGGCGTAGGGTGCGCTCCGGGGTGACCGCGGGAGTGAGGTCCACCGCGGCGGTGCTTTCGCTGCCGGCATAACTGACCCGGTAGAGACCGGACTGGACGCGGCGGCCGCCGATCGAGAAATACATGGCGCCATCCTGTGGGAGGATGATGGCATCGGTCAGCGGCAGGGGCGAGCCGGTGATGAATTCCTCCTTGGTGGCGGTGTAGCTGGAGCCGTTTTCCTTGAGGTGGACGGCGTAGAGCTTGCCCCAACTCCAATCGAGAGCGTAGAGGGCCTTCTGGTATTTGGCAGGGAATTTGGCCCCATAACCAAAGGTGGTGCCGGTGGGGGAACCGGGGCCGATGTTGAGGGAAGCGGGGAGATTGTCGGCGTAGAATTCCGGGTATTTCCCTGCCCCGTTGCGCCAGCCGTATTCGGCACCGCTCACGACGTGATTGATGCGGGTGGGGCGATACCAAGGGGTATTGAAGTCATACTCCATGTCCGCGTCGTAAGTGAAGAGTTCGCCATCGGAATTGAGGGAAGCGTCATAGATATTGCGGAATCCGGAGGCGAAGGTCTCAAACTGTTTTCCGTCCGGGGAAACGCGGTAGATGATGCCGCCGGGGGCCATGACGTGGCGGTTGTGGCCGCGGCCATCCGGCATGCGGGCCAGCAGATGGTCATCGCCCCAGATGGCAGGCACGGGGGAGGTCGGGGCAGTTTCTGTCAGGATAGCATTGTTGCCGCAGACGAGGTAGAGGCCCTTGCCGTCAGGAGTGAGGACGATGGCGTGAACTCCGTGATCGCCTTTGGAGTCGATGCCGCGGAGCAGTTCGACTTTGTCGAGCTGGTCATCCGCATTGCTGTCGCTGATGCGGTAGAGACCGCTGGGGATCTTGGACTCGTAATCATTGACTCCGACGTAGAGGGAACCGAAGGCGAAGAGCATGCCGTTCACGGCACGGATATCGACGGCGACCTTCTGGACGTTGGCAGGATCGAGAGGCTCGCCGGGGGCCGGCGGGGTGAAGCGGTAGAGGCCGCCGTATTGGTCGCTGGCATAGATGCGGCCTTTGTCATCGTGGCAGAGGTTGACCCATGATCCTTGGTCGCCACCGGGGACGGAGTAGAGGAGTTCGACTTTGAAGTCCTTGGGCGCCTTGATGCGGGCGACCGGGGTGGCGGTGTTTTCGCCGATGGCAGCCCCCACTTCTTGCTTTTTGGGCTGAGGCTTGGCCGGCTCGGCGGGAGCAGCGGCCGCAGGAGCTGGAGCGGCTTTAGGCTTGGCCCCGGGCGGCTGGATGAGCTGGGCATCGCTCGGAATGGAAATCTGATTGAAGGCGATGAGGCCGCCATCGGGAAGGTCCTTGATCATGACATCCTTGATCTGGACCGTCATGGCCGGGCCCTGGTGGATCTGAAAGGCGAGCAGGCCTTCGAGGGAGCGGGCTTTTTCCTCGTGGTCGGTGAGGTCGATGGTGACCTTGCCATCGATCTGGTGGATGAGGTGGTTTCCGTTGGCGATGATGGTGTAGTCGTGCCATTCGGATGGGTCCACTTTCACGGGCTCATGTTCATCCGTGACCCACTTTTGCCCCGAGGGATCGATGACGACGCGCTGGCCGTTCTGGGTGATGATGCCGCGGCCCCGTTCGTCATACACCATGGCGTTGTAAGGCGGATTGGGGTGCATGTCGCATTGATAGCCCCCGATGGACCATGTGCCATTTTCCGGGAGTTCGCGGCTGCGGTATTGGACGCCGGTGTTGTTGCCCTGATGCTTGACCTTGAGGCGCAGCTCGAAGTTCTTCACCTTCCCGCCACGCCAGATGAGGAATTGGTTATACTTCAACTGGGCCGGCCCGGTGGTTTTGCCGGTGATGGCCCCGTCCTGGACGGACCAGAGCCCGGGATTGCCATCCCAACCGGCAAGGTCCTTGCCATTGAAGAGCGGGCGGAAGCCATCCTCCGCGGCAGAAAGCGGGAGGCAGGCAAAAACGGAGAGGAAAACGATTCCAGAGAATTTCATAACGAATAATTTATCAGGGCAAAAAAGGGACCGGCTGGCGCGGCAGCCATGGCGGACCATGGATACTACGACAGCCGATCCCGGGGAGTCGAGGCTTTCAGGCTACCTCATTTGCGTAATCGCGCATGGTGTCCAGAATGATGGTGATGGAGAGGGCTCCGGCATCCGGGAAGCCGATGCAGGCCGCACCGAGGGTTTTGGCCCGGCCGAACTGGGCGATCATGGCCTTGCTGGCGTCCTTGCCGGCTTCCGCCGCGGCGGCCACCGCGGTGAGGGCGGCGTCCAGCGGCAGGTCGATGCTGGCGCGGGCCGTGGTGGCGGCGGGTGCGATGGCATCAATCATGGTCTTGTCGCCGGGTTTGGCCCCGCCGCGTTTCATGACGCCTTCGAGGGCGGCTTCGAGGAAGAGGGCGAGGCCCTCCGCATCGAAGACCGGCCGGCCGGCGAGGGCCTTCCCACCACCCCGGAAGATGGTGCCAAAGAGCGCGCCGGAAGCGCCTCCCATGCTGCTCATCATGGCAGTGCCGGTGGTGACGAAGACCTCCTCCACACTGGCCGGCTCCATGCCCTCCAGTTTGGCTTTCACGGCTTCCATGCCGCGTTTCATGCCGAGACCGTGATCCCCGTCGCCGAGGTCGCGGTCGGCCTGGGAGAGCATCTGCTCGGCGGCGATGATGTTATCTGCGGTGCGCAGCACCATGAGGCGCACCTGGGGTGCTTCGAGGGCGGTGGCCATGGCAGTTAGGCTTTGAGGGAGGCTTTGAGGTCCTGATACATCTGATAACCGGCAGCGGCACTGAGGTTTTCATGGACCACGGCGCGCACGGCCTGCATCATGGCGATGGGGGCATCGCTCTGGAAGATGTTGCGGCCCATATCGACCCCGCTGGCTCCCTGCTGGATGGCGTTGGAGCACATCTCGAGCGCTTCGAGTTCCGGCAATTTCTTGCCACCGGCGATCACGATGGGCACCGGGCAGCAGCTGGTGACAGTATCGAACTCGGTGTCGGTGTAATAACATTTCACGACGTTGGCACCGAGTTCCGCCATGATGCGGGTGGCGAGGCGGAAATACTGCGGGGTGCGGGCCATGGCGCGGCCGACCGCAGTGACGCCCATGACACCGATGCCGTAGCGGCTGGCACCATCCACGAGATCCGTCAGGTTTTTCAGGGTCTGGCGCTCATAGGCGCTGCCGATGAAGACCTGGACTGCAAGCACGCTGGCATTGAGGCGGATGGCTTCCTCGATGCTGAGGGCGGTGCTTTCGTTGGAGAGGGGTTCAAAACCGGGGCGGCCGAGCTTGGCTTTCTTGCCGTCGATCTCGCCTTCCCATTCTTCCATGGGGCTGACCATGGAGGTGCCGCCGCTGGCGCGCAGGGCGATGGCCTTGGTGGTGCTGGCAGGCACCACACTGCGCTGGATGCCGCGGGTGAGCATGAGGCAGTCGGCATAAGGCTCGAGGGGGAGGATGGTCTGGTCGACACGTTCGAGGCCGGTGGTGGGTCCCTGGAAATAACCGTGGTCAAAGGCAAGCATCACGGTGCGGCCGGTCTTGGGATTGAAGACGCGGCTGAGGCGGTTTTTCAGACCCCAGTCATACTGGTGGGCGCCTTTCAGAAAGAAGCCCGGGGCTTCCTGCGGGGTGCCGGTGAAGTATTCCTTGTCTTTTTTGTCGGCGCTGCTGGTTTGGATATCGGCCATAAAGGTGGGTGGGTGGTGGTTGCGTTGGGTTACGGTTGTTGTGGGAGTAGTTGGATAGAGAAAGGAAACCGTCGCGGGGACGCGCGGTTTCCCTCCCGATGAATCCGGCAGAGGCTGGACCCCTCCCATTGTGTCTGTTTTTGCAGGATTGTCACCTTGGCAGATCGTGCGTTGACATTCCATGCCCGCATCCGCCACAGTTGTGTCTGATTTGGCAAGGCACCATGAAACAATCCCCCGGCATTCTCAGTTTGGTCCCCACCGGAACAAGGCACCGCGTCACCGGTCAGCGCACCGTGGCCCTGCCCGGCATCACCGTCGATATTTTAACGACCCGGAAAATCGTGCTGGAACAGTGGGAACTGCACCGGCTGAACGATCCCTACTGGCGGCTTTATTGGCCGGTGAGCGAGGGTGGCATCGTGGAAACCCAGGGCCGGCACACGCCTCTGCAGCCCGGTCAAGTGTATCTGATTCCGCCCCACACCACTTTCAGCACCACGATGGTGCAGCCCTTCAGCAAGTGGTATGCGCACTTTCACCTCGGATTGGCGGCTGACCGGGCGGCCCCGGGGATCTACCCGTTTGCCACCACGCCGCGCGAGCAGGCCCTCTGGCAGGACTTGGTGGAGCTGGCGGAGCGGCCCTCCGGCGGGCGGTTTCCATGGGAATCCATCCTCCTCATCACCGAAGTGGTGCGGCGTCTGCCTGATGGGGTCTGGGAGCAGCAGCGGCTGGATGCCCGGGTCATGAAGGCCATGGAATTCATGCACCAGCACCTCGGCATCAAGCTCAATGCCGATCAGGTGGCCCGTCACGCCGGGCTCAGCGTGCGCAATTTGAACCACCTCTTCCAGGAGGAACTCCGCCAGCCCCCGATGCGGGTCCTGCTGGATTACCGGCTGGATGAGGCGTGCCGCCTGCTCCGGCACAGCGGGGACAGCATCGAATCCATCGCAGAGCAATGTGGTCTGGTGAACCGGCATTACCTGAGCCGGATGATGCGCCAGCGCCGTAATACGTCGCCGGCCGCCTACCGGCAGGACAGCATGGCCTGAGCCGGACCGGGGAGATCAAACGGCTGGGGTGAGCTTTTCGCGTCCGAGCAGCGGCACCGAAGCCCCGGCGGCTTCCCTCGCCTGCAGGTAAATATTCAGGACAATTCCCGTGGCCATGAGGCAGGAGAAGAGATTGGAGCCCCCGTAGCTGATGAAGGGAAGCGGCATGCCTTTGTTGGGAAGACAGCCGGTGGTGACCGCGATGTTGATGATGGCTTGACCGAGGATCAGGGACATCAGACCAAAACCCAGCAGCTTACCGAACCGGTCTGGGGCATGAAGCGCAATAATCACCCCGGAAAGTCCCCCGGCCAGAAATAGAAAAATCACCCCCCAGGTGGCCACCAGACCGCCTTCCTCACCAACAATGGCAAAGACAGAGTCGGTGTGGGGTAAAGGCAAAAAGTAGAGTTTTTGCCGGCTTTCCCCCAATCCCTGGCCCGTCAGTCCGCCGCTACCGAGAGCGATCATGGCCTGATTTTGCTGGTGATTCAAATCCCTGATTTGATCAGTTGGTTTGGAAGCATCAGGATCATGAAGTTGGACAAACGCGGCGATACGGGCATTCCGGTTGTCAATCATAGTGATGGCGCTACCCAGCAGCACTCCTCCCATCACCATCAGCCCCAGGACAAAGATGGTCCGGCTGCCGGCGACGAACAACATGCCGGTGCAGGTCAAGAAAATCAGGGAAGCACACCCAAGGTCGACCTCCGCCGCGATCAACCCGACCGGCAGCGAAACCATGGCGAGCGGGTAGACAAAACCGCGCAGGAAATCCTTCCGGCGGTCGCGGAACCGGGTGCACCATGCCGCGAGGGCGATCACGGTGGTGATCTTGGCCAGCTCCGAGGGCTGGCCCGTGAAACCACCAATTCCCGGCAGAGGCATTCTAATCCAGCGGCTGGCTCCGCCGACCCGGACGCCAAAAGGAGGAATAAAACAGCAGGCCAGCAGCAGCAGGGAAATCAAAAAAATCGGGCCCGCCCAGCGTTGGAGCAGATGATAATCAGTCACCGAGAGGAAACCGGCGGCGGTCAGTCCAAGGACCAGCCAGATGGCCTGGCGGCGCACCCCGAACATCGCATCGTCCTGTGCTTCCAGACTGTATGGTCCGGTGCTGAGCAGCATCACAAATCCCAAGGCCGTCAGCAACAGAAAGCTGATGACCAGAACATAGGCACTGCCGCGGCTCATGTCAGGCGAGGGATTGGAGGATGGGGATGGTGGAAAGGAGGCCGCGTGAAGGGTCAGCGCTTGACGGTGATTTTGAGAACCTGCCCCATTTGGAGGCGGGAGGGGTCGCTGATCCCGTTGGCACGCATCACTTCATTGGGGGAAATGCCATAACGTTTTGCCACATTGTAGATGGTATCCCCTTTTCCGATCACGTGGGAACGGCTGCCGGTCGCAGGCTTGGGTTTGGCGGCAGCGACGGGGGCCGGCGCCACAGCCACTTTGTTCTTGGCGGGCGGGGTGGCCTCGTCCTCCAAATCCTCAGTCTGCGGCACGGCCCTGACAACCGGGGCCGGGGCCGGGGCCGGGGCCGGAGCAGCGGCTTCCAATTCAGCAGGTTCGACCGGAGCATAAGGATTCTTCCAGCCTTCCTTGATGGCGAAGTCCTGATGGCCGATTTCCTCGGAAGGGGTGGCCGCGATCAGTGCCACAGGGGGATTGACGGGAGGAGCGGATTCGGCCAGCGCCCCAATGACGCGCACCGGGGGAGGAATCACCAGCTTGTCGCCCGCATTGAAGCCGCTTTGGATGTTGGCTTCCTCCAGTTCACTGACAGTGAGGCCATATTTGGCGGCGATCAGACTTTTGCTTTCGCCTGCTTTGAGCAAATGAAGTTGTTCTGCGGGCTGGGCAACCGGTTCATCCAACACAATCTCCGCGCGGGGAATCACTGGCGCAGCCGGGACCGGCGCGGAGGTGACCGCGACCGGTGGAGGCGTGCTCTTTTCGTGGGCATGGCGGGTGGCGATGCCTTCAGCCTCGCGGTCGTCCTTCCCAAACACATGAAATGCGAAGAGTCCGCCTACGGCGACCAGGTGCAGGATCAACATCACGGCAAAAGCCCGTGACATGCGGATTTGGGGTTCATCCACTTCCCAATCCTCTTCGCCGGTAACATTGGCGGAGAGCCGATGGGATTTCCGTTTCGCCTGCGGGAGGCAGGCTTGGAGGCGTTTCACGAAGTCGCGGCCGGATTTTCCGGAATGGGGAGGTGTGGATGGTTTCATGACGTTGGCAGCAGTTGGTGGACGATTTGACAAAAGACATCTCCCCGGTGGCCATAACCGTTGAACATATCAAAAGAAGAGGTTCCCGGGGCGAAAAGAATGGATTGACCATGCACCGAGGCGGCGAAGGCACGGTGCACGGCATCCTCCAGATCCTGACAAGGAACCGCACCGGGCCAGGTGCGGGCGAGGGCCGGCCCGATCTCGCCGATGGTGAAGACATGGCTGGTTTTTTCGCGGATCAGGGGGAGCAGCGGGGCGTAGTCCAGCCCTTTGTCCTTGCCCCCCGCGATCAGCACCACGGCACGGTCCTGTCCGCGCAGGGCACTTTCCATGGCATGGATATTGGTGGCCTTGGAATCATTGAGGAATTCCCTGCCCTGCACCGTGGCGACCACCTCACAGCGGTGCCGCGGCGGGATGAAACTGGCCACGTGGGCAGCGGCCTCTTCCAAAGGCAGACCCCATGCCGTCACCGCCGCAAGTGCGGCCATGATGTTCTCGGCATTGTGGCGGCCGCGCAGCCGGGTATCGGCCACGGTAATCACCGGGCGGCCCAGATAAGTGATGGTGCCGTCGTGGAAACTCCAGATGGCATCATCCAGCCAGGCACTGAAGGTCACCGTCCGGCCGGCGAGGGGCGGGTAGGTTTCCGCCGCATTGATCACCGCGGTATCGGCCGCCGTCTGCCGCTCAAAAATCCGCAGTTTCGCCAGACGATAGGCTTCCAGTGAGGGATGCCGGTCCAGGTGGTCGGGGGCGAAGTTCATCCACACCGCCACCTGGGGGTGGAATTGCGTGATCAGTTCAAGCTGGAAGGAACTGACTTCAAGAGTCAGCACATCCAGCGGCTGGTCCGCCAGCACCACTTCAGACAGGGCGGTGCCATAGTTGCCACAGGGCACGGTGCTCTTTCCGCAGGCCGTGAGCAGGTGCGCGATCAGACCGGTGGTGGTGGTCTTCCCATTGGTGCCGGTGACGGCGATGACGGGCACGGAGGTCTGTTGGAAGGCGAATTCGATTTCGCTGATGCCCGGCACGCCGCGGCGCGAAACGCTTTGGGCGAGGGGCCATGAAGGATCAATGCCCGGACTGAGAATGGCGAGGTCAAAAGCGGTCCCGCAGTTGAGCGATTCCGGGCCTGACAGGACGGCAAACCCCTCGGCCCGGGCCTGGGCGGCCGCGGCGGCTACCTTGTCCGGAGCCCCGTCATCCAGCAGGGTGACGTCCGCGCCCAACCGGCGTGCCAAACGTGCCGCCGCCATGCCGCTGGCTCCCATGCCCAGAATGGCATGGTGCTTACCGGCATACTTGGTGGAGACGGGCAACATGGGGCTAACGCAGTTTAAGGGTGCCAAGGGCGATCATGGCGCAGAGCAGTCCGAGAATCCAAAAGCGGACAATCACCTGACTTTCCTTCCAGCCCTTCAGCTCGAAATGGTGGTGGATGGGCGTCATTTGGAAGAGGCGGCGGGGGGCACCATAAAGCCGGCGGCTGATTTTGAACCAGCCGACCTGCAGCATGACAGACATGGCTTCGAGCACAAAGACCCCTCCAGCGATGATGAGCACGACCTCCTGCTTGCAGCAAATCGCCACCGCCGCCAGACAGCCGCCAATCGCCATGCTACCGGTATCCCCCATGAAGACGCGGGCCGGAAAACAGTTGAACCAGAGAAACCCGGCCGCAGCCCCGATCAGGGCAAAACAGAGTGCGGTAAGCTCCCCCACCAGCGGATTGTGTTCAATGTTCAGATAGGAGGCGATCCGGTAATTACCGGTCACATAGCAGAAAACCCCATAGGCCAGGGCGGCACTGACGGTGCAGCCCGCAGCGAGGCCATCGAGACCATCCGTCAGGTTCACGGCATTGGAACAGCCGACGATGATGACCGCGAAAAACAGGACGGTGGACCAGCCCATGTCGTGAACTTCAAAGATTTCCTTCTTGATGAAAGGCAGCTGGAGGTGGGCAAAATAACTTTCCTGCCCAGGCAGCTTGTAGAGCACATACCCTGCCGCCAGACCGACCACCCATTGCACCGCCAGCTTGCCCCGGCTGCTCACTCCCTTGGAGTTTTTTTTGCTGACCTTCAGCCAGTCGTCCACAAACCCGAGGGCCCCGAGTCCCAGGGTGACGAAAAGGCAAACCCACAGGAAGGGATTATCGAGGCGGCTGCCCAGCAGGGTGGCGACAATGAGGGCCCCGATAATCAGAATGCCGCCCATGGTGGGAGTTCCAGCCTTTTTACCGTGCAGTTCAAAGAGCTGATTGACTTCCTCCTTGGTGCGGATGGGCTGGCCGATTTTGAGAGAGATCAGCTTGCGGATCACCCAGTCACCAAAGATCACACTGAAGGCGAACGCGATGACCAAGGCCGCAATGGACCGGAAGGTCTGGTATTGGAGCACGTTCGTCAGCTTGGCCATCAGGCCAGTGCCGCCGTCGAACTGTTGATAAATCCAGTATAACATGGGTCAGGCTGCAGGTGGTTCAATAACCCGTTCCATGGCAGCGGACCGGCTGCCTTTTACGAGAATGATGTCGGTGGCACCGGCGGTGGCACGGAGATGCGCCGCACAGGCCGCATGACCGGCAAAAGCGTGGTGCTTGGCAGGGTTGCCTCCGGCTTCCAGAAAACCGGCGGTGATGAGCTCCGCATCGCCCAGACCAACCACACACAACGCATCCACTCCAGCCTGGTGCACGGCGGCCCCCAGGGCCCGATGTTCGGCGGCGGAGGTACCGCCCAGTTCACCCATGCGCCCCAGCACCGCGAGGCGGCGGCCGCGGCAGCCCAATCCCAGCAGCGTCTCCAGAGCCGCACGCATGGAGTCGGGATTGGCATTGTAGGAATCATCCAGAAACAACAGACCGCCGGAGGTGCGCAGCTGGAGACGTCCGTGCGTCAGGACAGCGGATTCGAGTCCTTCCACGATCTCCTCCAGGCGGAGGCCGTAATGAAAGCCCACGGCTGCGGCGAGCGCCGCATTCCCCGCCATATGACGGCCCGGAACACTGAGTTGGACCTGAGCACTGGAGTGGTCAGGCAAATGGAGGAAAAACGTGCAGCCGGTTCCGGAACTATGGACATCGGTCACCCGGATGGCCCCGGCATCGGTGCCAGCAGTGAAAACCTGGGCCTGACAACGTGCCCCGAGCTCTGGCGTGCAAGGATCATTGGCGTTCAGAATCACCACGCCATCCGGATGCACCGCTTCGGCCAGCATGCCTTTTTCGAGCGCGATCGCCTCGCGGCTGCCCATGTATTCAATGTGGGCCGTTCCGATATTGGTGATGACCGCCACATCCGGTCCAGCGATGGCAGCAAGGGGCGCAATTTCGCCGGGATGGTTCATGCCCATCTCAAAGACGCCATGGGTTTCCCCCGCTTCCGCGCTGAGCACGGTCAGCGGCAGGCCGATATGATTGTTCAGATTCCCCCGGGTGGCACAGACCTTGAAGCGGCGGGCGAGGACCGCCCGGATCATGTCCTTGGTGGAAGTCTTGCCGTTGCTACCCGTCAGGCCTATCACCTGACCGCCCCAGACGCGGCGGTAGGCGGCAGCGAGAGCCTGCAGGCCGGCGAGGGTATCATCCACCAGCACCACCCCGGCGCCATCCGGCACCACCACCGCGCGGCTCACCATAACGGCGGCGGCCCCGGAGGCAATGGCCTGGGCGGCAAACTCGTGGGCATCAAACCGCTCCCCTGCCAACGCCACAAACAGGCACCCCGGCAGAATGTTACGGGTATCCGTGCAGACACTCCCCACCACAGCGTGCGGGTCGCCCGCGAGGAGGCGGCCGCCTGTCCATTCGGTCAGGGTAGTCAAGGATTGGGGGATCATAACCGTTCAGGAAGCACCCAGTTGCGCAGCAGGTGACGGGTGATTTGCACATCATCAAAAGGAGTGACCACGCCTTTCACGGTCTGGCCGGTCTCATGGCCTTTGCCGGCGATCAGAATGATATCGCCCCCCCCCGCGATCGCGATTGCCCGCTCAATCGCGAGCCTGCGGTCCGTGATGACTTCATGGTTTTCGCCACTCATGCCGGAGCGGATCTCCGCGATGATGGCCTCCGGTTCCTCGCTGCGGGGATTGTCGTTGGTCAGAATCGTGTAGTTACCGCCCGCCTCGGCCACGGCTCCCATACGGGGACGCTTGGTTCGGTCGCGGTCTCCCCCGCAGCCAAAGACCGTGATAATGCGGCGGGGGCTGAGATCGCGCAGTGTGCGCAGGGCATTTTCCAGGGCATCGGGGGTGTGGGCATAGTCGACAAACACCTTGAACGGTTTGTTATCGGAAACAGCCTCCATCCGGCCGGGCACCTGGGGGGAATCCTCAAGGGATTTGACGGCCTGACGCAGATTCAGGTCCATGGCCCAGACGGCGCCCAGCGCGCCAAGCGCATTGTAAACGTTGAAGCGCCCGATCTGGGGCATCCGCACGAGGAAGCTGCGCCCCCGTGCTTCGAGGGTGAAGGTGGTGCCCTTCATGGTGGCCGACATCTGGGTGGCACGGAAGTCGGCGTGGACATTCATGCCGTAAGTCACAATCCGCAGTTTGCCTTCATACTCACGGGCCATGCGGCGGCCGGCCGCATCGTCCGTATTGAGAATCAACGCCGGTTTCTTGCTGCCGCCCTGCTCCACCAGATGGGCCGCAAAACGGGCCTTGGCGTCATAGTAGGCCTCCATGGTCCCGTGATAGTCAAGGTGATCCTGGGTCAGGTTAGTGAAGATGGCGGCATCGAACCGGATGCCATGGGTGCGCTGCTGCATCAGGGCATGGGAACTGACTTCCATGGCCACCCCGACACAGATGTTTTCCGTCATGGTGCGCAGCAGCCGCTGCAGGGTGATGCTGTCCGGCGTGGTATGCGAGGCGGGCTCCTCCATGCCTTCGCCGGTGACGTATTTCACGGTCCCGATCAGACCACAGGTGCCCTTGGCTGAGGCGATCAGGTGCTGCAGCAGAAACCCGGTGGTGGTCTTGCCGTTGGTGCCGGTCACCCCGGCGACCAGCAGACGGTCGGAAGGTTTGCGGAAGAAGGCGTCGGCTGCTTCTGCGAGGGCTGCTTTGCTATCCTTGACGGTGATCCAGGTGCCGCGGAAGTCCTCCGGCACATCGGTCTCCGCAAGGATCGCGGCAGCCCCGTTGGCCACGGCCTGCGGGATGAAGTTGTGGCCGTCCGAGGATCCGCCCCGCAGGGCGGCAAACAGCAGTCCGGGACCCGCCGCGCGGGAGTCGGCGGTGAGGCCCGTGATTTCCACGTCCAGGGGACCGAACGTGCGGACGCGGTAGAGTTGATCGAGCAGGGCAGAAAGTTTCATCGGCGGAATAACCTAACGGGTAATGGTGCGCGGGGTGGCCCGCACCGGAGTGGTGCTGGCGGCCTGCGGCAGGAGGCGGACCTCCGGAGAAAATTGAGGGGGCACCTCGTAATAGGCCATGGCGCGCTCGGCAATGCGGCGGAACAGCGGAGCTGCCATCTTGCCACCGTAATGGGCGTGTTTGGCACTTTTGGGAGTATCGACGATCACCAACCCGCCCAGTCTGGGATTGTCTGCCGGCAGGAATCCAATGAAGGAACAGATCACATCCCCCTGATAGGAGGTGCGGAGTTTGCCATCTTTGAGCATGGTGACGGCCTTGCGGGCCGTCCCGGTCTTGCCGGCGATTTCAAAAAGTTCACTGCGCCCTGCCTTGCCGGTTCCCTTCTCCACCACCTCCACCATGGCACGGCGGACGGATTTCGAGGCGGCCGAGGTCACCACCCGGCGGGGGGGCTGCCGGGTCAGACCATCCAAGGGCTGCCCCTGCTCATCCACCCAGGATTCCGCCATGTGCAGCGGTTGATAGTTGCCATCGTTGATGATGGCTCCCAACGCCCCGCACATCTGGGCAGGTGTGACTTGAATGGCCATGCCGAAGGACACCCGCGAGAGCGTCTGGATGGTCATTTTTTCATTGCCCGCAAAGTAACCCCGGCTTTCAGATGGCGATTCGAAGCCCGTGCGGCGGCAGAAACCGAAGTCGAGGATCATTTCCTCGAAGCGGCGCGTGCCTAGCAGACGGGCCAGTTTGTAGGCCCCGATGTTGGATGACTTGATGAGGATGTCCTCGACGGTGAGCGAGGAATCGGGATGTTCGTCGGTGATCTGCGTGATGTCGCTATCATCCCACACTCCGCCGGCCCCAAGATCGATGCGGCTTTCGCCATTCACCTTGCCTGAAGAAATCGCAGCGGCCACGGTCACAATTTTCATGGTTGAACCGGGCTCGTAAAGCATCTCCGTGGCAGGGTTGCTCAAAAGAGGTTTATCCGGCCCGTGTTTGTGGTCGCGGCAGCCTATCGCCCTGACTCCCATCGTGGTGGGGTCAAAAAGCACAACGATGACTCGTTCGGCATTCAGATCGTTCAGGTATACTTCGTTATCTGAATCACCGGTTTCATCCAAGGCCTGCTCCACCACCCCCTGCAGGCCGAGGTCGAGGCTGAGGCGGACATTCCTGCCATTCCGGGGCGGCGTGAGGCTGCCCCGGTAGGCGGAAATCTCCCTGCCCCAGCCATCCTTTTCGTATTCACGGACCCCGGGCTGGCCGGTGAGGTCAGCATCCAAAAACCGCTCGACGCCGGCGACTCCCCGGGCTGGCTGGGGTTCCTTGCCCGGGGTGGGCATGGTTTCCCCGAAAAAGCCCACGATGTGCTTCAGGGGCAGGTCCACCGGGTAACGGCGGGCAAAGCCATTTTGAAAAAGCAGCGCCCCGATTTTTCCCTGACTCTCCTCATAGGTGTCCAGTCCGGCCGCTTCGAGATCCGCACGCAGTTTCAACGCCGCACTGACACTCACCTTTTTACTCAGGGCCACCTCACCGTCAGGATTGACTTTAAGCCGGGTGCGGATTTTTTCCAAAAATTGCGCTTCCGTCATTTCCAGCACCGGGGCGGCGATCCGGCCCACCCGGTCCAGATAGCGGTTTTGCAGTTCCTCCAGGCTGAAAGCATGGCGCAAGTCCGTCGCCTTCATCCCTTCAGACGAAGTCAGGGCCTTGGCCAACGGAGTGGCCAACAGCAGAAACTTGAGATCAAATGACACCTGCTGGACCGGCTCATCGCAGGCGAGGACCCGACCCCGGGCATCCAGAATATCACCGCGGGAAGCGCTGATGGCCTGCGTCTTGTGATGGCTTTTATCGAGGATGGCCTGGAAGTGATCGTGTCGATTGAATTGCAGATGGAGCAGCCGCCATGACAACAGACTGAACAGCGAGACCACCCCGCAGCACAGCAGCCCGACCCGGAACCGCAGACAGCGGTCACCAGGTTCAGCGCGGGAATGGATGCGGGAGGCACTCATGGCTAACGGTTTCCGGCGAAGACAGGGTTATCCTGCGGACCTCGCGGGGAGGCGGACGGTTCCGGGAGGCGGACAAGGCGGCCCCTGGGGCCAATATCAATAGGTTTCAAATCCAGCCCGGAACGCATGGCACTGACACGCAGGGACTCGGGGGCCAGCAGGTGGTTGATCTGCAGATCCCTTTCCCTGATTTGTTTTTCAATCAGACCAATCTCCCGGTGCACACTCAGAATTTGGTCCGCCCGGTCCTTTTTCTTGGCGCCCAGCCAGACATAACAGCCCCCAATACCCCCGAGGAGCACACAGAAGAGGATGCAATTCAGCATCCAACCCGGGCGCAAGGAGTCCTGCTTGGAGCGGTGAGAACGGCGTTTGGAGGAAGCAGACACAATCTGGGGAATTTCAGGAAATGGAAAGTCAGGGAGGGGAGGATTAGCCCAGACGCTCCACGACCCGGAGTTTGGCACTGCGGGAGCGTGGGTTGCGGCTGATCTCTGCAGGACTGGCGGTGATGCCTTTGCGGGTGATCAGGCGGTAGTGGCAGTCGGGATTGGGGCGGGGCGCGGGCCATTCCGGGCGATCGATTTCCACATCGCTGTGGCGGCGGAAGAATTGTTTCACCATCCGGTCCTCCAGGGAATGAAAGGTGATGACGGCCAGACGGCCACCAGGTTTGAGCCAATGGTGTGCCGCATCAAGGGTCGACTCCAACGCCCCCATCTCATCGTTCACGGCAATCCGGAGCGCCTGAAAGACGCGGGTCGCTGGCGAAGCAGGCCCTCGTTTCGGAATCACTGTAGCCACTAGTGCCGCGAGGTCGCTGGTAGTTTCAAAGGGGCGTTCGGCCCGGCGGCGGATTATGGTCTTGGCAACCCGTCGCGAGGCCTTTTCGTCTCCATATTCGTAAAAAATCCGCGCCAATTCCTCCTCGGGCCAGGTATTCACCAAATCGGCCGCGCAGAGCGGACCGGCAGGGTCCATCCGCATGTCCAGCGGGCCGTCCCGCATGAAAGAGAACCCGCGCTCCGGGGCATCCAGCTGATGACTGCTCACGCCGAGATCCAACAAAATCCCATCCAGGACCGCTCCGAGACCAACTTCTTCCAGAATCACGGGAAAGGAGGCGAAGTTTGCCCGCAGAGTCACCAAATGATCCGCGTCTCCTGCCAACCGCTGAGCTGCCCACGCCAAGGCCTCCGGGTCCTGATCCAAGGCCAACACGTCGGTGCCATGCTCCAGCAACCGCCGGGTATGGCCACCGCCACCCAGCGTGCCATCAAGCATCAGCTTGCCGGGCATCGGCACCAGGGCATTGACGACCTCCTGCTCAAGCACTGGTATGTGATAGCTTTCAGCATCATCCCCCGGACCATCCAATCCACCAAAGGAAGCAAGGTGCAGGCTGGCCACCGGGTTGCCCAAGCTGGCACCACCCCAACTGGGCACAGCCAGCATTTGGGCCAAATGAGCGATTCTCAGGCCTCCCGAAAATGGCTGACAAAGCGATTCCATCCCGGCACGGGGAAAGCTCCGCGCGGCCCATCGGGAGGGTCGCGGGGAAATCATGCGTGGGAAAAAACTCATCATAACCGGCAAGCATAAACCTTTCCAGCCGTAAAAAATGGCTGAACCATTGGCTTTTTCCGGCGGCATCCACCGCCGGAAGTAGTCTGAAACCAGCTGGAAGGACGAAGTTTATCCATGGTAACGAGTGTGAAAATTCCAGCGATTGTTAAAGGTTTCCAAGGATTAATCACAGGCCTTATCTAAGGTCAATTAATTTTCAAGGTTTGAGCAGAAAATCAGCCGCCTTAGAGCAGTTTTCATAATTCCCGAAACAATTTAAGATATCTTTCGGGCTCGCCTGCCAGAACTCCCGCGTGGCCCGGGAAAAGCGGGCACACTCGTGCACCGGGGCACTCTTGAAAAACCAACCGTTTCCAAGTTGCATTCCTGGCGGTCATCTGGCACGGAATCAGATTGCCGGGAGGGACTGTGGTATTCTCCGCACCCGCACCCTTTCCATTTTTTACCCGCCCCATGAATCGCGCTTCCTCCCGTTTCCTGCTCTGCACCTTCACCTCCGCAGCCCTGATCGCGGCCTCCGGGGACGCGCTCGCCATTCCGAATCCTTTCAAGCGCAAGGAACCCACCGCCGCCCCTGCCCCCACCGAATTGCGCGTGGCCGAGATGGAGGCCGGCGACCTCCTCCGGCAGGCCCAGGACTTGGAAGCGGCCGGCAAAAGCGGAGCCGCCGCCTCGTCCTACAAACGGATCGTCGACCGCTACCCCCTGACAAGTTTTGCCCCGATGGCCCAGTTCCGCCTCGCCTCCACCTATGAGCGGGACGGCAAATTCAGCAAGGCCTTCGAAACCTATCAGGAACTCATCGATACTTATAAACAAAGCGCGCAGTTCAGCGAAGCCATCGACCGGCAGCTCGCTATCGCCAACCAATCAAGGACTGAAAAACTGTCTTCTTTCCTCGGCATTCCCAAGAAACTCGACAAGTCGGAGCAGATCGAAATGTTCCAGAAGGTGATCGCCAATGCCCCGCGGGGCCGTCACGCCGCTGAAGCCCAGTTCGAGATTGCCAAAATCCATGAGGAGGATGACGCCACCGATCTCGCCATCGCGGCCTACCGGAAGGTGGTGGATGATTACCCCGCCAGCCCCCTGGCCGCAGAAGCCCAATCCAAAGTCAGCCAAGGCTACCTTGGCAAAGTCGAGGAAGGCAGCCGCGATGCCTCCAACATTGATAAAGCCCGTTTGGCGGCGGATCAGGCCGCCGGACTTTTCCCGGACACTTCCATGCCTGACCTGAGTGCCACCCGTGTGCAGGTTGACGAAATCTCGGCTGAAAACTCATGGAATACGGCCCGCTTTTATGAAAAAAAGGGCAATTACCGCGCCGCCCTCGTTTATTATAGCGATGTGCTGCGCTCGCCGGGAAGCGCCCACTTCGCGGAAGCCCGCGAGCGCATCAACGGGATGACCACCAAGGATCCCACCCTGATTGATTCCGTCCCTGCAGTGGCCGTCACCTCCACCGACCTTGCCTTGCCGGCCTCAATTGATCTCAAGAGCAAGCCCGGTTACTTCGGCCCCCCCCCTCCACCGACCCGGGTGGCCAGCCTGCTCAGCAAACCTAAAATGCGCACAGGTGGCGATCAGATTCCGATCACACCTTTGGAAGAACCTGATCTCCCTACCGGCAGTGACCGCATGCTGAAGCCTGACGACTCACTGCTCAATCCCGGCACCCCCATCCCGCCAACCCCCGGTGATCTCGTTCCTGGTGATCCGCTCCCCCCGGCCGCCCCCCCCTCCGCTGACCCACCCCCGCTGCCCTCCGCAGAAGGAATCCCCGCCCTGCCCCCCCCATCAGAACCCGTCCTTCCCAGCGACCCTGCCAAACCAGCGAACTGACCGCTTCCTCATTCCCAATTTACTGCTCCCGGATTTTTCATTTCCCATGCAACTGTCTTCCCTGCTGCCCCGCCCCACCCTCCTCGCCGCCGCGGCCGCACTCCTCCTCCCTGGTTGTGCCGGCTACCATGTCGGGTCCGACAAACCTGGCCGCATGGAAAACGTTAAGTCCATTGCCGTCCCCACCTTCCGCAACCTGACCCTCGAACCACGTTCATCCGTCCTTGTCACCAACAACGTGGTAAGGCAATTCCAACTGGACGGCACCTATCAAATCAAGGATACCCAAAATGCCGATGCCGTCCTGCGCGGCACGATCCGGGACTTTACGCGGCGCCAACTCCGCAGCGCCCGCAATAACAATCTCCGGACACGGGAACTGGAACTGCTCATGACGGTGGATTTCGTGGTTGAGGAAGCCGTCACCGGCAACCTCCTCTCCAAAGGCACCGTGACCGGTTCCACCTCCGTATTTCTCGACCCCAACTTCCAACTCAGCGAACGCCAGGCCATTGATGACGCCTCCCGGAAAATGTCTGAGGAGCTGGTCAGCCGACTGGCCGAAGGCTGGACAGGCTCGGCGTTTCCGGAAACGGTCACCAAATCCTCCGCCAGCCGGCAGAACCCACCGGCCGGGAGCAGCATCCTGCCCGCCGCCCTGCGTTGAAAATTTAAGGAATCTTCCGAAAACCGGTTGCACGTTGCCAGGTTTATTCCATATTTCCATCCCGCAGCAGATGCGGTTTACCAAGCGCGGTTAGCTCAGTGGTAGAGCACCTCCCTGACACGGAGGGGGTCACAAGTTCGAACCTTGTATCGCGCACCATCTATCCTTTGTATTCCAAGGGAAGCCCGACACTCCGGGCGGACTGCAGTTCCGCAAGCTATCCTGATTGCACCCTGTGCTGACTCCATGAAGTATTCTGGTGGGCATCCGTCTTCTCCAAAGCCCCTCCTTGACCGTGCCATCTGGTGTTTCTGCCCGCATGGGGACTCCGCTTGCGGAAGACGACCCACTTTGAACCGGAACCCACCGCAAAAATAAGACCGCCCTGAAGAAAACCCAGTGGAAGTAATAGCCAATCACCAGGCCCAGGCATCGTCAGCGGATTCCGACGGATGGTGAATTGGCAATGACACCGTTTCCCGCGTCCCGGAAGCGCTGCTTTGGTTGAGTTTCCACCCACGGAAATGGGTAAGCTGCGCCGGAATGAAAGCCATCGCTACCCTGATCGCCGTCATGGGCCCCTCACTCTTTTCCACCGTTCACCGTTCACACCTCCAGGACTTCCTCCCGTCCCGAAACTCATTTCCCTGCAGGCACGGATTGAACCAGGCGCCCCCGCTCCCCTCCGGTCACTTGAAAGAACTTTACAAAAGTTGAAAAAACCACTTGGCAGTGCGCTGGAACAGGGTATGGAATCCGTCCGGTCGCGCGACGTCCGGGATTTGGGGTCTTAGCTCAGTTGGTAGAGCACTTGCATGGCATGCAAGGGGTCAGCGGTTCGAATCCGCTAGGCTCCACCAAATCCCGCCGTCGCTTTTTACAGGCTTCCAGTTTTTCAGTGCGACATAGTTCGTCCTCCACGCCATCCCAGCGTGATTGGAAAATTTTTGCGTCCCCACGGCTTGACGCCGATATCTTTTGCATTTATTAGCATCAAGAACCTTGAGAAACGGGAAATCCTCCCGTTTCTTTTTATTTTAAGCGAACTGCCGTTATGACCAGCGAACTTCTCGCCGTCTTTGAATATTACGAAAAAGAAAAAGGAATCAGCCGCGATAAGATGATCGAGGCTCTCTCCTCAGCCATCCTCACGGCTTCCCGCAAGAGCATTGGGCCTGCCAGGGAACTGCGCATTGACATCGACCCCATCAAAGGTGGCATCAAGGCCAAGGCCAAGCTCATGGTAGTGGAAACCGTCACCGCGCCTTTTGATGAACTGGCCCTCACCACTGCCCGCAAAATCAAGAAGACCGCAGAGATCGGTGATGAAATCGAAGTCGATGTTACCCCCAAGGACATGGGGCGCATTGCCGCCCAGACCGCACGGCAGGCCATGATGCAGCGCATCCGTCAGGAAGAAAAACTCCTGATCTATGAGGAATTCAAGGACCGGGCCGGCGAAATCGTCAACGGCACCGTCCGCCGTTTTGAAAAATCCGACGTCATCATGGACCTCGGCAAATTCGAAGGCATCATGCCCAAAAAGGAACGTGTCGCGACGGAAGATTATAACATCGGCGACCGCATCCGGGTCTACGTAGTGGCTGTTGAAAATGGAGTGAGGGGTCCCGAGATCATCCTCAGCCGCAGCCATCCCAATTTCGTTAAGCGTCTCTTCGAAAGTGAAGTCAGCGAAATCGCGGACCGCACTGTCGAAATCCGGGCCATCGCCCGGGAAGCTGGCTACCGCACCAAAATCGCCGTCTGGAGCGCTGACAATAAAGTGGATCCGGTTGGAGCCTGCGTCGGCATGAGAGGAGCCCGCGTCAAGAATATCGTCCGGGAACTCAACAACGAGAAGGTCGATATCATCAAGTGGAGCGATAATCCCAAGGAATTCCTCAAGGATGCCCTCAAGCCCGCCACCATTGCTGACGACAAAATCATCGTCGATCCGGTCAATAAACGCATTTTCGCCAAAGTCCGTGAGGATGAACTGTCCAAAGCCATCGGCCGCCACGGACAAAATGTCCGCCTGACCAATCGCCTGATGGGGTGGGACGTCCAGGTGGAGCGCGATGAAAGTGCCCACGAGAAATTTGTCGGACGCGTCCACAGCGCCGCCTCCGAATTGGCCGGCCACCTCGGCATCGAAGTGGAACTCGCCGAAGCCCTCGTGACCACCGGCATGAATAGCATTGAAGTCATCGCTACTCTGGATGCCTCCGACATCGTCGACGTTCTCGGCATACCTGCCGAAGAAGCGGCGGCCATCGTAGCCAAGGCTCAAGCCCAGGTGCACCCCTCTTCTGTTCAATAACCGGGGTTGCAATCCCCACCGTCTGACGCCATGAAGGCAACCCTTCTATTTCATGCCCGGCAAATCCAAATCCACGAGCACCCCTGGTTCTGATACCGCCGCCACCCCGGCGCGTAAATCTGCCGCGCGCCCTCCATCTTCCTCCGAATCCGAATCCGCTGCGGCCAAGCCCGTCAGAAAAGTTCCTTCCGTCGCCACAGGCGATGCCTTGGACCTAATCGGTGAGCGGCCCAAACGTAACCGCGTCAAGCCCGGTTCCACCCAGACCCCCTTGTCCGGCCCGGTCACTCCTGAACCGGCTCCGGTATCGGTGCCGGTCCCCAGGAAGGAAGTCCTTTCCCTTATTGATGAGGCCAAGCCGCGCGTCCGCCGTACGGGGATCAGTCCGATCACCCCCCTCAGCGGAATTGTCGCCCCAGCCCCGGTCAACGAAGCGGCACCTGTCATCACCGAGCCACCATCCGCGCCTCCCGCGATGGAAGGATCTGATGCCGGGGAAGAACCGGATGATCCCAAAGTAATTTGCATCAAGCCCCCTATCATCGTCCGCGACCTTGCTGACAAAATGGGGCTGAAAGTTTTTGTCCTGATCAAGGACTTGATGCTCCTTGATATTTTCGCCAATCCGGGAGTTTCCATCGAGCCGGACATCGCTGCCAAAGTCTGCGAAAAACATGGCTTTACTTTCGAACGTGAAAAACGCGAGAAAGGCAGTGGGTTCCACAAGGTTGAGGAAGTGATCCAGGCGCCAGTCGCTCCGGTTGAAGAACCGGAGGAAGCCCTCAAGGCCCGCCCTCCCATCATCACTTTCATGGGCCATGTTGACCACGGTAAAACCAGCCTGATCGATGCCATACGCTCTTCCAAGGTCACGGCCGGCGAAGCTGGTGGGATCACCCAAGGCGTCGCCGCTTACAGCGTGGACCACCAGGGCGAAAAACTGACCATTCTCGACACACCGGGTCACGCCGCCTTCACCGCCATGCGGGCCCGCGGTGCCATGGTGACTGACATCGTCGTGCTCGTCATTGCCGCCAACGACGGGATCATGCCCCAGACCAAGGAGGCCATTGCCCATGCCAAGGCCGCCAACGTGAAAATCGTCGTCGCTATGAACAAGTGCGACCTTGCCACCGCTGATTTTGACAAGGTAAAACGACAGCTCCAGGAAAATGAACTGACCCCTGAGGATTGGGGGGGTGAAATTGCCTGTTTGCCCGTTTCCGCGACCAAAAACATCGGGATCGAGGAGTTATTGAAGAGAATTCTTCTCGAAGCAGAATTCCTCGAACTGCGCGCCAATCCCAAAGCCGCCTGCCGCGCCATGGTGATTGAATCCCGGGTCGAACCCGGCAAGGGCCCCACGGCCACCATCATCCCCCAGAGTGGCACCCTCCGTGTCGGCACCGCGTTCATCTGTGGACCTCATTACGGCAAGGTGAAGAGCATGCTGGATGACCATGGCCGTCCCGTCAAGGAAGCCGGTCCCGCCACGCCGGTCGAAGTCACCGGATTTTCCACCATTCCCAACGTAGGCGACGAACTCGTCGAAATGGACAGCGAACGCGACGCCAAGAAGCTCAGCGAGGAACGCACCAGCGAACAACGCGCCGGCAAGCTGGCCGCGCCCAAACGGGCTTCCCTCGAAAGCCTCTTCGCCGACATGAAGGGCTCGGAACGTAAATCCCTCCGGCTCATCCTCAAGACCGATGCCCAGGGCTCCCTCGAAGCCATCATTGCCCAGCTCAAACTCATCAAGTCTGATAAAGTTGGCATAGATTTCGTCCTGAGCGGGGTTGGTCCCATCACGGAAAGTGACGTCCTCCTCTCCTCAGCCTCCAACGCCGTCATCGTTGGTTTCAACACCAAGGTCGAAGCCAAAGCGGTAAAAGCCATCAAGGCTGAAGGCGTTCAGGTGAAGCTTTATTCCATCATCTACGAACTCCTGGATCAGATGGAGGAGGCCATGCTCGGCCTGCTCGATCCGCTCACCCGGGAAAAGGTCATCGGTCACGCCCAGGTCAAACAAGTCTTCAAAATCCAGCGCGGCCGCGCCGGGGGGTGTGTTGTCACCGACGGCAAACTCGTGCGCAACGCCCGGGCCCGGGTCCTCCGCGGCAAACAAGCCATCTACGACGGCGGCTTCCAGACGCTTCGCCGCTTCACCGACGACGTGGCGGAAGTCCGCAACGGCATGGAGTGCGGCGTCCGTCTCGGCGATTTCAACGAGTACGAAATCAACGACATCATCGAGTGTTACGAACTGGAGAAGATCGCCCAAACGCTTTAACCGGAGAGCTGACGGGCCACGGATGGCACGGATAAGACGGATGGCACAGATATTTTAAAACAAGGCTTTGCCGCCCCTACTACTTGCGCCCCGCACCACCAGCTTCCCGTCCTTCTGTTCATATTCCTCATAGCATCCGTGTTATCCGTGGCCCGTTCAGCGGCCCATCAACTGCCCCACTCATGACCAACCGAAAAGCCAGAGTCACCGAGCTGATCCAGCGCGAGCTGTCCAGCATCCTGGCGCGCGACCATGCCTTCCCGGACGTCCTCGTCACTGTCACCGACGTGGACCTCACACCCGACTTCAAGAACGCCCACATCTTCATCGGTGTGATCGGGCCTGCCGCCAAACAGCAGGCGGTGGTGGACAAACTGAATACCCAACGCGGGGTGCTTTCCTCCCGGGTGGCCAAGCGGGTCGTTCTCAAGAACAGTCCGCACTTCTTTTTCAAGCTTGACCACAGTGTCGAGCGCGGCGTCCGGGTCACCGCCCTGATGGAGCAAATCGATACCCAGCTCATCGAGTCCGCCCGCCTCAATCCCGAGTCTGTCGAAGAAGCCCCCGTCCCGGCCGCCGCCGGGCTCAACAGCCCCGCGCCTTCACCCACGGTGGACGTTCCTGCCCAGGAAACCGACGATGAGGATGAGGACGGTGCTTCCAGCAGCGACCGCCCCCTCCGCCGTCGTAACCGCTAGGGATCATCCGGCCGCTTTGGTTTTACCCCGCCGCTTTCATCCGTGAAATCCGTGGTTTCATCCCTCCCCTATTTACCTTGAACCTCCGCACCAACACCTCCTTCGCAGAACTCGCCGCCCTGTTCCAAAGCGCGTCGTCCTTCGCAGTGCTCGCCCACCAGCGTCCAGACGGAGATGCCATCGGCTCCACTCTCGCACTGGGCCTGGCTTTGAAAAACCTCGGCAAGCCCGTCCGCTTCCTCAACGACGACGGCCTTCCCGCCAATCTGGCCTTCCTCCCAGGTTCGGATTTGATCGAGCAACCTGCCCCCGGCCAGACGGTCGAAGCGGAAGTCGCCATCGCCGTCGATTGTGCCAACCGCGAACGCCTCGGCCCCAACGCCCTTGCGGCCCTCGCCGGCACCAGAATCTGGGTCAATATCGACCACCACGTTTCCAATGAAGGTTACGGCGACCTTCACTATATCAATTCCGGAGCCCCCGCTGCCGGCGAGATCATCTACGATCTCCTGACTGCCGCGGCACTTCCCCTCACGCAGGAAATTGCCAGCAATCTCTACGTCGCCATCTCCACCGACACCGGCTCTTTCCAATACCAGAGCACCACCGCCCACACCTATGAGATCGCCGCCGCCCTGATCCGGGCCGGGATCAATGTCAGCAAAATCTGTCAGGACACCTACGAGTCTTATCCGCTCCGCCGCGTCGAACTCCTCCGCCATCTGCTCAACGCCATGCAGATCACCCACGGGGGCAAAGTCGCCTCCTGGGCCCTCACCCGTGCCTTTGCAGAATCCATCAACATGCAGCCTGACGACAACGAAGGCCTGATGGACAACCTCCGTTCCATCCAAGGCGTCGTGGTCGCCGCCGCCTTCGAGGAACTTCCTGGTCCTGACGGAAAAATCCGCCTCAGCCTCCGTTCCAAAGACCCCGCCATCGACGTCGGTGCAGTCTGCGCCAGCTTCGGCGGCGGCGGACACCGCCTTGCCGCCGGCGCCCGTCTCGCCGGCCCCCTTTCCGATGCTCAATCCCGTGTATTCCAAGCCCTCCATGAAACGTTCTCCTGATCCTGAAATCGACGGCGTCCTGCTGGTCGACAAAGGCCCGGAAATGACCTCCCACGATGTCGTCGCCGTCGCCCGGCGCGCCCTTGGCACCAAAAAAATCGGCCACTGCGGCACCCTCGATCCCAACGCCACGGGCCTCCTCATCCTCGTGGTCGGCCGCGCCACCAAGATCCAGGACCTCCTCATGGCGGAGGAGAAGGAATACGAAGGCATCTGCCGTCTGGGCTCTTCCACCACCACCCAGGACGCCTGGGGCGAAGCCATCGCCACCGCCGAAGTCCCCGCCTTCACCCCGGAGCAGATCGAGGCCGCCTTCAGCCAATTCCGCGGCGACTTCTATCAACTCCCCCCCATGGTCAGCGCCATCAAAAAGGACGGCGTCGCCCTCTACAAACTGGCGCGCCAGGGCATCGAGATCGAACGCGAAAAACGCCTCGTCACCGTTTTCCACCACCAGATCAAAGGCATCAACCTGCCTGACATCGAATTCCGCGTCGTCTGCAGCAAAGGTTTCTACGTCCGCACCTACTGTCACGATCTCGGCGAAGCCCTCGGCGGACACGCCCACATGGCCGCCCTCCGCCGCACCCGCAGTGGCAAGTTTGATCTCACCAAATCCACCACCTTCGAGGAACTCAAAACCCTCCCCCGTGAGGAACTGCTCGCCCGCCTCCTCTCCCTCCGCGACGTCAGCCGCCTGCGGGGCGTCTAGCAAACGACACACCCGACCTCCGCCAATGGGAGAAATGTGAGTAATGGATGCCATGATTTCCCTGCCTCCCATTCTTCCCCTCCCACGCTCTCCCCGTCATGCAAACTCTGAAGTCCATCGCCAACCTCACCGCCCTGCCCGGCCCGGTGCATCTTGCGATCGGGTTCTTCGATGGAGTGCATGTCGGCCACCAGGAAGTTATCAGGCGCGCCCAGGCTGCCGCTGAAGCGGATGGGGGCACTGCGGTTATCGCCACATTCGATCCGCACCCCATGAAGTTCCTGCGCCCGGACTCCGCCCCGCGCCTCCTGACCTCCACCCTGCACAAAAGCCTGATCCTGTCGCAACTTGGAGTCACCCACCTGCTCGTCATCTCTTTTGACAGTGCCCTCGCCGCCCTCACGCCTGATGCCTTCATTGGGTCTCTTGCCGGGGCATCCCAGCCGCTGGGCAGCATCACGGTCGGCTACAATTGGGCCTTCGGCAAAGGCCGCAGCGGCAATCTTCAGACCCTGACGGCCCTTGGCCAGACCTTGGGTTTCCAAGTTCACGGCATCGCCCCCGTGGTCGTCGCCGAAGAACCCGTCAGCAGCACCCGGGTCCGTCTTGCCGTCGAACGTGGCGACTTCCCCGCGGCTGCCCGCCTCCTCGGCCGCGACTACTCCGTTCACGGCAGCATTGTCCAAGGCCGCCAATTGGCCAGAAAACTGGGCTTCCCCACCGCCAACCTGGCTTTGGAAGCCGAGCAACTTCCCCCCATCGGGGTGTATGCGGTCAAAGCCGCCGTCAATGGCCAGCGTTTTACCGGCGTCGCCAATCTCGGTCTCCGCCCGACTGTTGAGCACAACGGTGTTCCGCAACGTCAACTCGAAGTCCACCTCTTCGATCACACCGGCGACCTCTACGGCGAAGGCATGGAAGTCCGCTTCATCCAACGTCTGCGCGACGAACTGAAAATGGATTCCCTCGAAGCCCTCAAAGCTCAAATCGCCCTCGATGCGGCGCAAGCCCGCCACGTCCTTGGAGCCTTTCCCGGCGATGCCAAGCTTCCGGTTTCGTCAGCCCGCTAAGGAATTTTCCGCCAGGGCAAGACAGCGTCTTCCCTCATCAACCCTTACCGTCCGGCCACCAGATACCCGGTGAAAAAAACCACCTCGCGGGCAAGGAAGCCCGCCTTCGCGGGCCAGGAGACGTAGGCACTGGTTTTGGTAGGGGAGGAGAAGCAAGGCACGCCGGCATCGCGGAACATACGGACAGCGCGGCGCATGTGCATGGGGTCGCTGACCAGCAGGCAGGACTGCAGCTTTTTCTCCTGCATGAGGCGGGCGGCTTCGGAGACGTTGCCACGGGTGGAGTGGGAGGCGGTCTCGATCAGGATGTCCTTCCTGGGAATACCGTGGGCGACGGCGTAGTCGCGGGCGACCTCACTCTCAGCCATGGCGGCCTTGTCTCCGAAGCCGCCGGTGAAGATGAGCTTCCTGACCTGACCTGTTTTGTAAAGCTCCAGCGCGTGATTCAACCTTTCTTCCAGCACGGGGGAGGGTTTCCGGTCCCAGGCCGCCGCACCCAACACCACCGCGGCATCAGCTTTGCGTGTCTCATCCCGACCCGCGAAATCATTGATATACCATGCCACGCCAGCCACCCACAGCAGCAGCAGCAGCAGGAGCCGGGAGAGCCATTTGAAAAGCAGTCGCATCAGTCAGGGAAATTTCAAATTACGCCCGCAGGTCACACATCGATCACTTCATCCGGCTTCCGGCGCGGAGGCTCACCTTCACCGGACTCCAGGAAACGGGCGGCGCGGGCCTGCCGCGGCAGGGCAATACTGACGGTGGTGCCCTGCCCTTCCCCGCTCTGCACGGACAACTCGCCCCCATGATCCCTGACAATCCGCCGCACGATCAGCATCCCGAGGCCATTTCCCGTCTTCTTGGTGGTGAACCAGGCCTGATGCATCTGGGCCACCGTCTCCGGGCTCATTCCTTTTCCTGAATCCTCGATCCGGATCACCACATCGTAATCCGTCAGTTCCGTGACGATCCGCAGGGAACCGCCCGTGCCCATGGCCTGCGAGGCATTCTTGATCAAGTTATACAGCGCCTGCTTCATCTGCGCTGCATCGAGGCGCACCAGCGGCAACCCATCATGCAGTAAAAGCCGGGTGGTGATCCGCCGGTCCTTCAGTTCCGGAGCCAGAAAGGTCGCGGCTTCCTCCACCACCCGGTTCAAATCGGTCAGTTCAAAGCGCGGCGCCACCGGCCTCATCGCGCCAAGGAATTGCTCAATGATGAAGTCCAGCCGTTTGATCTCCGCGCGCGCCACTTCCACCTGGCCCCTCACGCTTTCATACACGGCCACATCCACCTTCTTCAGTTTCTTTTCCAACAACTGCAGATGAATATTCAGCGAGTTCAGGGGATTGCCAATCTCATGCGCCACCCCTGCCGCCAGCACCGTCAGGGCATTGAGCCGTTCGCTCTCGATCTGTTCCTCCGCGACCCGGCGCGTCTGCGTGATGTCCCGCACCAGCATGACGTATCCCAACGGCGCTGCGCCGGGTTCCCCGTCATCGATCGGCCGGAAATAAAAATTCAAATAACGATGTTCCGGATAGAACACCTCCATGTCCCGCGACATCACCTCCCGCCGCCGCGTCAGCACCTCCCACGACACGCCCCGCACCAACTCGGCCAAGGGCCGACCCGCCGAGGTCTCATGATCCATACCGTAAAACCCGCACGCCGCCCCATTCACAAAGGTGACCACTCCCTGGGGATCGCAGATAATCACCCCTTCCTCGAGGACCTCGAACACCTGCTCAAAGAACCCCTTTTCCCTGATTAGTTTCTGGAGCAAACCCTGTACTTCACCCGGCCCGACCCGGTCGAGGCGGGCGATCAGCTTATCAAGGAATCCTGCTTTCATGAAGTTACCCTGCCATGGCTCCACCATCCGGCAAGCGCACCGCTGGTGAGGCACCGCAGAACCCGGTCATCCAGCCATCAGACCCGGCACCGGTTTGCTTCCCGGCTTGGTCACATTGCTGAGCCGCATTGGCACGCCGTTGATGGGGTAGTTGAAGCGCAGGTGATCAAATCCCAGTAACGCCAGTACCGTGGCGTGGAAGTCGTGGACACTGACCTTGTCCACCACAGCCTGGTAGCCCATTTCATCGGTTGATCCGTAGGACAGGCCCGGTTTCACGCCGCCCCCGGCCATCCAGAGGGTGAAGGCCCCCGGATTGTGGTCGCGGCCAATGAAAGCCATCTCCTGCCCCTGACGGTTTTCCCGCATGGGAGTGCGCCCGAACTCGCCACCCCAGATCACCAAGGTATCCTCCAGCAGCCCCTGACGCTGCAAATCCGTCAGGAGTGCCGCACAGGCCTGATCCACGCTTTTGCATTTGTCCTTGAATCCATGATTCAACGCTTCCGATTGGCTCGCGCCGTGGCTGTCCCAGCCCCAGTCAAAAAGCTGGATGAAGCGCACGCCGCGTTCCACGAGACGGCGGGCCAGCAGGCAATTGTTGGCGAAGGATTCCTTGCCCGGCTGGGTGCCATAGAGTTCGTGCACTGAGGGCGGTTCCTTGCCCAGGTCAAAAGCTTCTGACGCGTGCAGCTGCATACGGAAAGCCATTTCATACTGGGCGATGCGGGTGACTGTTTCCGGGTCGCCCACCTGGGCGGCTGTCAGGGCATTGATCTCCGCCAGGGCATCAAGGCTCCGGCGGCGCTGGCTGCGGTCGATCCCGGGGGGATCCTGGAGGAAGAGCACCGGCTCCCCCGCAGAGCGGCATTGCACGCCTTGATAGACGCTGGGCAGATAACCGGCGCCCCAGACACTCTTGCCCGCATCCGGATTCTTCCCTCCACTGGTGAGGACCACAAATCCCGGCAGGTTGTCGTTTTCCGAACCAAGGCCATAAGTCGCCCAGGAACCGAAGCTGGCATTCCCCGGCGACTGTGACCCGGTGTGCATGAGGAGCTGCGCCGGACCATGATTGAACTGGTCCGTATACATCGATTTCACGATGCACAGATCATCGGCATGCCCTGCGAGAAATGGCAGGCGGTCGGAAATCCAATGCCCGCTCTGGCCGTGCTGCTGGAAGGGATACTGGCTGGCCAGCATCTTTGGCACCCCTTGGATAAAAGCGAACTGCTTGCCGGCGAGGAAGGACTGCGGGCAGTCCTTCCCATCGAGTTTGAGGAGTTCGGGCTTGTAGTCAAAGAGTTCCAACTGGCTGGGGCTGCCGGCCATGTGCAGGTAGATCACGCGTTTGGCCTTGGCCGGAAAATGGGGCTCGGCCGGCTTCCAGGGATACGCCGGGTCCTTCGCCAGAACGGCACCGGCTGCGGTGGCCTGCGGTTGGCTGGCCAGCCACAGACCCGCGAGACTGAGCGATCCATTCCTGAGGAAATGGCGGCGCGTGGGATTTAAAAGAGGATGATCGATCATCGGTTCAAAGCGAGGTCAGTGTTGAGCAGGGTATTGGCGACCAAAGTCAGCGCCGCCGCTTCAGGCGTGCCGCCGAGCAGTGCCGCCGTGTCCGGTTTGGCCTGATAATCGGCAAGGGCGCCGGCATGGAGTTTCGTCAAGGCTGTCAACAGTCCGGCGGGAGGAGGATCCAGCGTGATCAACTGGCAGGCCCGGGTGATCTGCTCCTCCACCTTGCCGCCATCACGCGACACCCTTTGCGCCAATGCCATGGCCATTTCCAGGTAGGCCGGATCGTTCAAGGTCACTAACGCCTGGAGTGGCGTATTGGTCGGCAATCGCCGGGCACTGCACAAATCGCGGGCGGGCGCATCGAACGCCAGAAAGCCGGGATATCCGCTGGTCCGCTTTACATAGGTATAAACGGCACGGCGATAGCGATCCTCCCCCTCCGAGGTTTTCCAGGTTTGCCCGCTGTAGACGCTATTCCACACACCCTGCGGCTGGGGAGGATAAACCGGCGGCCCTGACATTTTCGGGGATAGCAAGCCCGAGACCTTCAAGGCGTGATCGCGCACCATCTCCGCGGTGAGCCGCTGCCTGGGCCCACGGGCGAGCAAGGCATTGGAGGGATCCCGGGAAACGAGATCCGCCGTGGCGCGGCTGGTCTGCGCATAGGTGGCACTCAAGGCGACCTCGCGGAGGAATTTCTTCACTGACCACCCATGCTGCCGCATGAGCCGCAGGGCCAGATGATCCAACAATTCCGGATGGGTAGGACGTGCCCCGCTGGAACCAAAGTCCTCCAGCGTTTCCACGATCCCCCTCCCGAACATGCCCGCCCACAGGCGGTTCGCCAGCACCCGG
>CAIZWU010000253.1 GCA_903936775.1 uncultured bacterium | reverse complement strand
GGAAGCCCCGGGCGTCCTCCAGGCCTTCAATCCATGGCTGGGCATCCATTTCCTCTACACCCACCCCACCCAGGCCATGACGGTGCTCGCCGGGGTCTTCCTGACAGTTACGGGGGGCGAGGCGCTTTATGCGGACATGGGACACTTCGGTCGCCGCCCAGTGGTGCTCTCTTGGTTCTGGATCGTGAAGCCAGCCCTGATTCTCAACTACCTCGGGCAGGGTGCCCTTCTCATCGGCAATGCCGACGCCATCAAAAACCCCCTTCAGTTCATGACCCCGGAGTGGGGACGATTGCCACTGACGGTCCTCGCCACCCTCGCTTCCATCATCGCCTCCCAGGCCCTTATTTCCGGGGTGTTCTCCCTGACCATGCAGGCGGTTCAATTGGGTTATCTTCCCCGCATCCGCATCAGTCATACCTCCTCCTCCGAGCACGGACAAATCTACATCAGCAAGGTCAATTGGCTGCTCATGATCGGCACTATCCTGCTGGTGGTCGGATTCGGGACTTCTGAGCGGCTGGCCTCCGCCTATGGCATCGCCCTCAGCCAGGCCATGCTGGTGACCACCCTCCTGCTGTTCTATGCGGCCACCCGGAAGTGGGGCTGGTCCACTCCGCGCACGCTGGCCCTGATCAGCGTCCAACTGGTCCTCAACCTGGTCTTTGTTTACTCGAATTCCCTCAAGTTTTTCGATGGCGGCTGGGTGCCGGTGGTGGTGGCGCTGGTCCTCTTCACCATCATGGTCACCTGGCGGGCGGGACGGCGCGTGCTGGGCGCCAAACTGTATGATCAGGCGCTCCCGTTGAATCAATTCCTCGAAAGTATCGAGCGGGGCAAAAAAGTCCAACGGGTTGGCGGCACGGCGGTGTTCTTGTCAGGGGCCAGCGGTCTTACCCCCACCTCGCTCCTTCACAATCTCAAGCACAACAAGGTTTTGCATGAACGGATGCTCTTCCTGACGATTGTCTCCGAGTTGCATCCCTACGTCACTCCGGCGAACCGTCTGCGGGTGGAACAGCTGGCCGGGCATGTCTGGCGTGTCACCGGCCACTATGGCTTCATGGAACAGCCGGACGTGCCCGCGCTGCTGCGTGCCTGTGCCGACTACGATCTGCATTTTGATCCCATGCAGACCTCTTACTTCCTCGGCCGGGAAACCATTCTTCCCACCAACCGCAGCCTCGCTTTCTGGCGGGCCACCCTCTTCGCGGTGATGTCCCGGAATGCCCAGAGTGCGGTCGCCTACTACAACATCCCGCCCAGCCGGGTGGTGGAATTCGGCATCCAGATCGAATTGTAAGGCCGTTCCGCCATCAGGGTCCGGGAGTGGCCAGGGGAGCCGGATGGTAGAGTCCCCTTCCATTGCAGAGAGAGGCTACGCCGCAGGCCGCGGCCATAGGCAGGGCCAGGCCCGGCCCGAACAGTTCCATTCCCATCAGGAAGCAGGCCGCGGGGGTCCGCGCCGCAGCGCCAAACACCGCCGTCATGCCCAGGGCGGCCAACCAGGCGGCCGGCAGGCCCAGCAACCCTGACAAGGTGTATCCCAGCGCCGCGCCCATGAAAAAAAGCGGCGTCACCTCTCCTCCTTTAAACCCACCGCCCACCGTCATTACCGTAAACCCGGATTTCCACGCCCAGGCCGCCGGGTCCAGCACCACCCCATCTTCGAAAAACGACCCCAGGACCATGCTGCCCGGCGTGGCGGCCAGCGTTCCCAGGCCCAGATAATCGCGCGTGCCACTGACCCAAACCAGTCCGATCACCGCCAGTCCCCCCAGCATGGGGCGCAGTGGCGACCACGGCACATACCGTTTCATCAATCCCTGCATCCCATGGGTGGTCATCACAAATCCTCTCGCCAGCAGCCCGAAACAAACCGCCGCCAGCCCCACTTTTCCCCAGGCCCCAAAATCAGTCAGGGGAAAGGTCCCGCCCACCTGCCATGCAGCATGATGCCCGCCCCACGCGTGACAAACCCAGTCGGCCAGCCACGCGGCGGCAAGGCACCAGGGCCATTCCTTCCATCGCCCGGTGCGGTGCCTCAGCACCTCCAGGGCAAACACCGCGCCTGCCCAGGGGGTGCCGAACACCGCCCCGAATCCTGCCGCCACCCCGGCCATGAGCAATCCCGGGAAATGGTGCTGCGGCGCTTTCCCCCAAAGCCCGATGCTTCCCGCCAGGCTGCCGCCGATCTGCACCGTGGTGCCTTCGCGGCCGGCCGAGCCTCCGCCCAGATGGGTGGCGAGAGTGCCCAGCAGGATCAAAGGAGCCATCCGTGCCGGCACTCCTCCCCCGGCCTGTTGGATTTCATCAAGAATCAATCCCGTCCCCCGCTCTGCCCGCGGTCCCGCTTTCAGGTAAAGCCATCCCATGCCCAGGCCGATCGCGGGCAGGCACCATAACAACCACGGGTGGGCAAACCGCAGCCGGGTGACCGCATCAAGGCTCCACAGGAAAAACGCCCCGGCCGTTCCGGTGGCGGCTGCGGCCACCCCGATCAGGCCAGCCTTGTGCAGGAAGGCGGTCAGGGCAGGGCGGAACAGCGACGGCATTCCAGTGCGTTATCCCACCAGGTCCGCCCCGGCCAACGGGAAAATGCCGGACCGGTGAATTCACTGCCTCGGAGGAAAGGGAGGTCTTGCCCATCCGCGATGGCCTTGATCCGGGGCTGCGGGCCGCCATAGTGGGCGGCATGGAGGTGTTGGTTTTACAGACGATGGAAGATACCCTGGCACTGGGCGGACGCCTTGGCCGCGGGGCCGTGCCAGGTGCCGTCATCGCCCTCTGCGGCGGACTCGGGGCCGGGAAAACCCACCTCACCAAGGGAATCGTCGCCGGTCTGGGAGCTGATCCTGACGCCGTGAGCAGCCCGACCTTTTCCCTCGTGCAGGAATACCCGGGGGGACGCCTGCCCGTTTTCCACTTCGATTTCTACCGGATGGCCTCGCCGGAGGAAGTGCTGGCGATTGGCTGGGACGAGTATGCCGAAGCCGGGGGCGTCTGTGTGGTGGAGTGGGCCGATTTATTTCCGGGCCTGCTGCCGGAGGGCACCGCCTGGTGGCGGCTGGAGCTTTCTCCGGACGGGGTGCGGCGGGCCTGGCAGGAAACCGGACCCACCGGGCCGGACGCGGACGCGCCTCAATTGTAAGCGACCACCGGCCGCCCGCCCCGGGCCGGTTTGGCCTTGGCTTTTTCCTCTTCGATCATGGCATTCCGGTGGACCCAGACACTTTGGATCAGGCCGAAGAGGAACAGATTCATCACCATGAACGTCCCGCCGTAGCTGATCAGCGGCAGCGGAATCCCCGTGATCGGCGTGATCCCGATATTCATCCCGATGTGCTCAAAAATGTGGGCAAACAGCAGCGCGATAATCCCCACGGTGATCAGCCTTCCCAGCTGATCACGGCTGAAAAAGGCAATCATGAACGACATCGTCAGGATGAAAATAAACCCGAGGATCATGATCGCCGCGCCGCGGAAGCCAAACGTCTCTGCCGCCGAGGAGAAGATGAAGTCCGTATGGGCGGTGGCCTTGGAGGTCAGTCCCAGTTGCAGCATCGATTTCTGGCCCTCGGGGAGGTCCTTGATGTGAAGGCCTTTCCCTTCAAGCCCTGCCGAACCGACCGCTTTGAGCAGGTTGGTCAGGCTGTAGCCATCCCCTTTCACGTCCACCGGCCGGTTCATCAGCAGGTCGATCGTAACCTGAATCCGGGCCCGCTGGTAGTCCTTGAGCGCAAAAAAATACACCGGCGGCAGCACCGTCAGCCCGATCAGGGCCACCGCGATCAAGCAGCGGAATGGGATATTCCCCACCAGCAGCATGGCCGCCACGATCGGCACCAAAACCATGGCCGACCCCAGATCCCCCTGCTTCACCACCAACAGAAAGGGACCTCCAAAAATCATCCCGCCCAACAGAAAGCGCACCATATAGTGCTTCAACCAGGGAATGTATTTGTGCCCTTCCCCCAGCATCACTGCCAGCAGCAGGATCGTCGCCGTGATGGCAAATTGGGCCGCCTGGAAGCTCACTCCGCCAATCGTCAGCGACAGTGTCTGCCCGTAGACATCCTTGCCCTTCAGCCCCTGCAGCACCAGCAGCCCCAGCCCTACCACATAGAGTGGCACCGAAGCCCAGCGCACCCATTTGTAGTCGATCAGGCTGGCTCCGAAAAAGAACACCGAACCAATCAGCACCCAGCGGATCTGGTCATTCCACCGGGTGGAAAAGGCCGGCTCCGGGCGGAAATGCACCGCCGCGTAAACGGAATAGATCCCCATCGCGACCATGATGACCATGGCGGCAAAGAGGATCCAGTGCAGGCCTAGGAATTTGCGGAAAAGCGGGGTCACGGAGCGCGGATCGGCCGGCATCATCCCTTAACTGCCCCGCTCCTGCAAGCGCTCGCTACCCCAGAGTGGGCACCGCCGCCAGCAGCCGCTTCGTGTAGTCGTGCTGCGGTGCCTGGCACACCTGCTCCGCCGGCCCGCTTTCCACCAGCTTCCCGTGGTGCAGCACCAGGATCTCATCGCTGATGTGCTCCACCACCGCCAGATCGTGACCGATGAATAAATACGTCAATCCCAGTTCTTCCTGCAGGTCCTGCAGCAGATTGATGATTTGCGCCTGGATGCTCACGTCCAGCGCACTCACCGCCTCATCGCAGATGATGAAGCGCGGCTCCACCGCCAGCGCCCGCGCGATGCCGATCCGCTGCCGCTGCCCGCCGCTGAATTCCCGTGGCCGTCGCCCCAGGTAGTCCGGATTCAGCCCCACCTTCTGCAGCAGCGCCGCCGCCAGCTCTTTCCGGTCCGCCGCCGTCCTTCCCGGGAAATGGATCTCCATCGGCTCCGCCAGGGTCTGCCCGATCGTCAGGCGCGGATTCAGCGACCCAAACGGGTCCTGGAACACCATCTGGATCTCCTTCCGCAGCGGCAGAAAGTTCCGTTCCTCCATCGGCACGATGTCCTGCCCCCGGTAGAGCATCCGCCCCGCCGTCGCCGTTTGCAGTTTCACCAGCGCCCGCGCGATCGTCGTTTTTCCCGATCCGCTCTCCCCCACCAAGCCCACCGTTTTCCCCTCCGGCACCGTGAAGGAAACATCATCCACCGCCGTCACCCGCCGCTCCTCCCGCCGGAAAAACAATCCCCGCATCACCGGAAAGGAAATCGTCAGGTGATCGACTTGGAGCAGGGCAGGGGCTGGCATGGCGGAAATCAGGAATTGGAAAAAGACACGGCTTTCCCTCCCCCGCCAGCGGGGAGGCAGCCGAAATCACCGGCCCCGCCCCGGCCCCTGTTTCCCGCCAGGCGTTGAGGTTTTTCTTGCAGCTCTGTCAGGGATGCCGCATATCAAAGTCAGATCCCGCCCCTATGATGCTCCGACTCATTCCCAAGATCTTCTTCAACCACATGGAAGAAGGACTCGACCTTTTCGTGAATGGCCTGGGCTTCACCGTGCTCCACCAGGACGCCACCCTGGCCGTGGTGGGCCGGGATGGCGCGAAGGCCTACGTCATGGAAAGTCCGGAATATGCCGCCAAGGACCGGCCGGAGATCGCCATCGAGACCGACAACATCGACGGGATCCACCAGGACATCTCCACCCGGCGGCCCGACCTGCTCCACCCCAACCTCCCTCGGGTCACCAAGCGTCCCTGGGGCGCCCTGGAGTTCTCCTTGCTGGACCGGACCGGGGTGTGTGTCGTGTTCCGGCAGTGGCCACCTGAGCTTGCCTAAGGTCAGCTGCAGGTCAACGTTCCGATCGGCTTTCCAAAGCCGGGGCCCCGCCAGCACCCGCCGCGCCCCTTGCCGTCACCGCACCCCGAAACCGCACCGGCAGGCCCCAGCCGAAGCCTGCCCTCCTCAAAGATCATCCAACGGACTCCCTATCTCCCGCCGCATCGCCTTGGCCACATACGTGGATATCTCCGTCGTCCGCGCATCGCTGTGCCCCGGCAGTTCCTGGATGCTCCCGCCGAGGGGCGCGATGGCGGCGGCCTGAGACCAGCCCGCCGCCAGGCAGCCCGCAGTCCAAAGGGGTGGCAGCACCGTGCTGAAATCGATGAGCCTGGCCGCGCGCCCCGCTGAGGCATCTCTCTACGGTGGACATTGATCCGGCAGACCCCTATGGTTGGCCCGCCCCTGAAAGCAATTTTCTGGCAGACCGGCCCAACCGATAAT
>CAIZWU010000252.1 GCA_903936775.1 uncultured bacterium | reverse complement strand
GGCCTGGTGTTATGTGGACGACTTTGTTGATTGCATCATCCGCTGCCTCGAGAACCCGGCGGCGGTCGGGGAGAGTTTCAATATTGGCAATGCCCGTGCCGTCATGACCACCCTCGGTCTGGCTCAAACCGTCTGCCGGGTGCTGAACTCGAAATCCAAAATTTACCACCGCCCTGCTCTTTCCGCAGACATCGCCATCCGGATCCCCAGTGTGGAAAAAACCGAACACGTGCTCGGCTTCAAGGCCAAGGTGGATCTGGAGGAAGGGATTCTGCGGACGGCGCAATCATTCTCCGCCTGAACCGCCCATGAAACCCTATCGTTCGCATGGTTCCGGGGAGTTCACTCCCGATCAGTTTAAATCCTGCGGAGAAGGCGTCATCCTCGAACGCGGAGTCATGGTCTGGCACCCGGAGACTATCTCCATTGCCGCCAATGTTTACGTGGGGCATGGCACGATGCTGAAAGGCTACCACCGCAACGAGATGCTGATCGGAACCGGTTCTTGGATCGGTCAGATGTGCTTTTTTCATAGTGCTGGCGGTATCACGATCGGAAAAAATGTCGGCATCGGCCCCGGAGTGAAAATTCTCACCTCGTCCCACGGGGAAGAAGGGATCGAAGTCCCCATTCTCCACAGCAGGGTGGATTTTGCACCGGTGACCATTGGCGACGACTGCGATTTGGGTGTGGGGAGCATTTTATTGCCTGGAGTGACCCTCGGAAGAGGGGTGCAGGTCGGGGCTGGAGCAGTGGTCACAGGAAACCTGCCAGATTTTGCGGTGGCAGCAGGCGTACCAGCCAGGATTCTGCGCATCCGTTCAGAGGTGAAGACTCCAGGGTGAGGCCAAGTCTGAGCCGGACGGAGCGTGTTATCGTCAGTCGTTTCTTAAATCACAGCCACTACACCCGGCAAGTGGTTGCGCGCTTCGGCCTGCGGATGGGGCCTCAATGTTGGATTGTTCCTGACACATGCGAATTTTTATCGGCGTCACAGAAATAGCGGGCTATTACACCAAAACCGCTGATGCGCTGAGAAGCCAGGGGCATGAGGTGTCATTTCTCAACCTGTCCCCCAACACTTTTGGTTACCTTGATTCCGCTGAGGGTGGTTTGGCGAAGCGGGTAACCAAATGGTGTCAACGCTTGGCTGTCCGGCGGGGAGAAAACTTTTTGTCGCTGTTGATTTGGAAGATCGCGAGCCTGGCGGTCGGCCCGCTGCTGTTGCCTTGGGCCTTTTTGAAGCATGATTTTTTTCTGTTTGGGTTCGGGAAAAGTCTCTTGCCATGGCACTTGGATGTTCCTTTGCTGAGGCTGGCAGGGAAGAAGGTGCTGTTTATTTTCCATGGATCGGATTCGAGGGCTTCCTATCTTGAGTTTGGCGGGGTGTGGAAGGCTCCGGGTATCCGGAGGAGCCTGTCAGATACAGCAAGACTCACGAAAAAGCGCAAGGCCCTGGTCAGAAGAATCGGCCGCTACGCCAATTGGGTAGTGGACAATCCCTTCTCGGCGCACTTCCACGAACGGGAGGTGGTGAGTTGGTATGCCGTCGGAATGCCTTGCACCAAAGCAGAGCATATCCCTGATGAACCGGCTGGTGCCATCAGGATACTTCACGCGCCCTCGGTGCCCTTGGTGAAAGGATCCCATGGGATTGCAGAAGCGGTCCGGAATGCTGCTGCGCAGATTCCGGGGTTGGAGCTGGTGACGATCACAGGCCGTCCGCATGTAGAAGTGTTGGAGGTAATCCGGAGCTGCCATTTTGTGGTGGATCAATTATACTCCGATACCCCCATGGCGACTTTTGCCGGGGAAGCGGCCTCGTGTGGCCGGCCGGCGATTGTGTGTGGTTATGGGTGGAGCGACGCCTGGCTGACGTTCTCGGGTCTGGCGGAGTGGCCAACCTATGTTTGTCACGAAAAAGATCTGGAAGAGGCCATTTTAAAGTTGGCCCGGGATAAATCCCTCCGGGAAAGCGTGGCGGCGGCGGGGCAACGGTTGGTGACAGATTGGAGCGCGGATGAGGTGGCCACCCGGATCTGCCGCATATTTGTGGGAGATATCCCCAAGGAATGGTATTTTAAAGCCTCGGACCTCCCGGTTTTCTACTCCGGTGGCGGATTGCCGGAAGATCTGGTCAGGGAAACTGTCAGGCAATTGATTGGGGAATTCGGAGTGGGGGTGCTGCAACTGAAGGACAAGCCGCGGATGGAATCCATGGCGGTGGCTTTTGCCGCGGGGGGGTAAAGTTATCCGGTTTTGGTGTGGTTTGCCATCCTGAAGCCACAGCATCAAGGTCCTTGGACCAGCATCCGGGTCGAGATACTACAGCTGGAGCAGGAATAAAGGACCTCTGCTGGTTCTTCTTTTTCCCGGGATACTAAAGGTATGGTCCGCAGATTCTTCAAAGACTCGGCCCTCTACGGTTTCGCCACGATTCTGTCCAAAGGTCTGACAGTGTTGATGGTGCCCATTTACACCGCTTTCCTCTCAAAAACGCAGCTCGGATTGTTGGATCTGCTGTTGGGAGCCATGGCGGTGCTTTCGATGATCATCGGGTTGGATATCAGCAATGCACTGGCCCGGGAGTATGGGGAGAGCCGCGACCACGAACGCCAACGACTTTATTCCTCCACGGCCCTCTGGTTCAGTGTGGGGATGTTCGGAGTGGCCTTGGCTCTTATTCTGCCTGGAGCAGGAAGCATCGCCCATGTGGCCTTCGGTGATGTGGCGGCTGCTTCAGCGGTAACGGCGGCAGCCCTCTGCATGGCATTCAGTGGACTCTACCTGGTGGTGGCGCAGCAACTCCGCTGGATGATGCAACCTGGTAAGTTTGGAATCGTCAGTGTTTGGTTCACGTTGGTCTCCCTCTCCACGACTCTGCTGTTGGTCTCGAAATACCGGATGGGGGAGGTGGGGGTGCTTTATGGGACCATGACGGGAGCTGCCGCAGGGCTACTTTTGGCGCTCTGGTTTTGCCGAGGCGAGTTTGCGCTCTCATTCAATTCAGCCTGTCTGCGGCAAATGCTGGTCTTTTGCATTCCGATTGTCCCCTCAAGCCTGGCCGTGGTGGTCAGCCAGTATGCTTCGCGGTTTGTTCTGGAACATGATCTGGGGAGGGACGCGGTCGGGGTATTCGGGGTGGCCACGAGATTGGGTGGATTGGCCGGACTGGTGATGCTGGGATTCGGGAGTGCCCTGACGCCGTTGATTTATGCAGGCCACCATGATCCCGGGACGCCAAAACAATTGGCGCGGATTTTCCGGATCTTTGTGGCTGTGGCCGCCCTTGGCCTGGCTGGACTCACCTTGTTTGCGCCTGAAATCCTGGCACTGCTGACCCGGTCCGATTACTCTGCGGCGATGCCCCTGTTGGGTTGGCTGGCTCCGGCATTCCTGCTCAGCCAAATGTACATTTTTGCCCCCGGGGCGTGGATTCGGCGCCGCATGTGGTGGGTGGCCGCCATCAACATCGGAACCGCTGCCGCGGCGGTGGGACTCAATATCCTGTTGGTGCCCCGTTTTGGACTGACAGGAGCCGCATTGGCGACGGTGTTGGCGGCGGGCTTGAATTTTGGATTCAACATGGTGGTCAGTCAGAAGTTTTATCCAGTGCCGCACCGTTGGCGGGCTTTGGGGGCCGTGGTAATCATTGGCATGGCTGCGATGGTTGCTGCGGCGTTTCTGCCGAGGGAGATTTCCATGATCAACCTCCTCTGGAAATCCAGTTTGCTGGCCATGGTGGCCATGGCCATCATCGGTGTTGGTGGGGTGGAATGGGAATGGTTGCGGCGGGGATGGGACAAATGCACAGGCGGCCCGGGGCGCCGGGGTTAGAATCGGTTGCTATTTTTGTCAGGACTACGGTGTCCCCGGACCCGGCTGAAGCGGGACCAAGCCCGTCAGGAGTGCCCCCTCCCCGGAAACTGGAACATCTGCCAACGTTGACCAAAAGCATGGACAGGCAGCAAAATCAAAAAACCGTGATTACGGTGATGGGGGCAAGACCGCAGTTCGTCAAGGCGGGTCCGGTGAGCCCGGCTCTGCAACAGGAAGGACTTTGTGAAATCATGGTGTAGACCGGTCAACACGACGATGAGGGGGTGTCCGATGTCTTTTTCCGAGAACTGGGAATTCCGGCACCGGGACACTATCTGGGGGCTGGGGGGGGGGCAGTCATGGGGCCATGACGGGGCGCATGCTGGGAAAGACAAAACAAGTGCTGGTGAAGGAACAACCGGATGCGGTGCGGGTTTATCTGGGCACCCATTCGACGTGGGCCGGAGCTCTCACGGCGGGCAATTTGATGGCCGTCGCCATGATGAACCCGCATCAGGCGCCTGATTTGACGAAACAACTGGAGGGTTGCTAATTATGTGTGGAATATTTGGATGGATCACTCCTGGTCGAATCATTGATCGAAAGAGGGCGGCGGAAGCGGTCTCCTTGATGCGTCACCGTGGGCCGGATGATGAAGGCTATCTTTTTAGCGTTATCGGACGTGGCGAAACAGCGCTTGCCGGGGGGGATGAAACGAGCCCGGAACTCCAACTACCTACGTGGCGTGGCGAAGCGGTGCTTCCGCAGGCCGATGCGGTGCTGGGGTTCCGCCGATTGGCCATTCATGATCTCAGCGCCGCGGGGCATCAGCCGATGGGGACGCCCGACGGGAAGCTTTGGATCGTATTCAATGGGGAGGTCTATAATTTTCCAGAACTGCGTGCCGAGTTGGAGCAGTGCGGGGTTTCCTTCCGAAGCAAAACGGACACTGAAGTGATTCTGCGGGCCTATGAACGGTGGGGTGCCCGGTGCCTCCAGCGATTCAATGGCATGTGGGGGCTGGCGATTCTTGATTTGAGGCGTCAGGGCGAGCCGCAACTGTTCCTCGCACGGGACCGCTGTGGCGTGAAGCCTTTGTATTATGCCGAAGACGGAAATGGCGGAATCGCCTTTGCGAGTGAGATCAAAGCACTGCGCGCCACCCGTGACCGTTGGACAACAGATCCACTGCAGTTTTCCAATTTTATTGCCTGGGGCCGATATCCGAGTCCCGCCGCGGGCGATACCATTTTCCAGGAAATCCGCGCTCTGCCGCCGGGATGCAGCGCCCTTTTGGACGCCAAGGGGCTGCAGGTGCAAAGGTGGTGGGAACTTCCGGAAAACGGTGATGGGGATGCCAGTGGGGTGGACCATGCCGTGGATAAACTGCGGGTTCTGCTGGAGGATGCAGTCAAGTTGCGGTTGCGGGCGGATGTGCCGGTGGGCAGTTGTTTGAGTGGAGGACTCGATTCCTCCATCATTGTGGGCATGGTGAATCGCCTGCTGACAGAGGATGCCGCGGCGACGCATTCTGGCGGCACGCAGCACACCTTCAGTGCCGTTTACAACATGGAGGGGCCCTTTAACGAGAGGAAGTTCGTCAATCGGGTTTTGTCCGGCATCAATGCGACCGGCCATTTTACGGTGCCGGATGGTGAGGGTCTGGCCACAGATTTTGACCGGATGGTTTGGCATCAGGACGAACCGTTTACCACGACCAGCATTTTTGCCCAGTGGTGTGTCATGCGCCTGGCCAAGGAGAGTGGGACCAAGGTGCTGCTCGACGGACAGGCGGCAGACGAACTGTTCGCCGGATACCGGCCCTATCAGTGGTTTTTTTCGACCGTGATCAAAGAGCGCGGTTTGTTCGCGGCAGTAAAGGAGATGCAGTCGATCCGCCGCGCCACGGGTGACCGTGCCCTGAGGCATTTACTGGGTTCGGTCCCGGTGGCACTGCTTCCAGCCTCGCTGATCCAGGGAGCCGCCCGCTACGGCTACAGCCGCGCCTTGCGGGGCTCGGCCGGCCGCTTGTTGAGGCCTGAGGCGGCGGCCGCTCTGGTGGAGCATGTCCGTGATGCCGGGACTCCCGAGTCCTATCCCTGGCGCAGGATGGCGGAAAATCTGGACCAGCATCTGCGTGGAATCACCCTCGATTTTGTATTACCACATCTGTTGCGGTTTGAGGATAGGAATTCGATGGCGTTCAGCATAGAATCCCGGGTGCCGTTCACGGACTACCGGTTGGTCGAATTTGCTTTTTCACCTGCCATGAAAGCCCTTAAAATCCGCGAGGGCTGGTCCAAGTGGGCGCTGCGGAAGGCTGGAACCGGAACGGTGCCTGAGGACATTATTTGGCGGCGGGACAAAATGGGCTTTGGTACCCCAGAGCCGCAAATGGTCCAAGCCTTGGCCAAGGCATCCAGCTCACAAAACATCGAAGCGGCGATCAGCGCTGGCGGGGTGGCGGCGGAAGGAGCCGGGCGGGTTCTAAAAGCAGCGATGGCTGGTACGGCGAGTAAAGTGGATTACCTCGCTGCCTTCCGTTTGATGGTGGCGGGATCGTGGATCCGGCAATTTCAGACGCCATGACCTCCAATTCTGCCCCCTTGATGAATCGTTTGGATCCAGCGGTGTCAGGAAAAAGATTGCGGATAGCGATCATCCCGGCGATTTTCGATGTGGGATTGAACTACATCGAAAACGTTTTTGCCCGGACGCTGCACGGGATGGGACATGAGGTGCG
>CAIZWU010000251.1 GCA_903936775.1 uncultured bacterium | reverse complement strand
TGTATTTTTCCTGAAATAATCGAAAATATTTTGTAACGCCTTGGAAGGAAAAGCAGAAGTTAAGAATAATTTAAAATATATCTTCGTCAGGATTGACAGCACTGCTCGAAATCGTTAAACCCACGGCGGAATTAACTTCTGCCATGAAATCTGCGACCTCCTGCTCCTGCCCGGCCACATTACTTTCTCCGCAGATACTCCGGTTAAAACCAGCGTGGCTGGCTGTGGTGATGCTTGCCGCAGGAACCAATCATTCCGCACTTCATGCCCAGGAAAACACCACCACCTATCAGGCGGATTTCGAGGCCCCAGCATTCACTCCCGGAAATATCCACGGCCAACAGGGGTGGATAGTCGATCAGGGGAAAGCGGAGGTCACTGCCGGGACTGGGCGGTCAGGTTCGGCGAGTTTGGTATTGGTTCCCGCCTTCCCTTTTTCCCAAGCCCGGCTCAGCCTGCGCACCGGTGCCTCCAATGCCGATATCTCCTTTGTTGATCTCTATATTCGTCCCATCGCTGGCGACGGCACTGCCAAGGAGGAAATGATCGATGTGGATAGTGCCCGGATAGGGCTGTTCAGGACGGAAACTCCCGATCGGGCCGCACTTTGGATTTTTCATGGGGATGGTCAGGGCGGCGGGATTTGGATGGCTACACCGCTTCGGCTCCCCATTGATACCAAAACGGGCCAATGTCCCGACTGGCATCGTCTAACCATCCGTGAGGACAGCAAACACCAGTCGTGGGACCTCTGGCTGGACGGGGCGTGGGCCTGCGCTGGAGCCGGTTTCCAGGAGCCGCGCCCTGCTGGTGCCGCCACCTGCATTTTCATGGGCGACCGGAAGGAGTCTCTGGCCCTTGATGAGTTGCAGATTGGTCCTGCCAATCCCCTCGGAGCCGATGCGGATGGAGATGGCTTGCTGGATGATGTGGAAAAGCGATTGGGGTTTAACCCGGCAATGGATGACCGTGAGGGGGACGCTGACGGCAATGGTATTTCCAATTTGGAACAGAGCGTGGATCTGCTGACTGCATCGGAGGGGAAGCCGCTCCTTCCCATGCCCGTGGTTCCGGTCTCCCTGTCCCTGTCGCGCCCCTCTGCTTTAGTGGAGGGTCCTTTCGAGGTGACGGTTGCCTGGTCCGGCAGGGCGGCGGCCGTCCGTTATACTCTGGATGGCGCAGACCCTGCCAAAACGGAAAGCGCCGCGTCAACCCTGCCGGCGGAAGGCAGCAAGGCCATCACAGTGAACCGCTCCGCCGTCCTGCGGGTCGCGGCATTGGGGACGCAGGGAGAAATCCTGGGCCGCGTTTCGGCTGCCTATCTCTTCCCGGCGGAAGTCGCGCGTTTCGCCCGGCCCGAGGATTTTCCTGGTCAATTATCGCAATCGTCCACTCCGGTACCGTTGCACTATGGCTCGCCCTTGGTGGGCCGGACAACGTTGGATGAATCGGCAGTGCAGGCGGCGCTCCAAGCGGCCCCTATTGTCGTTCTGGCAACATCGCCCGAAGCTTGGTTCAGCAGCAGCGGCGGAGTGTACGCCGTCAATTCCCAAAAAATCAAGGCTCCGGTGGAAGTGCTATTGTTTCAGCAAGGGGGAGTCCCTGCCGGAGCGGGTTCCACCAGCGCCACGGTGTCCCTTTCCGGGGAAACCAGTCTTAACCATTTCACGACTCCCAAGCACAGCCTACGGATCAAGTGGACGCCGGTGGCAGAGTCTTCGGTCTTCGGGGAGGGGGTACTGCCATCCAGTCCGGAACTGGTATTGCGTCACCCTACCCAGGATTCCTGGGTCCAGTCCGGCACGCGGGAAAACCGTCGGCAGGGCCTTTATTTCGCCGATGCCTTTGCGGCGTCCAGGATGGGCGCGGCGGGGCATCCTACCTTGTCACACCGCTGGGTGCATGTTTTTTTGAATGGAGCCTACTGGGGGGTCTATGATGCGGTGGAGCAGCTCCCCGCCGGTCCGGCTGCGGTTTTGCTCAAGGGGGAAAAAACGGGGCCGGTCGCTTCCATTTATGGCAATGCGGACGGGTGGCATCTTCTGATGAGCCGTCTCAGTGCGCTGGCGGAATTTTCCCGGCAGGGCGTGCCTCAGATCTCCGGTTGGGAAGAAGCGGCGGCGGGCCTGGATCAGGATAACCTGATTGATTACATCCTGGTGAATGTCTGGATGCGCACTTCCGACTGGCCCGTCAAAAACTTCCTGATTACCCAAGCCGGTGCCTCCGCTCCGTTCCGTTTCCTCACTTGGGATGCGGAGCAGGCTCTGCGTGCGCCCCAATCCGGAGAAAGCGATCCCCTGAACCGCGTCCGGGAAGCCCCGGATGGCCCTGCCGCCGCTTTCACCCGGCTCTCCCAGTGGTCCGTTTTCCGGGAAAAGGTCCTGTCCCGTGCCAAGGCTTTATTTGAGGGGGGAGCACTTTCCCCGTCGGAGGCCCGCGCCGCATTGTTGGGGCAGGCTGAGGCCTTCCGCCCGCTGGCGGCCATGGAGTCCGCCCGTTGGACACCGCAGTTCGATGTTGCGGATCCCCAAGTGCTGCCCGCTTGGGAATCCCGCGTGACTGCTCTTGCGGATGGCTATGCCGCTGCCCGGTCCGCAGCAGTGCTCACCCAGTTCACTCAATGGGCGGCCTCCCTCGACAGCCTGGCCGCCACAGCGGCGGCCCGCCACGCTGCAGCCACCCTGCGGCCCTCCGGTCCTGCCAGCCTCGTCATGCCCCGTGAGTTGGTTATCACGGATGCCGATGGGGATGGCCTGCCGGACGAGTGGGAAACCCGCTATGGACTGGACCCGAAGAATGCCGCCGATGGGAACGTCGATTCCGATGGGGACGGTTTTACCAATCGCGATGAACTCGCGCTGGGGCTGGACCCCAAAAAGAAGGACGACCCCTCCGCCCATCTCCCTCCGCCGGAGACCTCCGTCTTCACCCGCATCCAGCTTCCCACCATCCGGCAGGGGAAACCCGTCCCCCAGGCCAGCTGGCCCCGCCAGGATACCCCGGAGGAACCCGCCAAACTGGAAGCCCCTGCCGAAGCCCCGCGCTGAATGTTTCGTCTGGTTGGAAACCTCAGACGCCTCGGATCCGGTTCGCTCAGCGGACGATCCCCCACTCATTTTTTAATTTTTAACCGTTCCTATTTCTTTTTTTCCATGAATCCTCCTATCCGCTCCCGAGCTGGTCGTCTGGTGGTCCCCTGCCTGGCCCTCATCTTTACCAGTCCCATCTGGCGGCCGACCGCGATTGAGGCCCAGGGCTGCGGCTCCTGTGCCGCCGCCTCCGGCTCCTATCAGGACTGGGGGGATGGGAATATGGGCCTCGGCAGTGCCTTCCCTACGCTGAATGAACAATTCGGCGGCAGCGAGGCTCCCCGCACCGTCCGCCTCACCAATACCGGGGTGCAAACCGTCGCAGTCAACACCCAGGGCACCACCACTACCCTCACCGGACCTGAAACCAAATACGCTGACGCCAGCGGCACCGGCGGCGAAGATCAGGGCCTGCCAGGGGAGCCGGACTCCACCGAGGCCACCACCACGGACGACAACGGAACTTCGCCCGGCCCGGACGATGCCGTCAAAAAAGAAGACTCCAACAGCCCAAGTTGTGAGGTTGATTCTGCCGGCAATCAAGAACCTGCCGAATCGACGACGCCAACCCCTGCGGAAGGAGGGACGAATTCCACTGGAGGACAACCGGATCCCCAGCCTGGCGATGCTGACAGCGGCGGGGCGGCTCCCGCGCCCAGCACGCCCGCTGCTCCGTCCAGCCCGGCCACGCGCAGTTCCCCTACCAGCCAGGAATACCAAGGCACGGCCTTCCAGTCCGGCCCTGGCGGGGTGATTCCTTTGACAAACAACGGAGGCGGCCTGTATGGTGCTCAGGATGCCCCGCCAGAAGTGATGGTGGCTGCGTCCCTGGGAAAGGGAGCGGGCTATCTCGTGCCCAAACCGAAAGCACAACGGGGAACCTACGGAAGCGGGAATCCGGCTTTCATCGGTCCGGAGAGAATTGGCTATTACATGGCCCGCGGTTCCGCCGCCGCCACCTTCTATAATGGCCTCTCCACCACCGTGCCTACTCCTGCCCCGATCACCAATGACCTCCGCTGGCACAGCAGTGATGGCCTCACCACCCTGACGCAGGTCACTAGTGACAAGGCACGGATTGATGTGTATAACACGAACGATTATGATGCCGGCGCGACGGGTTATCCGCTCTATTCCGGCGTGACCGCCCGCCGCAGCACCACCATCGAAAGGCTCACCACGGGTAATCCCAATGCCGGCCTCTACACCACCGGTTACCAGGTCCGCACCGCCATCAGCGGCTTTCCAGCCAAGTTGGAAACGACATGGACCAGCAACGTCGTCCCTTCCGGGAGCAATCAGCTGATCTACTCCCTCATTTCCCGTGCGCTGGAAGGCATCCCTGGCTCCAGCACCCACGCAACCGTCTCCACCCGCGTAGGACCCTCCCTGGACCGCATCATCGACCTCACCACCACGGAAGTCGTCCAGCAGCCCGCCTATAATTTAGTCGCTCCCCTGACTCAAACCATCGTGGTCCGTTCCAAGGAAAAGCGCCGTCTTTTCCCGTGGGGTGAGGAAACCATCGAAGCCACCACCTACCTGACACCTTCCGCCACTGGCGCCTCCCTCACCGCTTCCACCCACTGGTATGATGTGCCGCAGTCGGATGCCAACTTCGCCCGTCCCCGGCTGAAAATCGCTCCTGATGGTCGCTGGGAAGCCTTTTTCCGAGGAGTCCCCGATGCCGGAGCCACTTCCTCTGGCCCTTTCCGCGCCGGTTCCATCACGGGCTGGAAAAACACCGCAGCACCTACCGCTGTCACCACCGCCGCCGGCGTGGCGGCGCTGGCTTCCACCGCAGGCTACAGTGCCAGCCTCACCAGCACCAAGTTCGGCCAACATCCGCTGCGCACCGAACGTTATGAAAACGGGGTGTTGACCGCCAAATCGGAGGATTTAACCGCCCATCTGTCCACGCGCCGCACCCTGAAACGCTACGCCAATACATCCACTTTTTTCATAACAGTCATCACCAGCTACAGCAGTGGAGCCGTCCAGGATGTCTTCCAACTCAAAGAAAACCAAGTCCCAGCCGACTTGAATGCCGACCCTGATTTGTCACAGGTTTTCGCGTGGCGGCACTCCAGCAATGGCCTCCCCGGCGGCTATACCACTACGGTGGACGATGCCCTGCACCTTCCCTCCACAGGCAGCAATGTCAGCATCAACATGGACACCAAGCAATTGGTCTCGATGGACCGCCTCATGGTGTCCTCCATCAACCCCGATGGCTCCCCGTCCTATATGGATGCCCTGAGCACCGAAAATTGGCTTTACGATGATCGGGGGCGTCCCACTTTCCATTACAAGGATGGGGAGATCATGGAGTGGTGGGTCTATCCTTCAGAATATGTCGTGGACTACACAGATGCCTCTGGCATCCGCCACTGGATGGAATACGAGCCGCAGGGCCGCCTCGTCCGGGATGTCATCATGCCCGTCGCTGCTCTCGCCATTTCCGACATGCCCGGCAGTCCCACCCTCAACGCCGCCGTTCTCGGCAATTATTACACCACCGAGTGGCTGTATCGTGCCCCTACCGTAGCGGGATCTGTCTCCAATACCGTCAAGCTGGTCACCTCTAAAACTTCTGTAACCGGTTCTCCCCAGGGCGTAGGAAGCTGGCGGCGGGAATGGACGGAGCACATCGACGGGCTCGCACGCCCGGTTTCCAAACTTGATCCACTGGGCACCGTCAAAAACTTTGCCTACGTGCACGGCAGCGGCGGGACGGATATCACGACCAGCCTCCCCGGAGGGCTGGGCACCACCACCAGCATCTACCTCAGCGGCCAGAAAAAATCGACCATTTATTCTGTCCACCCTGTCATATCCACCCTGGGGAAGGCGGGCAGCGATGTCCATTACGACTACAGCGCGGCTCTCTACGCCAGCACCATCATGGCTGGGTACTACAGCACTTTTACTCTGGCCAATGGCTACGAAGCCCGCACCACCGATGGCTTGGGGCGCATCATCGCCACTCTCAAGCCCACCGGCATGAATGGCGCTTCACTTAACATGCATACCGAAGTCCGCACCTACGATCCCCAAAACCGCCTGGCTTCCCGCAGCCTGCCCGGGGCCACTGCCGGGCACTATGAGGTTTATTACTACCCGGATACTCCGGGCTCCAGCTACCGTTACATTTACAAAGCGAAGAGCACGGACAACACGTGGCATTCTGGAGATCCCAGCCAGTCCGTCATGGAAACGGGATACTATTACGAAGATTTTTGGTATTCATTCGAAACCTTTGCCCACGGAGGGGATTATGACTATAACCGGTATACCTTGACGGCGCTGGGCGGGTTTAGTTCGGCACCGGAGTATACTTCCCAAGGCACTTGGACCCTCACTGGCGTTTCTAAGAAATATGACAATGGTGAAATGGTGACGCGGCGGCATTATGCCCTTCCCGGCACCGCCCTTACCCGGACCCGCCGTTATGTAGATGGGAACCTGCGCCTCAGCATCACCTCCTACAACGGCCTGCCGCTCCTTTACGATACCAATGGCACCACCTACTCCAGCAAGATCGCCAGCTATAGCGTCCTGCGGGATGCCCTATCCTACGTGGACCCTACTTCCGGTTATTGGCCCTACCGGGCCGTCACCGCGGCCACCGGCCTCACCACTGTCGACTATCTCCCCGGCGGCACTATAAAATCCTACACCTTTTGGTTCCCCGGCAGCGACTACCGGGCCGGGTTACCTTCCTCACGTTATTCGTATGTCACCCCCGGGGCCTACACTTATTACGATTACAACGCCCGGGGCCAGCGCATCCGCGTCTGGGGCGGGGAATCCCCCGCGCAGACCACCTACGATGACCTGGGCCGCATGAAATATCTTTCCACCTACCGGGCGGGGAGCGGCTGGACGGGCAGCACATGGCCCGCCGCCACCGGCCCCGCGGATACCACGGAGTGGACCTACCCGCCGAGCACCTCCCTCCAGCTTTCTAAAATCTACCCGGACGCCGGAGGTACGCCACTCCAAGACACTGCCCGTCGCACCGTGGGTTACAGCTACCATCCGAACGGCTCGCTGGCCACCCGCACATGGCAGCGGATGCCCGACAACTTTTCCAACACCGCCGCCGGAGCCGGGGTCATTACCATCTACCGCTACGATCCCTACGCCCGCCTCCAAACCGTTGACTACCCTGCCGCCTCCGCCACGGTAGCCGCCACCCCCGATGTCGGTTTCACCTACGATGCCGCCGGCCGCATTTCCACCCGCACCGAAGCCGGGCAGGCCACCACCACCTACCTTTACATGCCATGGGGCGCACCGTGGAAGGAAACCGTCGCCTCCCTGAATCCCACCGCCATCGCCTCCTCGGAAATCGAACGCACGTTCGATGGGAACAACCGCCTTGACCTGTTGAAAGCCAAAAGCGGAGCCACCATCGCGCCTGATGTGAATTACGACTTCTTTGACGCCGAAGGCAGTTCTGCGGGGATGCTGCAACGCATCAGTTCCGATGGCCGCACCATCACTTACGGCTACAATGGCACGGCGGATCAGCCCTCCACTTTGACCTCCGCCCACGGGGCCACTACCTTGCTCAGCACCACCCGCTCGTTCAACAGCAACGGTCTGGTCGATGGAATGTCGCATGTCGAAGGCGCAACGCTCCTTCAGTCCTACACCTACGGGTTCAGTGTGGATCGCGTAACGACCGCGACCCACGGGCATGAGGGAAGTATGAGCTGGAACTACCGCCACGACGCCCGGGGCCAGGTCACCAGCGGGGACAAAAAATTCCTGACCGGCGGGGAATTTGCCGCCGGGCTCCAGACGGAGTATGCCTATGACATGGCAGGCAACCGCACCAGCAAAGGGCAGGGCGGCAGCGCGGGGGCGGTGGAAGGCACCGGAGTACGCCCCACCACCTATGCGGCCGCCAATGCTTTGAACCAATACTCCTCCATCACCCATCCCTCCTCCGGCGGCACCACGTGGATTGATGTGGCCGGGCAGCGGTCCTCTTCCCTGGAAACTATTAAAGTCAATGCCACGGTGGCGGCGTATCAGCAGGACCCGGTCAACGGCCTGTCGTTCCGCCGGGAGGTGACGGTATCCCCCAACACGCATAACACCCTCACGGTGACCTCCACCATCGGGGGGGCGACCACCACTTTGGACACGGGTTACGTCTTCGTGCCGCTCACGGCGGAAACCCTCACTTACGATGCGGATGGCAACCTGCGCTCAGACGGGCGCTGGCTCTACACCTGGGATGCGGAAAACCGCCTGAAGACGCTCTCCAAACAAAATCCCGCCAGTGCCCCCAACTACACTTGGACCTACACCTTCCTTTACGATGGACTCTCCCGCCGGATCGGGACGAAAATTGACTGGTATTTCACGCCTGGCCTGTCGTATTATTTCACGGAATACGACGCGTTCGTGTTCGATGATTGGAATCTGGTCATGAGTGGGAAGAACAGCAGCGGCTCCATCAGCTCCGGCACCCGCCTGAGTTATGTCTGGGGACCGGACATCGGCAGCAACCCCTCAGGACACGGCAGTTGGCAGAAGGCCGGAGGCGTGGGCGGCTTGGTCGCCGTGCTGTCGCCCACGGATACCAACCGCATGCTCCCCCTGATGGACCGCTTGGGGAACGTCACCGGCTACCGCAAAGCCGTTTCCGGCACCCCCGCCACCCTGAGCGCTGTGTTCGAATACGATGCCTTCGGCCGGGAAGTGCGCAGCTCCGGCCCTGTCTCCGACGCCATGCGGTTCCGGTTTTCCACCAAATACCACCACGGAGGCCCTTACACGGAAACCGATGCCGGGCTGGTTTACTACGGCTACCGCTTCTACGACCCCGACCGGGGACGGTGGGTGAACCGGGATCCGATTGGGGAAAAAGGTGGCAGGAATCTTTATGGGATGGTGAAAAATAGTCCGCCAAATTTCATTGATGTGCTTGGGCGAGACATAAGTAGTCCTGATATTAGAGATTTTATGGAACCAAACCCAACGGAGGGTGGCCCCCATAATGGATACGAACCCAGTGGTTATCCTCCCGGAAAGGGGGCATCGGATTACTTGCCTTCGGAGCAGAATCCATGGCCGCCTCTCCCCCCCTGCTCGAAAAGGGACTGTAACAGAGATTGCTTATTAGTCGCAGCCGCTCTTTCATATGCTAATGCTGAAGGTGCTGCCAAGAATCCTGCTTATAGGCCGTTCGCGCCAAGGGTGCAATGCGCCATCGCAGTGGGTGCTGCTGCTTGTCTGTACAGCTGCTCATTCTGCGAAAATCCATGAACACGAAATGTGATACGCAAGCACACTTTAAAGCACTTGATTTTTATTATGTTTCATTTGCTTGCATTTAAACAATGCATAATGCCAACAATGTTCATTAAAACGCAATATCTCCCTGAAAAATGTAATGAAACAACAACAACAATTTTTATATCGCGTATCCTGCAACCTGATTTTTTATAGCCTCCTTTTCACTAAT
>CAIZWU010000250.1 GCA_903936775.1 uncultured bacterium | reverse complement strand
TGTATTTTTCCTGAAATAATCGAAAATATTTTGTAACGCCTTGGAAGGAAAAGCAGAAGTTAAGAATAATTTAAAATATATCTTCGTCAGGATTGACAGCACTGCTCGAAATCGTTAAACCCACGGCGGAATTAACTTCTGTCATGAAATCTGCGACCTCCTGTCTCCGCCCGGCCTCCTTTCCTCATTCGCAGATGTCGCGCCCGAAATCAGCATGGCTGGCTTTGGCGATACTGGCTGCAGGAACCACTTCCCCAGTGAATGCCCAAGAAAACACGGCATCGTATCACGCCGCTTTTGAACTTCCTGACTACACCGTGGGCAGTATTCATAGCCAGCGGGGATGGTCAGTCGAGCAAGGCCGTGCAGAAGTGGTGGCCGGAGCCGGGCGAAATGCCAGTGCGGGCCTGGTGTTGGAACCGCTGGCCCCCTTTTCCCAGGCAACATTGTTGCTGGATGCTCCTTCGGCTCCTACCTCTGCTGGCTTTCTTGACTTTCACATCTCTCCTGCCGCGACCAGCGAAGTAAAACTGGAGGAAATGTTGGACATTAACGGAGCCCGGATAGGATTTTACCGGAATCCTCAGGACCAAAGCTATGGCCGGTTCTGGGTCTTCAACGGTGATGGCATGGGCGGAGGCGTCTGGCAGCCCACAGCGGTTTCGCTGGCAGTGGACGCGGCCACAGGTCGCCCGGCCGAATGGATCCGGCTGACCATGCGGGAAGATTTTGTGGGAGGATCCTGGGATTTGTGGGTGAATGGCCAGTTGGCGGCCAGCCGGGCAGGATTCCAGGAACCTATCGGCAACCATATCGGGAGTTACGTGATCCTTGGGGATACGGTGGAGCGTCTGGTGTTGGATGATTTGACGATAGGAGGACCCAATCCGCTCGGAATGGATCAAGACAGGGATGGGATGCTCGATGTGGATGAAGGACGCATCGGCTCCAATCCGGAGATGGCCGACCGGGAGGAGTTGGATGCCGCCGGGCAGTCCTTCGGGGAAAAATGGCAAGCGCTGCTGGCGGCGGGGGATGCAGCCGGGACCGCCTCCTTGGCACCGGCGCCCACCTTCTCACGCCCCTCGGCTGTCGCCCGGGAATCTTTCAGCCTGACCCTTTCATCGTCCGGTTCCGCAGCTATTTTTTACACTTTGGATGGCAGTGATCCCCTGCCGGCCCATGCCCTGACCTACACCGGTCCGGTGGAAATCAGAGGTACTACCGTAGTCCGGGCGTGTGCCACCAATGCTGCGGGCCGTACCAGCAAGACCACCGCAGCGGCCTGGGTTTTCCCGGAGCAGGTGGCGGCTCAGGCCCGTCCTGCCACTTGGCCCGCAACCTTGAGCGAAGCGGACCCTGCCACGGGAGGATTGCGCTTGTTTGCACTCGATCCCCAACTCCACCCGGTTCCCTCACCCTCTGAAACGGCAGACCCCGTGGCTGCCGCCCTGTTGGTAGCACCGATTGTGGTTTTGACGGCGGACCCTGATTCCTTGTTCGGGAGCGCAGGTGTATATCAAAATGCGGCGGACCCCAATGGACGCAAGACCGGGGGGGAAGTGGTTTGGATGGATGGAGCCAGCGGTAACTCCGGAGGAGCAGGGGGTGTCAGGATTTCAGTTTCGGGGGAGCGAAGCCGCAGCCATTTCGTGACTTTGAAGCACAGTCTGCGGGTCTCCTGGCCAACCACGGCGGAAGCAGGCCCTGTTTTTGGGCAAGCCTCCTTCCCCTGCCGTCAATTTCTCCTCAGACACCCTACCCAGGATTCGTGGGTGGTGGACGGTGCCTGGAGCAGCCGCCGGGCTGGAGCCCGTTATATTTCTGATGCGTGGGCTTCGGATTGGCTCGCCAGCCAGAACCGCCCCAGTCTGCAGCACCACTGGGTGCATCTGTTTCTCAATGGAACTTATTGGGGAGTGTATGATGCTGTGGAGCAGCACGACGCTGGTTATTCCGAGCGGCATCAGTTGAGTGGCCCAGTGCATCTGGTGGAGCCTGATACAGCAAACGGGGCGGCCGGAGTGCGTGCCATCAGCGGGAGTGCGGAGGGCTGGGTCCAATCCTTGCTGGGCTTGAAGCAAGCGGTCGCAGGCAGGGACACCACGGACGATACCGGATGGGAAGCCGCTGCTGCCTCCTTTGATACGGACGGCCTGATTGACTATATCCTGTGGAACTGGTGGCTGGCCAATGTCGACTGGCCTTCCCACAACTGGCTGGCTTCCTCGGAGTTTGGAAAATGGAAACTCCTGAGTTGGGATGCCGAAATGGTCTTGCCGTTGGACGGTTCCGAACTGCCATCCATGGCGGTGCGTCTGGAGGCTGATCGCCGGGGACCTGGCGCGGCTTTTGTCCTGCTTGCCGAATGGCCTGCTTTTCGCAGCCGGGTTGCGTCCCGACTGGCGGCCTTGACCGCCTCCGATGGCGCCCTGTCCCCCGTGGAGGTACAGCAAGCCTGGGACGCTGCTGCTGCACGGTTCCGGCCGTTGGTGGCCGCCGAGTCCGCCCGCTGGGGAGCGCAGTATCAACTTCCCCTGCTGACTCCGGCGGATTGGGAAGCAGCGGTGGCGAGGGTTTCGCGTAAATTCCTGCCAGACCGTGCAGCCACCCTGCGCGAAGAAGTGACTGCGTTTCTGAGCGCGGTGGCGGCCCGCGCGGCGGCCCAAACGCATCCGGATGACGAGGCTGGGGGAATCGTGGGGCCCATTCAGGCTGCTCCTACAGTGGCGGTGCCTGTCGATAGCGATGGCGACCGGATGCCTGACGATTGGGAGCTTCAATATGGATTGAACCCTGCCGATTCCGCAGATGCCCTCGGCGATGGTGACGGTGATGGAATTCTGAATATTGACGAGTTCCTGCGCCGGTCCAGCCCCTTGGTCGCGGATGCGCCCAAAGTGCAGGTCGAAGATGGTCCTTCTGTCCATACCCGGTTCCCCTTGCATCAACGACGCCGCGTCATTCCAGCAGTACGCTAAGCACCCGGTCCCAGTCACTTTTGTTTCCGATATTTTTTGCTATGAAGTCCATTTCCCTTTCCCGGCGCCTCGTATCTCCGGCTGTGACGTTGTCCCTGCTACTTCTGCCGGCAGCTGCCGTTTTTTCCGAATGTTGTGACGGACGGTCCGCTGGTGCGGGTAGACAAACGCACGCCAGAAAAATAATACCTTGGTCCAAACATACCGCGGGAGGCCGTGCGAAGATTTTCGTTCACAATTCAGGCACTCAACCCATTGTGGTCAAGTTCGGGGGAATGTTGATCCCGGTGCCAGCAACTGAATCCCGCACCAAAGTTTATAAAGATGAGACCAACGACGAGTCTCTTGCACCGGGAGAGCTTGTGCCGGTGGATATGAAAGCCGAAAACAGGACGGATGACCC
>CAIZWU010000249.1 GCA_903936775.1 uncultured bacterium | reverse complement strand
CCATGCCTTGAACGCGAATTTCACGAGCAGTGATTTTTACATTGATGCCAGTTTGGCCTTCCCGGGCAATACCAGCCTGGCGGCTCCGTCTCCCCGGGCTCCCAATACCGTGCTCTCCACTCTGGCCCCGCCCGCGGTCCGCCAGGTGGAGCATACTCCGGTGGTGGCGCTGCCACTGCCGGAGTGGCCGCCTTCCGGGCAACCGGTCAGGATCACGGCACGGATCACCGATCCCTCGGGCCTGGGGGCGGTGTCGCTGGCTTGGCAGGTGGTGGAACCAGGGGACTACATCAAGATCACCGATCCCCGCTACGACGCGCCGGCTTCGTGGACCACGGTGGCCATGACGGATGACGGGCAGGGGGGCGATCAGGTGGCCGGGGATGCGCTCTACTCGGCGTTGATTCCCGCGGCCGTGCAGCAGCACCGCCGTTTGATCCGCTATCGGATTCGTGCGGAGGATGCGGCCGGGACCGGGGTGCAGGTGCCGTATGCGGATGACCCGCAGCCGAACTTTGCCTACTACGTCTACGATGCGCTGCCGGCTTACACCGCCAAGGCCACGCCTACGGCGGCCCAAGTAACCTATCCGCCCGCCCTGCTGGCCACGGTGCCGGCCTATCACCTGATCACGCGGACGGAGGAACATGCCGATGCCCAGAACGTGCCGGTGATCCAGCCGGGCGGGGCCACCCTGAATCCCACCGCCGGGGCCTACGGGCACAGCCTTTACAATTGGCAGGGAGCCTTGTGTTATGACGGCAAAGTCTATGACCACATCCGCTATCGGGCGCGGGGCGGGGTGTGGCGGTTTGCGATGGGGAAAAACATGTGGAAGTTCGACTTCAACAAAGGCCACGACTTCCAGGCCCGGGACAACTACGGCCGCAAGTATGACCAGCCGTGGAAGAAGCTGAACTTCTCCTCCTGCATCCAGCAGGGCGACTTCGCGCACCGGGGCGAGCAGGGATTGTTTGAGAGTGTCGGCTTCCGGCTCTTCCAGCTCACGGGCATGCCGGCCGAGCATACCCAGTTCGTCCATTTCCGGGTGGTGGAGCGGCCGTCGGAAACCAATGGCACCACCAATCAGTTCGATGACGACTTCCAGGGGTTGTATCTTGGCATCGAGCAGCAGGACGGGCAATTCCTTGATGAGCACGGCCTGCCGGACGGGAATCTCTACAAGATGGAATCCGGCACCGGCGAGTTGAATCACACCGGCACCCTTGGGCCCAAGGACAAAAGCGACCTCAATGCTTTCCTGAACTACGGCACCACCGAGGCGTGGTGGCGGGCCAACTGCGATCTGCCCAACTACTACAACTACCGGGCCATCATCGACAGCATCCACCACTATGACATCGGGGATGGGAAAAACTACTTTTACTATCGGAATCCCCTCACCACCCGATGGACGGCGCTGGCGTGGGATCTGGATTTGACCTGGGCGGATAACATGTATCGCAGTGATAACGGTATTGCGGGTCTGTCGCCCTCCGGGAATTCCGCCGAGCCGTTTTTCAGCCGGGTGTTTGGCCCCACTCAGACCGGCCCGGGTCCGATTCCGGTGCTGCGTCAGGAAATGCGGAACCGCGTCCGGGAAGTCCAGGATCTGCTCTTCACTCCTGAACAGACCGGGATGCTGATCGATGAAAAGGCTTCCTTCATCTTCCAGCCGGGACAGCCTTCGTTTGTCGATGCCGACCGGGCGATGTGGGACTACAATCCCATCCTGGTTTCCGGGTATGTCAATTCCAGCAAGGCGGGGCACGGCCGTTTCTACCAAAGTGCGGTCAATAATCCCGCCACCCCGGAGAGCGAGCTGGCAAAGTTCACCGGCATGATGGTGAAGATGAAAAACTACATCACCACCCGGCGGAATGTGATCGCCAGCCAGGTCTTGACCTCCGCCGAGGAAGCCCTCGTGCCCACTACCCCAGTGCTCGCCCGCAGCGGCAGCGGCCCCATTCCCACCAATGCCCTGAGCTTCACCAGCAGCGCCTTTGCCGGGAAAAACGGAGCTGCCTTCGCCGGTCTGAAGTGGCGCATCGCGGAAGCCACCGATCCGGCCGCGCCTGGTTATCTCCCCTATGATCGCACGGCCCGGCGTGCTTATGAAATCGAGAACGCCTGGGAGTCGGCGGTGGTGACGCCCTTTCCCGGCACCCTCACCGCTCCACCCATCGCCGCCCGGCCTGGGGGCAACTACCGGGCCCGGGTGAAACACCTCGATTCCACCGGACGCTGGAGCCACTGGAGTGCTCCGGTTTCCTTCATCGCGGCGGAGCCTGACGTGACGGTCTACCTGCAATCCCTCGTCATCACCGCCGTTCACTATCATCCGGCTCCGCCCAACGCCACGGAAGCGGCGGTCTCGCCTGACCCCGAAGCCTACGAGTGGGTCGAACTGATGAATGTGGGACCTGCCACGTTGGATCTGTCGCCGGTGAGGTTCACCAAGGGGATCGACTTCGCTTTTGCGGGCAGCGCCGTCACCAGCCTGACGCCGGGCCAGCGGGTGCTGGTGGTGAGAAACCTCGCGGCCTTTACCGCCCGTTATGGCATCTCGCCGGGGGGCACCCTGGTGGCGGGTGCCTGGCAAGTGGATGACGCGCTGAGCAATTCCGGCGAGCAGCTCAAGCTCAGCTATGGCCAGGGCAGCGCCATCCGCGATTTCGTTTACGATGACAATGGTCCCTGGCCCGATGGGGCCGACGGCGGCGGTCAGGCCCTCGTCCTGACCAATCCCACCACTTTGCCTGATCCGGCCAATCCGATGCAATGGCGGCTCAGCACGCAGGCCGGCGGCACTCCCGGGCAAAGCGACCGCATCAGTTATGCCAGCTGGGCCGCCGCCATCGGAGGGCCTGCCGCCAGCCTCGACTCCGACGGCGAT
>CAIZWU010000248.1 GCA_903936775.1 uncultured bacterium | reverse complement strand
TTCCACGTGACGCACACCGAGGATCCCGCGGCTTTTGAAGCGGACAGCCTGAAGAAATTCGACGCCATCTTTATGCTGAATACCACCAACGAGGTCTTCGATACCGGCGACAAAGCCGTCGAGGAACGCCTCAAGGCAAATCTGTTGGCCTTTGTGGACAGCGGCAAAGGCATCGTGGGCATCCACAGTGCGACGGATACTTACAAGGGGTGGAAGGAATATAACGAGATGATGGGTGGCGCCTTTGTGAAGCATCCTTGGAATTCCGGCGACACGGTGCGGGTGAAAAACCTGGACCCGAAACATCCGGTGAACGCCTCGTTCAAAGGCGAAGGCATCACCTTGAAGGACGAAATCTACAAATTCCGCAATGACACCGCGAGTCCCGCCGACCGCCGTATGTTGCTGGCACTGGATGCCAATGGGACCGACATGGCCAAGGATACCGATGACCTGCGCAGCCTCTATCCGATCGCGTGGGTGGACACCTGGGGCAAAGGCCGCATTTTCTACTGCTCTCTCGGCCACAACGACGAAATCTACATGAACCCCGTGGTGATGGAACATTATCTGGCCGGCATCCAGTATGCCCTCGGGGAACTCAAGGCGGATGCCACTCCTCAGGCCGTGCTCAGCCCGGCCCAGGCCAGCCAGTTGCGCTAGGCCGGAATCCGGCCTGGACCCGGGGCCGCAGGCCATGGGTTTGCGGCAGTCCCTTGCAACGGGAGCGGAGCGGTGTCAGGGCGGTCTTTCATGATCGCCCGCCGCTCCGCTTTTTTGTTGTTAATAATCCTGACGGGTGCCGTCGGAGGACTCACTAATTGTGCCGGCGGGCCGTCCGCGCGGCGGTCGGCGGCCCCGTCAGAGGTGACCCGCTCCGAGGTGATGGGTAAGGCCATGCGTTACGCCTCGCATGCCTGGACGGCCAGCGGTGCCAATGTCCGGCATGGCCTGGATGGCGCGGGCATCCGGGTGGATACGCCGGATCAGGGTTATCAAAAGCCGGGGGCCGTGTCGGGCTACTGGGTGCCGGGGCGGGTGAATCAGGGGGTGCCCTATCAATGGGGCGGATTCAGCACGCCGGAGGAATTTGACCGGGGTCTCGCCGCCGGTCTGGCGGCCGGGGATGTCTATACCGACGAAAAGCGCCGCCTGCTCTACGATGGGGTGAGCCGCGAAGCGGTGGGGATTGATTGCAGCGGATTTGTCTCCCGCTGCTGGGATCTCCCGAAGGCTTATTCCACGCGGGAACTCGCCACCATTTGCGTGCCGCTGCCCTCGTGGGACGACTTGAAGCCGGGAGATGCGCTGAATCTCTACAATGGGCACGTTCTGCTCTTCTGCGGCTGGGTGGACCCCGATCACAAATTTATCGCTGCCTACGAGACAGGTGGACCACCGGATTGGAAGGTGATCCGCCACGTCATTGGGGTCGATTTCCTGAAGCGGAAAGGATATCGCCCGCTGCGTTATCAGGGCATCCGGGAAGGGTGAGACCAGCCGGGGTTTGAATGGGTTCCGGGGTGGTGGGCGTGGACCCTGTTATTTCAAGGTCAGCACGACTTCCCTGACATTGAACAGCGGCTGGCCGGGGTCCATGCGGGCGGGTTCCAGCCAGAGGCGCCAGGTGCCGGTGTGCGGGATTTGGAATTGGCCGGCATCCACCAGGGTGAAACCGTCATTGGATTCCGTGGTGGCCACGGCGGTTTCCTTGCTGCCCGTGCCGAGCCGGACGCGGAAGCTGCGGTCGGTGCGCAGGCTGGAGCTTTGCAGGACCTGCACTTTGACGCTGCCGGGGGCCGTCACGGAAATATCCCACGCCACCCGGCTGGCAGCGTTTTTCCAGTTGGTGAGATAGCGTGAGGTGGAGGTGTAGTAGACGTCTTTTTCGGCCGCGAGAACGGCGGCTTTGGAGGCATCCAGCTGCAGTTCGCCAGCGGTCAGAGGAGTCAGCTTGCTCTGGAGCGCGGTGATGGCGGTGGCGGCGGCGCCGGCGGGGGCAGCCCAGGCGGGATCGCCGGCGAGTTCCTTGGCGTAATCGGCGGCCTCCGGGGCCGCGGTCTGGGCCAGCGCTCCGGCAAAGGCTTCCCGGTTTTTGGCAGAGGTCACCATGGATTGGGCTTTGCGCAGGACGGCGACCAATTCAGCACCATTGATGGAAGCGGTGCGTGGCGCCACCTGGCAAAAAGCGGCGATCACGGCGTCGCGGTCGGTGGGTGAGGCCGCGGCGGCCAGCAGGGCATCGGTCAGGGTGGGGTCCGGAGCAGGCCAGTCCTGGAGGGCGGCAAGGGCATCGCGCCGGCGGTCGCCCGCCGTGGCCAGCTCCGCCGCGAGCGCGCGGTTGGCATTGGGGTGGCCGGTGTGGCCGAGCAGCCGCAGCAGATCCGGGCGGGTGGCGGCATCGGAGCCGCGCAGGGCATCGGTGAGGAGGCGCACCCGGGCGGCGCTGTCTTTTTCGCTGGCAAGGAGGGTGCTGATGGCCCGGAAAAGGCTGTCGCGGCCGGCTTCATCCTTGATTTTCGGCAGGATTTTCAGGAGTTCCGGCACGTCGGCAGCGGCTCCGGTCTGGGTTAATACTTCGAGCGCGGTGGTGCGGGCCGGCCCCTTGTCGTCAGCTGCGATTTTCAGCAGCTCCGTGGTGCCGGCCTTGGACGGATGGGCGCTGATGGCTTCCATCACCAGCAGGCGGGCCCCGCCGGCCGCTTTGGGAAGCGCGGCCGCCAAAGCTTCCGCAACGGGCGCGCCCTTCATTTTTTTAAGCACGGAGGCGGCGCGGGGAGCATCCGGGCCAGTGCTGCCGAGCGTGGTCAGCAGGAGATTGAGCGTGGCGGGGTCCGGGGTGGGGGCCGGCGCATTGAAGACCGTTTCCAGGGCGGCGTGCGGATCCACCACCGGGGCTTGGGGCCGCAGCAGGAACCACCACGCGGCCCCTCCTCCCCCAGCTGCCAGCAGGCCCAGGGTAATCCACCGCCCGGCCCGGCTTTTGGAGGCGATTTTGCGCGCGGCGGGGCGGCTGCTGCGGGAGGCGGCGGTAGTGCCCTGCAGGGCCTGGGGGCCTTTTCCGGTTACCCGTGGCGTCGGATTTTTGCCCGCCTGGGTGGTCTTGTGATTTCCCTGCGGAGCAACTCCGCCGGGCCCGGTGCCGCGGCCGACGATTTTTACATGGGAGACGGGACCCACCGGGGTCGGGTTTTTGATGCCGCTTTTTTGGGTGCGGAAAAAATCGAGCGCGATGCGGGCATCGGCCGGGCGTTCCTCCATATCCCGGCTGATCAGCCACATCACCCAATCGGCCAGCCACACCGGGAGATCAGGCCGGACTTCTACCAGATGCCGGACATGGTGCTGCAGGTGGCTCACCATCACCTCCGGACCGGTTTGACCGTTGAAGGGATAGTTGGTGGTGAGGATTTGATAGAAAATGCAGCCGAGCGAATACATGTCAGTGCGGGCATCCAGCGGCAGCCGCTCAAACTGTTCCGGGGCCATGAAAAAGATGCTGCCCATGATGCCCGCTTCCTGGTCCTCTGTCTGCCGGGTGGCGGTGCGGGAAAATTTGGCGAGTCCGAAATCGAGGATTTTGATCTGGAACTTCCCGCTGGCCAGCCAGATCACCATCAGATTGCCCGGTTTCAGATCACGGTGCACCAGCCCCATTTCCTGGGCGGCGATCATCCCTTCGAGGGACTGCACCACCACTTCCTTGAAATCATCCACCGTCATCGCCCCGCGCTCGATCACCTGATCGAGGGTTTCGCCTTTGAGCAACTCCATGACGACGAACGGCCCCTTGGAGTCCTGCCCCACATCGTAGATGGTGACAATGTGCGGGTGTTGGAGCGAGGACAGGGTGCGGGCCTCGCGGATCAGGTCGGCGTGGAGGGCCTCCGCGCTGCCGGACTCGGGCGGTTTCACCCGCTTCAGGGCGACATCGCGGTCCAGTTGGGCGTCGGTGGCCAGATAGACTTCGCCCAGACCACCGGCACCGATTTTACCTTTGACGACGTAGCGAGGACTCATGGGGGAGGGATGGGGGGCGCGGGTATGAGGGATTCCCCTGGGTAGTAGGGGAAAAGGAGGGGAACGGCAAATGGATTCGACGTTGGTTTCCCTTCCACTATCGGGGCGGAGGATCAGGGACCGCCGAAATCGGCTGGAGCAGCGGGAAGCCCGGAAAGGCCGGGCCTCACTGCTCCGGCAGGCAGCTGTCAGCCACCACGGCGATACTCCGGCCCATCAATTCCGCCAGCAGGGTCAGCCGCCGGGGCGGGAGAAAACAGGGCGAACCAGGTGAACCGCAGGAGCGGAAGCCATTTCATGAAACAAGCCTGCCAGGACTCCTCCATGAGGTCAATCTTCGCGGTCACGGGCCATCCGCTCTTGCGTGGCCGGAGCCGGTGGCGCAGGGGAAATCATGGAACAGGATGACATGCCGCTGACCCGGCGGTTGCGGCAGGAAATTCTCTTTGCCCGCGAGCGGGTGCAGCGTTTTGGCCGGGCCACCCCGTTGGAGCGGTTGGTGCTGCCCGGGCCGGGGCCGGAGATCTGGGTGAAACGCGAGGACGCCTGCGCGATCAAGGCTTACAAATGGCGCGGAGCGGCGAACCGGATGGCGGTGCTGACGGCGGAGGAACGGGCGCGGGGCGTGGTTACGGCTTCCGCGGGAAATCATGCCCAGGGCGTGGCGTTGGCAGCGCGGCAGTTGGGCGTGAAGGCGCGGATTTATATGCCACGGTCGTCCCCAGTGGTGAAACAGCAGGCGGTGCGGCATCATGGGGGCGAGTGGGTGGAAATCATGCTTACCGGCGACAGCTACGATGAGGCGGTGGTGGCGGCCCGGCAGGACGAGGCCGCGCGGGGCGCGATTTATATCCATGCTTATGACGACCTGCGGGTGATGGCGGGGCAGGGCACTTTGGCGGATGAAGTGGTGTTGAGCGGTGAAGGGCCGTTCGATGCTGCCTTCCTGCAAATCGGTGGCGGCGGCATGGCGGCAGGCGTGTCCTGCTGGCTCCAGACGTATTGGCCGGGGATTGAGTTGGTGGGAGTGGAGGGCGAGGGCCAGGCCAGCATGAAGGCCGCGTTTGCGGCGGGACAGCCGGTGGCCTTGGAGGAAGTCGATTTGTTTTGTGATGGCACCGCGGTCCGGCAGGCCGGGCAGCTTCCCTTTGAGGTATGCCGCGAAACCCTGACGCGGCTGGTGACCGTTTCCAATGCGGAGGTCAGCCAGGCGATGCGGGTGCTCTGGGAAGGCCTGCGGGCCGTCTCCGAGCCGTCCGGGGCCATGGGTCTCGCGGCGGTGCTGCGGGAGCGGGAAAAGTGGATCGGAAAACGGGTGCTGGTGGTACTCTGCGGGGCGAATATCGACTTCCAGCAACTGGGCGTGATCGCGCAGTCCACGGGAGCCGGAGCCCTGTCGGCACGCACCGTAAGAGTGCGTATTCCGGAGCGGCCAGGCGCGATGCTGGCGCTGCTGGACGGCTGTTTTGCCGGCCTGAATATTGCCGACTTCCAATATGGCAAAAGCGACCGTGACGAAGCGTGGCCGGTCTTCACGGTCACCGGCAGCGACCCCGCCAGTGTGGCCGCGCTGCCACAGCGTCTTGATGCCGCCGGCATGGCCTGGCAGGATCTCAGCGGTGCGGTGGATGTGCAATTCCGAGCCATCCCGCTGCGGGAGGAGTTGTTGGCGTTTCCCTTGTTTCTGCGGCTCGACTTTTACGAACGGGCCGGAGCCCTGCACGACTTCCTCGACACCGTGATCCGGGGACGGGCCAGTTTTTGTTATTTCAACTACCGCCAATCCGGCGAACGGATTGGGCGCGCCTTGATCGGCCTGGACTTTGATGATGCCGCGTCGCGGGAAGCCTTCCGCGACACCCTGCCGGTGCGCGGCCCGGGTTACCGGCAGTGCCGCCCGGTGGAGGAGGACGTGACCCGCCGGTTGATGGGGCGGTGACCTGTTTTGGCCTGCGGATTTCACGGGTGACACGGAGGGCGGGGCGGTGGAGCGTGTTGGCCCGCAATTTGTGCGCCGTCTGCCCCGGACCTCCGCATCATCGGTGAAATCCACGGCTTCACTTCCCGATCCCTTCCATGAGAATCCTTTCCGCCGTTTTCGATATCAGCGCTACTGATGTTTCCACCTGCCCGACCCCCGGTCTGCCGGAGTTCCCCTTCATCGGCCGGTCCAATGTCGGGAAATCCTCGCTGCTCAATCTGCTCACCAACCGCAAGGGGCTGGCCAAAGTCTCCGCCCGGCCGGGGCACACCCAGCTGATCAATTTCTTCACGATCAATAACAACTGGCGGCTGGTCGATTTGCCGGGGTACGGGTATGCCCGCGTCTCCAAGGCCGCCCAGGAAAAGTTCGCCGACATCATCACCGGTTTCCTGCTGAAGCGCCCGGTGATCCGCCGCGTGTTTGTGCTGATCGACTCCCGCCACGAACCGCACCAGATCGATCTGGAATTTGTCAGTTGGCTGGCCGGCTGCGGGGTTCCCTACGTGCTTGTCTTCACCAAGATCGACAAACTCAAACCTTCCGCGGTCACGAAAAACATCGCGGCCTTCGAGGTCGCGTTGAAGGAATGGAACACCGACATGCCCGAGGTCTTCCGTTGTTCCTCCCAAACCGGAGCCGGCCGGGCCGAGTTGCTGGCTTTTATTGGAAGTCAGATTTGAGGACGGTTTGCGGCGCTCCAAAATCAAGGTTTCGGCGGAGTCACGAGGGAGGCCAGGCTCCACAAGCTGAGCAGGGCTCCCAGCGCCAGTTGCGTCAGGGTTTTCCGGAAGTCCGGGGAGGGCGGGCCCTGGAGTTCCAGGCTGAAGATGCGGCCATGCCAGGTGCGGGTCCAGTCGCGGAACGGGTCGTCGGCCCGGCGGATGACTTCCTCTTCGATCGGGGCGTCGATCACCTTGGCCAGCTCCACGTTGGAGACCAGCCGCACCACCGCGATCTCCTGCCGGGCGATGCCTTCGGGCAGGGTGAAGGTGAGGGCGAGCTGGCGGTCATCGAAATCGACCGGCGTTAGGTGGTTGGTGGTCACGGTGCGGCCCGTCCGGGTTTCCACACTCACCCACGCTTCCGGGGCTTTCCAACCGGCGTCGGTCGTCACCGCCTGACCAAATTCCATCAGACGCTTCACCGTGTCCTTGGAAAAGAAGTCGTGTTCCTTCTTGATGAGTTCCTTCAAGGCGAGGGTTTTCTCTACGGAGCGGCGCAGTTCGCCCCGGTGGGTCAGGCGGGTCAAGGCGATGGTTTGCACCGTGCCGCCGCCGTCCTGCTGCAGCTTCCGGGCGCCGTGCCACGTGGCCGCGAGGGCAAGCGCGAGCAGGACCAGCCACGCGGGTTTCCGCAGGTGCGGCCGGGGCGTGAGGGCGGCCGGGGCCGGCTTGGTTTCTGCGGCGAGTGCCCGGTTCAGGGTGGCGCCAGCGAGGGCCGACAGGAGGATGGCGGCCGAGAACAGATAGAGCCCGAGCGAGGGGAGGATGCGGACGTATTCGTTCACTTTCACCAGCAGGATCAGCATGGCGATCACCAGCACATCCAGCATGGAATATTTCGCCGTCCACGAGGTCAGGGTCACGATGGTCTGGCGCTGCGCCGGGGAGAGAAACCGCCGTCCGGTGGCACACAGCAGGCCGAGGGTGAACTTCACGAGGGGAAATGCCAGGCTGAAACACGCGATCAGGCCCGCCAGGAAATATTCCCCGCTGCGGTAGAACTCCCGGATGCCGCTCCACACCGAATACCAGCGCGGCCCGTCGATGGCATTGGCCACCAGCATGGCCGGCACAAAAATCGCCGGAATAAACAGCGCGAGCCCGGTCAGGCAAAAAAAGGCGGACCATCGGTTCCAATTCATGATGCGAGAATAGCGGTCTCCGCCCGTTCTGGCGTGTTATTTTTTACCGGAAGAGGGGAAACCGCCCGACGCCCGCGATTTTGGTGTCTTGCCTTGGCGGGCTGTCTGCTGTCAGATGTCGCGTCTCTTCTCTCCTCTATGAAAAAACGAACTCTGCTCCTGGCCCTCCTCACCTGTGCCGGACTCTGTGGCTGCGGGAAACCCGCCGGAACCGCCAAAGGCCCCGGCGATCCCCTCGTCATCGGCATGGACATGACTTATCCTCCCTTTGAATTCAAAAACGAAAAAGGCGAGCCCGATGGCGTCGATGTCCGCATGGCCGAGGAACTCGCCAAAAAACTCGGCCGCCCCCTCCAGTTGGAGAGTTACGCCTTCGATGGCCTCATCCCCGCCCTCCAGTCCGGCAAGATCGACCTCATCATCTCCGGCATGACCGCCACCGCCGAGCGCGCCCAGTCCATCGACTTCTCCGAGCCCTATGCCCACACCGGCCTCGCCATGCTGGTGGCCAAGGACTCGCCGATCCAGGGCGTGGAAGACCTGAAGAAGCCCGGCATCCGCATTGCCGCCAAGCTGGGCACTACCGGCGAGACCTGGGCCCGCGCCAATCTGCCGGGGGCCACCGTCAACGCCCTCGATGGCGAAGCCACCTGCGCCCTCGAAGTCGCCCAGGGCCGCGCCGATGCCTTCCTCTACGACCAGCTCAGCATCTTCAAATATTGTGAGGCCAACGCCGCCACCACCCGCGCCATCCTGAAGCCCTTCGTCGAGGAATCCTGGGCCATCGGCATCCGCAAAGGCAACGACACCCTGCGCAGCGAAGTGAATGCCTTCCTCGAAGCGTTCCGCCAAAGCGGCGCCTTCAGCCGTCTGGGAGACCGTTATCTGTCCGCCGAGAAGAAGATGCTCGAGTCCATGGGCCAGCCATTTATTTTGCGGTAAAGGCGGAATGGTTTGTGGGTAATGCCTGAATTCATGCGCCGACGGAGGTGGCGGGGAGGGCCGCGAAGGAATTGCAGGAAAGTTCTGGCCAAGCTGTATTACTCTGTGTAATACAGCTGCCATGAACCTGTTCGCCATCGACCTGAAGTCCGGGTCGCCGATTTACGAGCAGGTGCTCTATGCTGCGCGGAAGGCGATTATTTCGGGGGAGTTGAAGCCTGGAGATGCCTTCCCCAGTGTGCGGGAAATCGCGGCCGCCCTCCGGATCAATCCCAACACGGTGCAAAAGGCCCTGACGGCGCTGAAGGCCGAAGGATTGGTGGAAACCCTCCCCGGGATTGGCAACCGCGTCTGCGAACGCCCGGAGCCGGAAGTGGCCGGACGTGCCGCCCAATTGGACGAGGCCCTGGAAGCGCTGGTGCTGCGCGCCCGCCAGTTGCGCCTCGCCGCCGCCGATCTCCACGCCGCCCTCCAGGACCACTGGGGCCGCTTCAATGACTAACTTCCTCTCGCACTGTCCGCTGAAAACTTTGCCTGCTGAAAACTGAAAACTGCGCCTGCCATGTCCATCCAATTCCGCTCCCTGACCAAGCAATACCGCGCCGGTGCCGAAGCCGTGCGCGACCTCACGCTCGACATCGTCCCCGGCAGCGTCTTTGCCCTGATGGGGCGGAATGGGGCCGGCAAGACCACCACCATCCAGCTCCTGCTGGACCTCCTGCTTCCCACCCGCGGCGAAGCCCGCCTCTTCGGCGTCCCGGCCGCGAAACTCTGCCCGGAACACCGCCAGCGCCTTGGTTATGTCAGTGAAAACCAGCGCCTCCCTGACTGGATGCGGGTGGACGAATTCCTCCGTTTCCTCAAACCCATGTATCCCGCCTGGGATGAACTCCTGACGCAACGGCTCGTCAAACTTTTCGCCCTGCCCATGACCCAGCGGCTGGACCGCCTCTCCCGCGGCCAGCGCATGAAGGCCGCCTTTCTTGGCGCCCTCTGCTACCGCCCGGACGTGCTTGTCCTTGATGAACCCTTCAGCGGACTCGATAGCGTGATGCGTCAGGATCTGCTGGATGCCCTCATCGAATTCCTTGGCGAAGGCGAACGCACGGTTTTCCTATCCAGCCACGACCTCGGCGAAGTGGAGCGCCTCGCCGACACCATCGGCGTCCTCGATCACGGCCGCCTCGGTCTCCACGGCAACATCGACGACCTCCTCAGTCACGCCCGCGAAGTCAGCTTCCTAACCGCCACGCCCCAGCTGCCCGCTGATCTTCCGGCCGATTGGTGGAATCCCGTCACCAGTCCCCACGGCACTACCTTCACGGCCGCCGTGGTGCCTGACGAAGCGGCCCTCGCCGCCGCCATCCACTCCCGCTGGCCGGATGCCGGGGGGCTGACCATCCGCCCGCCCGGCCTGAGCCGCTACTACATTGACTACCTCCGCCACATCGAAGTCCATCCCTTGGCCGGATCATCCACCGCTCTCCCATCATGAAACTTTTCCTCCACTGGCTCCGCTGGGACCTGCGCCGGTTCCGCCTCATGCTGCTCGTCTGGACGCTGCTGGTGATTTGTTATGCTGTTTTCCTGGGGCGGCTGCATCTGAATATTCTGACGGTTCATCCGGATTGGATGGATCGGAGCCAACCGATGGCGGTGATTCTGGCGGGCGTGGAGATTTTTATGATGTTGTATCTGTTCAGTACAGATCCAGCGGCGGGAGCGGAGGGTTTCTGGAAGACGCGGCCGCCCAGCGGTTTTGCCATCGCGGCGGTGAAGCTGGTGATCGGGCTTGGCTTTTTTGTGGCCCTGCCAATGGCGGCGTGGGGGACGATGACCTGTTTGTGTGTGCCTCCGGAAGCGGTGACCAATGGATGGGGCGACCTCTCCTGGACGCAATTCCTCTGGTGGTGGCATGCGCTGCTGGCAGGGGTCCTGACCTTGGCTGCGGCCACCGTGCGGCACTTCTGGCAGATTCCCTTGCGGGTGGCGCTGGCGTTCGCGTTGACGATGTCGCCGACCATCCTGTTGATGGCTCTCAAGCCGGAGATTTGGAAAGTGATTCAAATCGTATTCAACCAAACCAAGGAAGCGTTCACAAATCCTGTGATGGCAGGATGGCTTCTGCTGGCTGGCAGTATGGCCTTTGTCCTGGCCCGGTCCCACCGGACTCCCGCCCGTTGGTGGAGGACCCTGGGGATCGTCCTGCCTGCGGTTCTTGTGATAGGAGGGGTGGCCATGCCGGTGGCGAAAAAGAAAACCATCCCCGCGCCCGAAATGGCCAACCCCATCGGGGCCACCAACATCCGGGTAGGAGGTTTCCATCTGAGGAACGGTCTTCCCACTTACAGTTTTCCTAAATCGTTCGCCATGGATGAGGAATATCCGTGGGCTGGCTATGACATGCGGGTTCAGGTGTCCGGTCTGCCGGGCCATCTCCCTGCGGACGCTGGTTGGTGGGAACTGCGGCTGACGGCGCCGGATGGCAGGATCCTGGAGGGGAACCCGGCGCAGATGCAATCCCGGACCATCCGGCGGACGACAGGCGGATCGGCAGCGGTGCTGCCATTGTCCGGGGCCATTTTCAATGCCCACCAAGTGGCGCCGTTTTCCCTGCTGCCCTGCCGGGCGGAAGGCGTGCTGCGGGTGATGCTCAAACGCGAGGAATCGGCCGAGTGGGTGCTGGAGCCTGGCCGCCAGTTGGTCACTCCCATGGCCCGCTATGAACTGCCGGAAGAGGAGTTCAATGGGGCCAGCTGGCAGAGAACGATGCGCTGGATCACGCTGGGGCCGGGCGCGCTGGAGACCATCCAGGTTCAGAACCGGAAGACGGGTGAGCGCCTGCAGGCTTCGCTTGGGGCCGATCAGGGCCGGACGGGGTTTCTTCTGCAAAGGCATCAAAAAATCGGTCACCTTCAGATTCCTTTCGAATCCAGGGATTTCCGCTCCCGCCGGCGGGAATGGGAATTGCAGCAGGGTTTGCCTGCGGCCGATTGGGTTCTGCTTTTTTCCTGGTGGAGGCCGGATGGTTATGTGGACATTCCCGTGGTGGTGGAGCCATTTCTCCTGCCCCGTCAGAAGGGGGATGAGAGGTCGTTGCACGAACTCATCAAGGCCGTCCCCTGGCCGGTTGAGGCCACCCCGGAGCAGGTGCGGGTGGCGCTGGCCACGGTGCTCATGCTGGCCAACCAACCCCTGCGGAGGATCGACCCGGAAGAGACCGTGGCGGATGCTCTGGAGGAAAAGTTGAGCCGACTCACGGAGCGGGACCTCCCCCTGCTGCTGGAGACCCTTCGTTCCAATCTGCCTGCCGAGCGGCGGGACCTCCTGGTTTCCGACGGACCGCTGAAGCGCCGCATCGTAGCCTTGCTGAAACCAGCCGATCTCGCCGTGCTGCGGGCCGAGGTGGCCGTGTTCGATTTTCTCAAACCGGAATTGATATCCGCGGGCTTGATAGCCGCCGAAGAACCACAGCCCAAAGCACCCGCGGAAATGTCCGATCAGGAATTGGAGGGCTGGGACCGGGAGCACCTCGGCAGGCCACAATCGATGGCCATGCTGGAGGAGGCCGCCCGGCGGGGATTGCCCTGGGTCAGCAAAAGCATCATGGAAATCATGGAGGTCATGCCCTATGGCGGTGAGGAGCATGGGCTTCTGAAATTCCTCCCCGCCGTCAGTGATTGCCCGGTGGATCGACGCCGCGGAAGGGCATGGCTGCGAACCAATGGCCAT
>CAIZWU010000247.1 GCA_903936775.1 uncultured bacterium | reverse complement strand
GGACCGGAGGCGATCAAAGCGGTGCTCAAGGACCTCGGCGAAGGGGTGCCCATCAATACCACCTTGGCTAATCGCGTCGCCCCACTCGAAACCGTGGAACGCGACTTCGCCCAGCATGCCCGCGATCTTGCCGAAAAACTCGGCCCCGGTCTGAACTGGGACCGCCCCGATCCGCTGCTGCTGCTGCCTGGGGCGGAAGCCGGCCTTGCCACTTGGGCCAAAGAGCGCCCCGCCAACTATTGGATGCTCCTGCGGGAAGCCGATCAGCTCATCGAATCCAAACAATGGGCCGCCGCCAAAGTCCCGCTGCAAACCCTGCTTGACCGCTGCCCGGCCCTGACCGGTCCGGACAGCGCCTCGTCGCTGCTGGCCACGGTGCACCGCGAACTCAAGGAAACCGAAGCCGAGCGCACCGTGCTCACCCGCCTGACTGCCTTGGATGCTGCCGCCCCCGAAGCCAATCTCCGGCTCGCTGCCCTCGCCGCGGAAGCCAATGACTGGCCCCTCGCGGAACGTCAGGCCCGCCGCGTGCTCGCGGTGAATCCGCTTTTCGCCGCCCCATGGCGGGTGCTGGCCGGGGCTGCGGAAAAAACCGGACAAACTGCGGCGGCTATCCAGGCATGGCGTACCCTGCTGCAACTGGCCCCCCCCAATCCGGCTGACATCCACTATCAACTCGCCCGCCTGCTCCACCAGGGGGGATCACCGGAAGCCCGCCGGGAGGTTTTAATGGCCCTCGAGGAAACCCCGCGCCACCGTGCGGCGCTGAAACTGCTCCAGGAAATTCCGCCCCCCGGGTCCACCCCGCCGGCATCGCCCGCAGCCCCCACCTTGCCGCAATAAACTTTCGCTCCGGAAGGCAACCGGACCTTGACGGTGAGTTTGGCAGGCAGGCGTAGCACAGGGTGTTCCCGTCCAGGTAAACCCTGAAATTTGAATCACCGGGGCCATCCGGGGAGGCCCGTAAACCCTTGTTGCCCCTGCCCGGCAGGAACCCAGTGGCATGCCCCCGGGGTTTTCCTGACATTGATATCAAATGCCGGGTTTTCTGAGGTCAAACCCGGCCTCGCCTGCCCCGGGCATCCGTGATTTTTGGACGGCGCGCGGTAAAACCTCGATCTGGATCACCGATTGCTTCGGCAGTTTGCTGGCCCCGCTGTGCCACAGGGCGGGTCTCTCCTTGAAGACCGTCACCGTGTCAGGATTTCTGGTGACAGTGCTGGCGGAGGAGGATGCCGGGCAGAGGCCGGCCGGGCACGATAGACCGCAATGGTATTCAACCCGCTTGCTAGCAGTGGCGGACCGGCCAGCATGGAGCGGGTCCAGTGGCTCCCATCTCCATGACCATTTCCATTCTTCTCCTGCTGGCCGGTGTGGTGCTGGCTTGGTTCGGCGGCTCCCTTTTTGTGGATGGGGCGGTAGGTCTGGCGAGATGGGCACGCTGGCCAGTGGCGGTGATCGGGGTTACGGTGACGGCGTTTGGCACTTCATCGCCGGAACTGATGGTCGCCATTCAGGCGGCTGTGGATGGGGTGCCGGAGATTTCATTGGGCGACGTGCTTGGCAGCAACGTGCTGAACATCGCCCTCGTACTGGCCTTGGTGCTGTCATTCTCCGGCATGAAGGCGGAGGATGCCGGCGTGCGCCGTGACTGGGCCTGCGCCCTGGCGGTTCCACTTATCATGACCGCGGTACTGTGGGATGGCTGGTTCTCGCGGCCCGATGCCCTGATCCTGCTGGGACTTTTCGCCCTGTGGCTGGCCATGGTGGTGCGTCATGCACGGCGGCACCGGGCGAGGAATGTGGAGGAAGTAATTGAGGCGGGCCGGGCGGCACCACGCAAAATTGCAGTGCAGGTCGTGGCAGGGTTGGGATTGCTCATCGCAGCGGCCCAGTTCGTGGTGCATGGAGGGAAAGGGGTGGCCTTGGCCCTCGGCTGGAGTCCCTTCATGGTCGGCGCAGTGGTAGTTGCCGTTGCCACGGGCACCCCGGAGTTGGCGACGACAATCATTTCGCGGATCCGCGGGCATCACGATGTGGGCCTGGGAAATATTCTGGGCAGCAATGTCTTCAACGCACTCTTCATCGCCGCCCTGGCGGCACTTATTCAGCCGTATCCCGTGAAAATGCCGGAACTGATGCCCAGTCTCGTCTTTGGAGTCGTCACCACCCTCATGATTTTGCCAGGGAGGGGTGGATGGCTGGGGCGTTGGCGCGGTTTTGTCCTGTTGGCATTGTATCTCGCTTTTGTCCTCGTTACCCTCGAAAACACCCCCTTTTGATGACAGCTTCCCTCATCGGAATTCTTGCCAGTGTGCTGTTTGCCTTGGCCGTAAGGCACACGTTTTCCGTCAAACGTTTCGCTCACTGGGCGCACCAGCATCCGAAAGGGTCCATTGCGGAAAACCTGCTGCATTTTCTGGCGGAAACGGAAGTGGTCTTCGGGCTGTGGGCGGCGGCTTTGTTTACCGGCATCGCGGCCATGAAAGGTTCCGTGGCTGAAGCGGTGGACTATATTGAGGGTCTGAACTTCACCGAGCCGAAATTTGTGCTGGTGGTGATGGGCGTCGCCGCTACGCGGCCGGTGGTGAAGCTGGCGGAGGCATTCATCTCTTTCATTGCCCGGCTGCTCCCAATGCGTGAGAGCCTGCCCTTTCACGGCGCCGCCCTCTGCGCAGGCAGCCTGCTGGGGTCACTCATCACGCAGCCGGCGGCGATGACCCTCCTGGCCATCCTGTTCAAGCGCCGTTATTTCGATCGTGGTATCAGCCTGAAGCTGGCTTAGGCCACGCTGGGGCTGTTATTTGTGAATGTGTCCATCGGCGGCACGCTCACCCACTTTGCGGCCCCGCCCGTGCTCATGGTCGCTTCAAAATGGGAGTGGGACACCCCCTTCATGCTCACCTCCTTCGGGTGGAAGGCGGTGGTGAGTTGCCTCTTCTCCACCGCGCTTGTCGCAGGAGTGTTCCGCAAGGAACTGCAGGGTCTCGACGTCCCGACGCTCAAGGTCAGCCCCATTCCCGTGTGATTCACCTTGGCGCCCCTCGGTTTTCTAGCAGCTGTCGTCGGCTTTGCGCATCATCCCGACGTGTTCTTCGGCGTCTTCATGCTGTTCCTCGGGCTGGTCTCTGCCACCCGTGAGTATCAGGATGGATTGAAACTCCGCGAAGGCCTGCTTGTCGGCTTCTTCCTGGCTGGGCTGGTCACCTTGGGATCCCTGCAGTCGTGGTGGCTCAAACCACTGATTGCAGGGATGGACGGAGCCACCTTGTTTTTCGGAGCCACCGGATTGAGCGCCCTTACCGACAACGCCGCGCTCACCTATCTCGGCTCTCTGGTCGAAGGCATCAGCGACGAGCTGAAATATGCCCTCGTCGCTGGAGCCGTCACCGGCGGCGGCCTCACCGTCATTGCCAATGCACCCAACCCCGCCGGAAGCGGTATCCTGCAAAATGCCAAGGTCTTCGGCAGCGAAGGCATCAGCCCTCCCGGACTATTGGCCGGAGCGTTGCCTCCGACGGCAGTGGCCATCCTGTTTTTCTGGATATTGAAGTAGTGCCCATTTTGGCCACTTTGCGTTATGGAAGTGCCGGCGGTACGCCCGGTGAACCAGTTCCGCTGGCTTCCCAACGGGAGAATAAGGAGGCGATGATTTCGAGGGACGGATCCGGCATGACTGTTTTGAGGGCCGATAACGGCCGATAGGGGCCGGCCGGAGCGGAGGGCAATGGGGAAGAAGCCGGTTGGGGAGTGGCAGGCTGGCCGCGGCCAGGAGTAGTCTGCCGGACCGTAGTCTTGCGTATCCCTGACCACGGTCCAGACCTCAGGGATGCGGACTTGCACGGATAGAGGGGGCTGCCTAAGTTTCGAAGATGAACGTTTTTTCATTGAGCTTAATAGTGGTAATTGGGGCGGTGGCAGGCAGCGGACTGGTGGCTTGCCGGAAAGAGGAAGGGAAACCCGCGAAAGTGAAAGTCCAGGAGCGGAAGCTCCTCGGGACGGTGGCGGTGGAGATGCGGGCCGACGGATTGGCGTATCTGCCGGGGGCCACGCAGCCATTCACCGGGGACGCCATCGCTCCCTATGCGGAGATGCCCTGGCTGGTGAAACTGAAGGAGCCGTATACCGGAGGAAAGCGGGATGGCGACAAGTTGGAACTGTTCAAGAGCGGCAAGACCAAGGCGCTGCGCCGTTACGAAAAAGGAGTGCCGAAATACGCCGCCAGTTATCATAAAAACGGCCAAATGAAGGTTGAGTTGAATCTCAACGCCCAGGACAAGGGCGAAGGCCCCTATCAGCGCTGGTATGAGGACGGTACGTTGGAATCCACCGCTGGTCTGGATGCGGAGGAACGCTGGCACGGCGAATTGAAGGAGTGGACCAGGGCGGGCGAACTGAAATCACACCACATCTTTAAAAACGGGCTCCTGCAGCAGATAATCTTCGAAACCGAGGAATCGAAGGCGGCCCGGCAGGCGGCGGGCGTGGAACTGCCAAAGCCGGCAATCCCGGACCGTCCAACCGTCGTCACCCCCTCCGCTGAATAGCCGCGACCCTTCCGCCCACCCGCCTCAATGAAGATTCCGAAATTCCACGTGGCCGCCCTCGCCAGCGGTTGGTGCCTGCTGGGCCTGCCCTCCTGTGAAAAAGCAGCGCCCCCTCCGCCCGCGGCACTCTCCGCCGCTCCGGCCGCCAGCAGGCCGGTGGTGGTCCGTATGGCCGCGGACGGTTTGGCCTACGAACCACGCACTTACCAGCCCTTCACGGGAGAGACCACGGCCTACTTCCCCAATGATCCGTCGAAGCTGAAGCGGAAAGAGGGCTATACCAAAGGCATCCGTGATGGCGACACCGTGGACTACTTCAGCCATGGCGGCATCAAACAGGTGCAGCACTTCCAGAGAGGCCTGCCGGTTTCTGCCGCCTCCTGGCATGAGAATGGGCAGCGGGAGACGGAAGTGACCGTAGGCGTGAAGGCGGGCGCGGAGGGAACCTTCCGCCGATGGAATAACCAAGGCTTGATGGAAGTGGAGGCAGCCGTGGACGAAAACGTCCATTGGCACGGCGACTACCGGGAATGGACCCCGGACGGCGGGCTGGCGGCGCACTATCGCTATCAACATGGTGTCCTGCGGGTGATATTGACCGAGACTGAGGCCGCGCTGGCCAAGCGGCAGGCCGCCGGCATCCCGCTGACGCCGCGTGACGAACCTGTGGTGCCAAAGGCCGGGGTGGTGCCCGGCCCGGCAGGGGTGGCGGTGGTAAAGGCACCTGCGCAGTCTCCCTCCGCGAAGGTCCCGCCTGCGCTTGACATCAAACCTGCAGCCATGCCAGTGCCACGGCTGAAACCCTCTGTCCGGTCAAAATCGAAAGTCAACCCTGGACCTGCTGCCTCCGTGCCGCCCCGGAAGCCCCGTCAAAACTGAGAGGGTAGTCTCAGGCTCCGGGCTGGCCGGTATCAAGGAACAAGGGAACTCCGTCCGGCAGAATTTCCTCCGAACCATGTTCACTATCCATTTCCGGATGGCCAGCCATGGGTTCGAGGATCAGCTCCCGTTCTTCCCCAGGCTTGCCGGGTGGACCGGTGACGGGCTGGCCGTCCAGGATCGTCCAGTGGGCGACCCCGAAAGTGGCACCCGGATCCGGGCCGGAAATGAGGGCGGACTTTTTATAAAGCGCGGAAGTCCATGAGCGGCGATAGGTGCCGATGCTTTCCGGGGTGGCACGGGGGCTTGCTTCCTCCAGCCGGGCGCGCACCACGGTGCGGGCAGGCGGGGTCGATCCAGTGAGTTGCTGCTGCCACCAGGCGGCATGGGCCGCGACCCGCGAGGGATCGGGAGCACTGGCGTGAAAAGCAATGGTCTCCAACCGCCCGGTCCAGGCGGCGGCACCCTCCAGACGGGCACCGAACTGGACTTCCGTCGTATCCGCCGGGGCCAGCGGAGCGCGCAGCCCGGTGTCCACGGGCCGCGCCTCCTGGGATTGGCCATTCAGCCAGACCGTGGGCGGCCCGTCCCGGGTGCTGCTGCGTCCAAAAGCAAGGTGGGTGGTCTGCCCCGCGCTGAGTCCCGCTCCGAGCTGCCAGTCCTTGCCAGCGATCCGGATGATGAAATCGTGCAGGCTCTGCTGGACTTCCAGGTCAGGCCCGGCGCGGAAGATCACTTGAGGCGTCGCGGAACCCTCAGCCAACGGGGTGATGGCTATTTCCATGGCCCACAGCCCGGAAGTGAGGGCCTTGCGGATGGACTTGGCCGAGGCGTCATCCAGGACAAAATACCCTCCCTGCGTGAGCATGTCGAACCGCGGACCAAAGCGGGCATGACGGTGCGGAGTCACACTGGACTCACGTTTTTCTCCGGTGATGGCGTTGTTGGTATTGGCCCGCTGCCAGACAAAACACAAGCTCTCCGCTGCCGCGTCCCACGCGGTCACGGCCTTGGCAGGCGCGGCTGCAGCCAGCTCCCGGACCCGCTTGGAACCGACGCTGGCGAGGTCCAGATGGACTTCCCCGCCACCCGCAACCCAGACGTCGGGATAACAATCAGGCTCGGCGGCAGGATTGCGCAGGGAGACGGACTCCTCGAAGGCGGTCAGGCCTGCATTGAAGCGGGCAAGCATCACGGAAACCCGTCCGCTGCCTTGACTGACCTTGACCGGATGGGGTCCGGTGAAGCAGACGACGCGGGGGTGGTTGGACCAGCGGGGGTGATAGGCCGCCTTTCCTTTCAAGGATTCCAGTTTGCCCATGGGGACCCGCCAGTCCCCCTCGACCCCGGGTAGAAACAGCCGGAGATTTTCGTGAGTGCCATCAAAGACCCAGACCACCCCGGAGTCATCCGGAGCGAGGGAAGGCCAGCAGCCATTGCGGTAACGGATGAAACGCCCTGATGCAAAATCGAAGGTCCCGGCATTCGGCCAGGGAATCAGCCCGCTGGCGGCGGTGCCGGCGCGGTTCAATTGAATGTTATCACCGCTCATCAATCCCTTCTCCCAGATCACCTCCTCCTTGTCAGGTTCCGAGAGGCGGAAGCGGACCATCCGGTAGCCTTCAGGGTTGGAGCTGATGCCATCGCGCAGGGTCGTGAAAGCATAGACCCAGGTCCGGCCGGTCTGCGGCTCCTGCCACACATCCACCGCGTAGCCGGAACGGACGGACTGCAGGGGACCACCTTCCCACGGGACGGCAAGGATTTCCGACTGCCATTGGGGAACCTTGGGGTCGCCCGTGGCGGTGCGGCGGCTGCAGACCACCGTGGCGCCGTCCGGTGAAAGCAGGGGGCGGGAGAAATTGCCCCGGGTTCCGGAGAGGACCCGTTCTGCCGAGGCCATCCGTGTGTCCAGTCCCATCAGCGCGAGCTTGGTGCCGTTTGCGAAGGTGTCCTTGCCTTCGCCATAGTCGCGCGCCCAGACGATGCGGGTGTGACCACCGGTGACTTTTTCGATCTGTTGGCGCAGGGACTTGGCCGGACCGTGCGGCACTCCTGAGGTGGCCGGCGCTGCAGGTGGCGTGGGTTTTTTGCCGCACCGGAAGCCAGCAGTCGCGCCAATGCAGACTGCCGCTGCCAGTGCCAGCAAGCTTCGCCGCCCGTAACGACCAGGAAAAACCATGGAGGAAGAGGGATTGAACCGTTTTTTATTCATCGTTTAGCAGAAAGCGGTGGAGATCACCGGTGGGGCTCCCAGTCCGGGTCCTCCTGGCGGAACATCAGCACGGGCACGCCGCAGGTGCGCACCATGGACGTGGTGGTGCTGCCGAGAATGAGTTGGCGGATGGGGCTGTGGCCGTAGGCCCCCATCACCAGGAGATCGGCCCGCTGGGCGGTGACCGCGGCGGTGATGCTGTCTTCAGGGGATCCGGCCGTGGCCGTACTGGTGACATCATAGCCTGCCTGACGCAGTCGTTGTGCGGCTTCTTCCAGGTACCATGTGGCGTTGTCGTCGATTTTCCCGGCACGCAAAAGGTGACAGGGCATGCCCTTCAGCAGCGGACTGGTGATCAGGAAATCCAAGGCCTTGGTGATGCTGGGGCCACCGTCATAAGCGATCAGGAACTTCGAAATGGGCGGGAAGGCCCGGGAGGTGGCCAGCACGGGTCGGATGCTGGTGCGGATCACCCGTTCGAATTGTCCCCCGAGATGACCCTTGGCGGAAGCGGCATGGTCGCCGCGCTTGCCGATTACGATAAGTTCCGCGGCCGCCTCCAGTTCGGTCAGGGTTTCAACGAGGGAACCATGCCGTTGCAGGGTTTCGATGTCCGCGACGCCGGCGGCAGTGAGCTGTTGGCGGGCGTCATCAAGGATGGCTTTGCCTTTGATCCGGGCGATCCGGGCCTGGGCTTCTTCAAATTTCACCAGTTCCTCGGTGAGCCCGGCTCCGGCATTGAAACCGATGGCGCCGGTGAGATCGCCGCCCTGACTGCGCTCGCGGTGGGCATCGAGCACGTGGAGCACCTTGACGCCGATCCCTAGCCGGGTGGCGGCCCAGGCGCTGTGCTGGTAAATACTGGCGGCATACGGGGAACCATCCGTGCAGCTGAGAATATGGGCCATGGATTTGGAATTTAAGGAGTTAGGGGGGCGGGAGCCGTTCCAGAGCGCCGGGCTTGTCATGGATGCCAAGGCGGTCCACCAGGGTGGCGCTGGCTTCGTTCATGCCGATGAGTTCGACGTCGGTTCCCTCACGGCGGAATTTGAGAACGATCTTGTCCAGGGACGCCACCGCGGTGAGGTCCCACAGGTGGGCGTGGGTGACATCGACCCGGACTTTGGCCAGCACTTCCTTGAAGTTGAACTCCTGCACGAAGGCCTCTGCGGAGGCATAAAAAATCTGTCCGGTCACCGTGTAAGTGCGGCATTCCCCAGCCTGATCCAATGTGCTCCGGACGCGGAGCAACTGAGCCACCTTGCGGGCAAAGAAAATGCCACTGAGCAGCGCCCCGACGCCCACCCCGATCGCCAGATTATGGGTGGCCACCACTACGCCGACCGTGGAGAGCATGACAATGCTGGAGGATTTCGGATGCAGGCGCATGTTTTTGATGGAAGCCCAGGAAAAGGTGCCGATGGAAACCATGATCATGACGGCGACGAGGGCGGGCATGGGGATTTGTTTGACCCAGTGATTCCCCGCCACGATCAGGAGGAGGAGCACGACCCCTGAAATAAATGTGGAGAGGCGGCAACGGCCTCCGGATTTCACATTGATCACCGACTGGCCGATCATGGCGCAACCCGCCATGCCGCCGAAGAGCCCGGCGACAATATTGCCCAGACCCTGACCGGTGGACTCGCGGTTCTTGTCGCTGGGAGTATCCGTCATTTCATCGACGATTTGAGCCGTCATCCAGGACTCCAGCAACCCCACCACCGCAAGACCCGCGGAGTAAGGCAGGATGATCCTCAAAGTCTCCCAGGTGAAGGGCACCTGTGGCCTGAGCAGAAATGGCAGGGAGTCCGGCAAGGCTCCGAGATCCCCCACCCGGCGCACATCCAGCTTGAACGCGATGGCCACCACCGTCATGACAATAATGGCGACCAGGGGAGAAGGCACCGCCCTCGTGAGGCGGGGCAGCAGATAGATGATCGCGAGAGCTCCGGCGACCATGGTGTAAACCAGGGGGCCGGCTCCTTTGAACTCCGGCAGTTGAGCCATGAAAATGAGGATGGCCAGCGCATTGACGAAACCCGTCATGACCGATTTCGAAACAAAGCGCATCACCCCGCCAACCTTGAGCAGGCCGGCGATGATCTGGAACACCCCAGTCAGCAGGGTGGCCGCCAGCAGATACTGCAAGCCATGATCCCTGACCAGAGACACCATCACCAGGGCCATTGCTCCCGTGGCGGCCGAAATCATGCCCGGCCGGCCGCCGAAAATAGAGGTGACGACGGCGATACAAAAGGAGGCGTAGAGGCCGACTTTGGGGTCCACCCCTGCAATGATGGAAAAAGCAATGGCCTCAGGAATCAGCGCGAGCGCGACGACGAGACCCGCGAGAAGATCATTGCGGACATTGCCGGACCACGAAGAAAGATAGGAGGATGAGAACACGGAGGGGAGAGGGGGATGACGCTGGACGGAAAGATTCGGTTATCCATCGGCGTGCCTTTTCGCACGGATGACCACGAAAGTGCAGGGTGCCGCCTTGCGAAGGCGGGCTATCAGGCAGGATTACTGCGTGTCTTTCTGGTTCAGGGCGGAGTCATTATCGAAGGATCAGCAAGTCCGTGCGGAATTCCATTCCGCCCAGAGCAAGTGAATTTGCATTAATGTTGAGCACTCCGAATGTCAACGAGTGACTGTGGATCAGGGGAAATTCCACTCAGGGAAAACCCCAACGGCCTCTCTGGCCCCCCACCGGGCCGGGAACTGCGGCGGGTCCACTTTTGCAGTCCGCCAGGAACGTGGGAGACGCTGTGCCGACGCGGGGGTTGCCTGAGGATGTGCGAAATGTGCCGGTGGCAGGTGGATTTTTTCTTGAATTGAAGAACTGACCTTTGGATGGGGAGCCCGCAGGGGCGGGCCATCGGAATCGATGCTTCCAGGAGTGTTCAGTGGCTTCAGGAATGCCTCCCCCGTCGTTGAACCGCAGGCGCTGGGTGCGCTTTCTTGATCAACGGTTTGTCAAAACAGAGCTGCCCAATGCCGCCATCCGGCTTTGGGACGGCACTTGGAGGACTTGCGCCGGAAGCTGGCGGAGGCCCCGGCCCTGCCGGAAACCGCTCCGGGGGAAGCACACCGGACGGCGACGCTGGATTTTCTGAATCGCAGGATCTGCGTCTTTCGTTGCCATTTGGAGCGCTGTGAGGAGGAGGAAGCCGCCGAGGAAGCAAAACAGGCGGCGGCTATCCTGCCCTCCGGTGAGGTGCTGGATAAAATCAGGCGCTACGGGACCAGGTTGGAGCGGTAGAAGTGTCGCGCGATGGCCCAACTGGAGCGGGTGCAGCGGATGCGCCGGGGAGAGACCATCCCCGCGCCGCTGTCCGTGGAAGTCTCCGAGCGGGGGTAATGAGAAGCGGCGGTTTTTGCCAAACGAACCCATTTCTCTCGAACTCTCTAATCCGAATTTCCGGGGATGACAATCTATGCCGGTGGGCCGGCGACCCTGGGACCGCCCGCAAAATTTCAAGGCGCATCCTTCGCCCCCGGAAAGCTTTTGATGGCCCATTCCCTCAGGCCGTGCCATGGTCGCGGAACTGAAACGCTCCGGTTGGTTCCGGCGTTAAGGTCCATGCCTCCGACGATGATTTCATGAAACCCCGCCGCCTGCTCCTCCCCGCCCTGCTGCTCGCGGCAGGGTTGGCTTCCGCCCAACGGTGGGGCCGAGGGAGGGATTTTGGCGATATCCGCACCGCCCGGGAGGTTCCTTCCGGCAGCACCGGCACTCCTGCCTGGGAATATGCGGAGGGCTTCAAGACCGATGTTTTCACCTTTGCCCGCATCCGTTATGAACGCGGAGGCTACGGCCGGGGTGGTGGTTGGGCCACCGACCTCCCGGATAGCGACCTCAACCTCTCCTGGCGTCTCCAGCAGATGACCAGCATGAAGGTCGATCCGGACGCCCGCATCATCCGTCCCACCGACCCGGAACTGAGCGACTATCCCTTTGTCTACATCGCCGAACCCGGGGCGCTCTCCTTCACCGATGAGGAAGTGATCGCGATGCGGAAATACCTCGAAAACGGCGGATTCCTGCTGCTCGACGATTTTTGGGGCGAAGACGAGTGGGCGAATTGTGAGGAAGTGATCAAACAGGTCCTGCCCAACCGCTCCTTCGGGGAAATTCCCCTGACCCATCCGCTTTACCGCAGCGTTTTCACCATCAAGGAAAAGGCCCAGGTCCCCAACATCAACCTCGGGGCGGAAAGCGAATTCGGCGGGCCTACTTACGAGCGGCAGGATGCGGAGGAGGTCCACCACCGGGCCATCTTCGACGACAAGGGGCGCCCCATGGTGATCGCCCTGCATAACACCGACAACGGCGACGGCTGGGAACGCGAGGGGGAAAGCGCCTTTTACTTTAAACAGTTTTCCGAGCGCACCGCCTATCCGCTCGCGATCAATATCATCTTTTACGTCATGACCCACTGAATGAGCACCGATCCCACTTCCACCCCCCTGCCGTCCCCCGCGGAGTCCGACCACCAACTCGTCGAACGCCTCATGGCCGGCCGGCACCGCATTGAGGAGGAACTGGGCAAAGTCATCGTGGGGCAGCGCGAGGTCATTGAGCAAATCATGCTGGCCCTCCTCGCGGGGGGGCACTGTCTGATCACCGGGGCCCCGGGCCTCGCCAAGACCCTGCTGGTCAAATCCATCTCCCAGATCTTTGACCTCCATTTCCAGCGCATCCAGTTCACCCCCGATCTGATGCCGGCGGACATCACCGGCACGGAAATCCTGCTGGACTCCGGCGCTGGCCGCACCATGACCTTCGTCCCCGGTCCGATCTTCGCCAACATGGTGCTGGCCGATGAAATCAACCGCACCCCGCCCAAGACCCAGGCCGCCCTGCTGGAGGCCATGCAGGAACACCAGGTCACGGCCATGGGGGTGCGTCACCCGCTCGCCGAACCGTTTTTTGTGCTGGCCACGCAGAACCCGATCGAGATGGAAGGTACCTATCCGTTGCCGGAGGCCCAGTTGGACCGCTTCATGTTCAATGTCGTGATGAACTATCTTCCCGAAGCCGAGGAAGTGCAGGTTGTCATGCGCACCACCAGCGGCCGCCCCGTGAAGATCGAGCCCCTCTTCACCGGAGCCGATGTCCAGCGTTTCCACCAACTCGTGCAGCAGGTGCCGGTCACGGAGGAACTCGTCACCTATGCGGTGCGGCTGGCCGCCGCTTCCCGGCCGCGCCAGCCGGGCACCCCTGATTTTGTGAACGACTGGGTCAGCTGGGGCGCCGGCACCCGGGCCGGCCAATCCCTCATCCTCGGCGCCAAAGCCCGCGCCCTTTTCAAAGGCCGGGTGCACGTCAAGCTGGAGGACATCCAGGCTCTCGCCGCCCCTGTCCTCCGCCACCGCGTGCTGCTGAACTACCGCGCCGAAGCCGATGCCATCCGCATTGATGATGTCGTGCAGAAACTGCTCGATCACGTCAAAGCCTGATCACCTCAAAAAAGGAAGCCCTATCCGGCCTATTGGCTCCTGGGCCAGTCTTTTCTTCCTCCATGTCTGCCCCGCCCTCCTCCGCCAACGCCACGGCTCCGCCGCCGGCGTCGCGGATTGATACGGCCGCGCTCATGAGCATCCGCAGCTTGGAATGGCGCGCCCGCGCCGTGGTCGAGGGCTTCTGGTCCGGCCTGCACCGCAGTCCGTATCACGGCTTTTCCGTCGAGTTCACCGAATACCGCCAATACACGCCCGGCGACGATCCCCGCCATCTCGACTGGCGCGTTTATGCCCGGAGCGACCGGTATTACATCCGGAAGTTTGAGGACGAAACGAACCTCCGTTGCCATCTCCTCGTGGACCAAAGCCACTCCATGGATTTCGGCACCCTTGGTTGGACCAAGGCGGCATATGCCGCCACTCTCGCCGCCACTCTGGCCCGGTTCCTCCACCTCCAGGGCGATGCTGTCGGACTGCTCAGCTTTGATGACGCCCTGCGCGACTACCTCCCGGCCCGCCAGCGGGTGGGCCATCTGCGGCAGATCATCATCGCCCTCGACAAGCCGCCGGGCGGCGCGGCCACCAATCTCATCAAGCCGATCCAGCGCATCACGGAAATGGTGAGGAAGCGTGCCCTCATGGTGGTCATTTCCGACTTCCTGACTCCGCTCGATGAATTCGAACGCCAGCTCGTTTCCCTGACCGCTTCCGGCCACGAAACCGTCCTCTTCCAGGTGCTCGACCCCGCCGAACTCACCCTCGACTTCGCCACTCCTTCCGTTTTCGAGGACGCTGAATCCGGCCGCACCCTCTACGTCGATCCCGCCGCCGCCCGCGCCGGCTATCTCGCCCGCCTTCGGGCCCACCAGGAAGCGTTGGCGGCCCTTTGCCGGAAACTCGGGGCGGTCCTGCATGTCCTCTCCACGGCCCGTCCGCTGGAGCAGGCCCTCACTGATTTTTTCCAGGACCGGCTGAAGCGCGGCCGGCTGGTTAGAAGGGGGGCGCGATGAACTTCCTCGCTCCTCTCTTCCTCCTCGGGGCCCTCGCGGTGGCGGCGCCGGTGGTCTTCCATCTGATCCGCCGCACCACGCGCGACCGGACCCGTTTCAGTTCCTTGTTATTCCTCCAGCCGGATCCCCCGCGCCTCACCCAGCGCAGCCGGATTGAGAACTGGCTGCTCCTCCTGCTGCGCGCGGCCGCTTTGGCCCTGCTGGCGCTCGCCTTCGCCCGTCCCTTCCTCCGCACGGAGACGCCTCTCAATCCAAATCCTGGCAAAAACCGGCGCCTCGTCATCCTCGTGGATACCAGTGCCAGCATGCAGCGGGATGGCCTCTTTCCCGCGGCCCGGGAAAAAGCGGAGGAACTCCTGCGCGGTGCCGGGCCTGGTGACCAGGCTGCCCTCTGGACCTTCGATGCCACCACGCGCCGCCTGATGGATTTCACGGAATGGACCGCCCTCCCCGCCGAAAGCCGGGCCGCCACCGCCTCAGGCCGCCTCGCCGAAGTCAAACCCGGCTGGGGCAACACCCCATTGGCGGCTGCCCTCACCACTGCCGCCGAGCGGCTGGCGGAAATCCCGCCAGGGGAGACCAGTCCCGGCGGCGGGGAAATCATCCTGATCAGCGACCTCCAGGAAGGCAGCCGCGTGGAAGGCCTGCAGGGCTGGGAATGGCCCCAGGAAGTGTTTGTGACCAGCATCGCCCTGACTCCAAAACAAACCGGCAACGCTGGGCTGCAACTCGCGCCCGATTCCTCCCCTCTTGCTGCCGGGGAAGCACCCCAGGCCCGGGTGCGGTTGTGGAATGCGCCGGACAGCACAGGGGAGCAGTTCCAAATCGGCTGGGCAGCCACTGGCGGGGCTTTCACGGGTCCCGCCCAGGATGTGGTGGTACCGCCTGGGCAGTCCAAAGTGGTGGCTCTCCCTTGGAGCGCGGACTTGCAGTCCGCCCCGGAGCACCGGCCCGCTCAACCCCCGCCCTTAAACTCCACCATTCAAACAAATAGCAATAACACGGCAACCTCCAGCCCCGCCAGTCAGCCGCAGAGCCAGCAAGCCGGGGCGGACTTCAAGTCCGCGCTCCAGCACTCCCGCCTCATCCTCCTCAAAGGCGATCCCGCCTCCTTTGATAACACCATATTCACCGCCCCGCCCGTCACCACTGAGGTCGCCGCCTGGTATTTCGGTGCGGAATCCCTGACGGATTCCAAAAAGCCGCTCTTTTTCCTGAACCGGGCCCTTCCGGAATCCCGTCAGGTCTCGGTGAAATTGAACCCGGTCCCGCCGGAAGCTCCGCTTCCCGTGATTCTGCCCGGCCAGCCCGCCATCTTTTTCGCCAATGGCGCGATCCCGCCCGCCCAGGCAAGCTTCCTCCACCAGCAATTGCAATCCGGCCGCACCGCGTTGCTGATCCTGTCCGCCGCCGCGGCCCCGGCGCTGGCGGAAATCACGGGCACCGGAGCCGTGCCCCTTGAGGACATCAAGGCGGTCACCTACGGGATGTTATCAGAAATCGATTTCAAGCATCCTCTCTTTGTGCCCTTTGCCGATCCGCGCTTCAGCGACTTCACGAAAATCCGCTTCTGGCAATACACCAAATTCGCCGCCACCGCCCTGCCCGGCAGCCGGGTGCTGGCCCGGTTCGACTCCGGCGATCCCGCCCTCGTGGAAGTCCCGGTGGGCCAGGGCCGGCTGATGGTCCTGGCCTCCGGGTGGCAACCCGAAGCCAGTCAATTGGCGCTCTCCTCCAAATTTGTGCCGATGCTTTCCTCACTGCTGGAATGGAGCGGAGCGGTCATCACGCCTCCTGCCCAGTTTTTTGCCGGACAAGCTGTCGCCTTGAACCTGCTGGGGCTGACCGGGGTGGGTCCCGTTTCCGTCCGGCATCCGGATGGGACCACCACCACGGTCACGCCGGAAGCGGGGGCCTTTACGGCGGCCACCCAGCCCGGTCTCTACACCGCCACGGGCGGAATCCTCACTAAAAATTTCGCGGTCAATCTGGACCCTGCCGAATCCCGCACCCTGCCGCTCCCCACGGATGAACTGGACCGCCTCGGCGTTCCGGTGCGGCGGGCTGGCTCCCGGGAGTCCGTCGACCCCAGCTCCGGTCCTGCTCCCGCGGTGGAAACGGAAAGCCGCCAAAAATTGTGGCGCTGGATTATGATCGCGGCGCTGGCCGTATTACTGATCGAAACCCTGCTCGCCGGTCTCAGCGCCCGGCGCGCTCCTGCCCCTGGAGGATCTGCCGTATGATCAATCCCTATCTCAAAGCCCGCCTGCTCCCCGCGTGGCAACGCCACCGCCGCTGGCAGCTCCTTTCCCGCACCGCCCTCTGGTTGACGCTGGCCGCTTTGTCGGGTTGGCTGATGTTCCATGGCCCCGGCCCGGCCGGTTCTGATGGGGCCCTCGGTCTCTGGACGCTCGCTACGGTCCTGGGGCAGCTGATCATCCTGGCCCTGGGGTATTTTGCCAAACCCGATTACCGCGCCCTCGCCCGCCGCATTGAAGCCCGTCATCCCGCCTTGGATGGCCGGTTGCTGACCGCTGTGGAAATCAATCCGGAGCACGAACCCGCCTTCATCGAGGAGCGTCTGCTTCAGGAAACCATCCAGCACGGATTGGATCACGACTGGAAGTTGCTGGTGCGCCCCCGGGCGTTGGACGCGGTGCAGGCTGTCAGTCTGTTGGCCGCCGGGGCTTGCACCGCTATTTTTCTGTGGGCGCCCGCCGCGCCGGTCCGTCCGGTTCTGGCAGCCGCGGAGGGTAGCGTGAAGTTGTCGGACGGAATCGAAGTGACCCCCGGCGACACCGCTCTGGAGCAGGGGAGTAGCCTGCTGGTGATGGTGCGCTTTACCGGAACGGTGCCTTCCACCGTGGAGTTGGTGACCGGCAATACCCCGGAAACGGAGCGGCGGCAGCTGCTGGTCCGAAGCCTCAACGATCCGGTCTTCGGCGGCAGCGTGCCTGATGTAAAAGAGGATTTCCGTTACCGCGTCGATTACGATGGGAAACGGACCCGCGATTTTTCGGTGAAGGTCTTCGAGTATCCCAAACTCGAGCGGTCGGATGTGAGCCTGACGTATCCCGCCTGGACCAAACTTCCGGAAAAACGCACCGAGGATACCCGCCGCGCCAGTGCGGTGGAGGGCACCCGGCTGCGGCTGGACCTGCAACTCAATAAACCCGTGGTTTCCGCGGTGCTGAAACCCCGGGAGAAGGAGGCCCCAGAGGTGCCGCTGGCGGTGGATCCGCAAAAAGCCATCGCCACCCTGACGGATTTTCCGCTGGTGGCCAGCCAGGTTTATGAGCTCATCCTGACCGATTCCGGCCAACGGGTGAACAAGGTTCCTGTTGTTTTCACCATCGAGGTGCTGCCCAACCAGCCGCCCACCATCAAATTGACTTCACCGAAAGGCGATCAGCGTCCCTCGGCTCTGGAGGAAATGCTCTTCACCGGGACCGTCTCGGATGATTTTGGCGTCCTTTCCTGGGGCATGGCCTTCACCCATGGCGGTAGCGAACCGGCCCTGTTGGAGCTCGGCAAGGACGGGCCGGCCGGAGCGGCTCAGACCTTCCAGCATCTGTTGCGGCTGGAGGAAATGAAGGCGCAGCCGGATGATTTGATTTCGTGGTTTGTGTGGGCGGATGATATCGGTCCTGACGGAAAAACCCGCCGCACCGAGGGCGACCTGTTCTTTGGCGAGGTCCGGCCCTTTGATGAAATTTTCCGTCAGGGCGAGGAGGCTGCCGGGGGAGCGCCCCCACCGCCTCCGGGGGAAGGCGGGGCCGGAGAGCAAGCCGCCAAACTGGCGGAACTGCAGAAACAAATCATCAACGCCACCTGGAAACTCCAACGCACCGCCAGTCCGCCCCCCGCGGATATCGGAGTGGTCCGGAATTCCCAGACCGACGCCCTCGGGCAGGCTACCGAGGCCGCCGCCGAAGGCAGCAGCGATGCCCGGGTGGCTGCCGGTTGGAAAACCGCCCGGGAAGCCATGAAGCAGGCCGGGGAGGAGTTGGAGGCAGTGGAGAAACAACCCGCGCCGCTGACGGCGGCCCTCGCTGCCGAACAAAAAGCCTATCAAGCCCTGCTGGCGGTGCGGGCGCGGGAGATCCGCATTTCCCGGAGCCGCAGTCCGGGCCAACCCGCGTCCGCGTCCGAACAGCAGCGCCAGATGGAAATGGACGAGATGGACCTGACCAAGGAGGAGAACCGCTATCAGATGGAGAGCGAGGCCCAGGCCCCGCAGGAAGCTGCGCAGCGGGAACAACGTCAGGTGCTGAACCGGCTGCAGGAACTCGCCCGCCGCCAGGAGGAAGTGAACGAACGGCTGAAGGAATTGCAGACGGCGCTCCAAGCGGCTGAAACCGAGGACCAGCGGGAGGAATTGAAGCGGGAACTGAAACGGCTCGAAGAGGAGCAGCGGCAGATGCTGGCGGACGTGGATGAGTTGAACCAACGGATGGAGAAACCGGAAAACCAGGAACAATTGGCGCAGGAGAAAAAGGAACTGGAGGAGGCCCGCCAGAATGTCCAGGAAGCCGCCAAAGCGACCGCCGAAGGCAATGTGGCCCAGGCTCTTTCGTCCGGCACGCGGGCCCAGCGGCAGCTTGAGGAAATGAGGGAGGATCTTCGGAAAAAAAGCAGCAACGCCTTCTCCGGGGAACTGCGGGATCTCCGCTCTGAAGCCCGGGACTTGGCGAATCGTCAGGAAAAGGTGACGGAGCAACTCGAGCAGTTGGACAACCCCAAACAGCGGACGCTCAGTGACACCCCGGAACGCGAGGCCGCGCAGCAGCAGTTGACGGAACAGCAGCAACGCACCCGGCAACTTACAAAAAAAGCCACGGAACTGTCGGAGTCCGCCGAGGGGGCCGAGCCGCTGGTGTCGCGGCAACTGTATGACAGCATGCGGAAGTTCGCCCAGGAGGACGCGGCCAGCGTGAAGGAGACCCAGCAGAAGCTCCTCGCTGAAGGCCGCATGACCCGGCAATTCATGGATGAGCTGAATGAACTCCAACAAAATCAGGAAGGCGGCAAAGCTCTGGAGATGACCTCGGGTTTGCTGGAACAGGATCTGATGGAGGAAGCCAAAGCGGGTGCGCAGGCCGCCGAGTCCGGCATTCAGGACTTCAAGTCCGGCATCG
>CAIZWU010000246.1 GCA_903936775.1 uncultured bacterium | reverse complement strand
GAGAAAGTCAGGATCATGGAGTGTTTTCCCGGCCACCACCGCCATTTCGGCGGGGTGCCAGCAGGCGTGGACGGCACGGATGCCACCCAGATCCAGATAGAAGGGGAGGCCCTTGAACCACTCCAGCCAGCCGGCCCATTCTTCAGGGCGGTCAAAGAACTCGGCGAGGGTGCCGGCATGCTGCTGGCGATTCCAAGCCGTGCGCGGCCGGAGGTGGTCATTTTTCCCATCGGGGGTATGAAAGGCGATAGCGTTGAACTCATGATTGCCCATCACGGCCATGGCGTGACCGGCGTCACACATGCCGCGCACCAGTTGCAGCACCTTGCGGATGCGGGGACCCCGGTCGATGAAGTCTCCCAGGAAGACCACCTGCCTTCCCTCCGGATGCTGCCAGATCCCGTGGCGAGGGGCGTAACCGAGCTTGGTGAGCAGGGCGATGAGCTTATCGTAGTGGCCATGGATGTCGCCGATGATGTCGAGAGGATTCATTGGATTGGAGGGTTGGTTTGGGTTTTTCCTGACAATGAAGCATCGCCCGGATAAATAATCTTTCCAGTTTATGAATCGAATATAGCATGACTGTTTAGTCATGCGTTATTGCGTCCTTTCCCACTCTCGATTTTCGCTCAAGCGTGTGGCGGGGTTCTGCGTGGTGGCTGACTGGAGGCATGCCGGAGTTCATCGGCTACGATTGAGGCGGCGGACTGTGTCGCCGGTTCCTGAGGAGCGGGGAGCCTGCGCACTTGCCATACTGGATCGAATTCCCTCTTCATCCCCACCTTCTGGATTGCTTCCAAAAACGCCGCTCCAACTGATTTCCCCCGGCAGGTTCACCGCCGTCGATGGCGGCCCCTCTGTAGCACGGACGGGCCCGGTTTTGCAGGATCCCGTGGTAGCTGGTTCATCGCCTTGCTCTCTAAATTAAGCGGGCGACTTGGCTTCGAGGGCGGCGGGTTCCGGCAGGGGATCGGGCTGTGGTTGAGCATTCACCATATCCTCAAGGCGCTCTTGAGCCCTTGCGGATGGCCAAGCAACAATCAAATCGATAGGGTGGACCCTGCGAAGGCAATCGGTGCGGAAATTCTTCGGCAGAGCGTCCGTCACCTGTAGTTCAGTGGAGGGATCCCACCAGGCTCCGTCGAACAAACGGACAAAACCTTTGCGGCGCATGTAAACGCCGATCTCCTCTAGTGACGATTCGTCACCATGAACCCATGGCTGGGTAGAGACCAACCGGGAACCAGTCTCTCCGGGAAACTGCACGGTGCCGTCAACGGTGACCTGATCGCCAAAAAGCTCATTAATCACCTTCATCTGGGTGAGGTAGCCCGAAAGGCTACCCCGTGCCCCGAAAGCGGCGGGCTGGGTCAACTTTACAGCCATTCCTGATGAGACGTCCCGAAAGACCTGGTGTTCCTGTCCCTCGAAAGTGTCCTCAGGGGCGACCGCGATCAAACCATCCGCAAGGGCAACAGGGTCTAACCCCGGTAACGAGCCCAGTCCGGGCGAATCACTTGATCCCCGGTTTTCACTCCGGTCCGCAATGCCGCGTTCCGCGCTGTCCTCTGGCTTTCCTCCACCGACACTCCCTTGGTCGAGTCCAGACGTGTCTGCAATGTTCCGCTGCGGATTGGCAAGTGATCCAGATTGGTCCGTGGTAGTGGCGTATCCATCTATTTTTATCGTAGGGTTTCCTGACACTGTTACAAGCGATTTGATGAAACCGGGGCGCTGCCTTTGGATTGGTTCCCCGGCCGGATTGGTTTCAGGATTCATGGCAGTTTGATTTTTCATTTGAGTTTGATCGCAGGGGTTTCCTGACGATGGAGCATCGCCCGGTGGAAATGTCTTGCCAGTTCATGGATTACATATAACATTACTATGCAGTCATGAATTTAAGTATCCTTTCCAAGTCCGGTTTTTCCCTCGACCGTCTCGCCGGGTTCTGCGCCGTGGCGGGCGCGGGGTCCATCGTCGGAGCGGCTCGGGGAGATGCCGTCCGCCAGTCCCTGCTGAGCCGTCAGATCCGGGAGTTGGAAGAATTCTTCGGCACCGAGCTGGTGCGCCGTCAGGGCCGGGGTCTGGTGCTCACGGCCGCCGGGGAGGAATTGGCCGCCTTGGGGCGCAGCCAGATCACTGCCCTTGGTGACTTTGCCGCCAGCTGCCAGAACGCGCCCATCCGGGTATCCGTGGCCGCTTCAGAAAGCCTGCTGCAGTGGCTCATCCTGCCCCGGCTGCCGGCCCTGCGGAAGGCCGCTCCCAGCGCCGTGTTTGTCATGCATCACGAGGACAACTCCGCCAACGCCGCCCGCGTGCAGGAGGGCATCCACGACTTCGGCCTGGTCCGCCGCAAGGTGGACCGCGGCGAGGCCGGAGCCGCAGAACTCGGAGTGCTCCAGGAAATCCTCATCGCCCCACGCGCTCTCCTGCCCCGCCCTGACCTCACGCTCATCGAAGCTCTCACCACCCTCCCCATGGCCATCCCCCTCGCCGGAACCCTCCGCAGCGCTGTGGACGCCTACCTCAACCGTCAAAGTAAGCCGCCGCAGGCGGGGATGCGCCTTGCCCTGGAATGCACCTCCTACCTCCATGCCTCAGCGGCGCTGAAGAGTGGTGATTGCGCGGCCATCCTGCCGGGGTTGGCGCTGACGGAGTTCCCTGAGCAACTCTACTGCCATTGGTCACTGGCTCCGCTGAAGCTGGAGCGGCACCCCGTTTCTCTGATCTGGAACCAGCGGAATGCCGCGGTGCGCCCCGTCCTCGCACAGCTTGCCCAGGCAATGAGCAGTCTGCTCAAATTCAAATCGAAGGAAGCGTGATTTGGAGTTTTCCCAAGCTTGTGGCGAGCGGTCGATCCTTGCCCGGCTGGAAACCGAGCGGCGGATTATTGATGTGTCAGGTTGTGGGGGATGCGAAGCACTTCAGCAGGCAAGGACCGGAGCATGGCGTCGATGTGCGAGTTTGTAGGGAGCAGGCTGTCCATGTCGGAGTTCTGCCGGCGGCGGGAAGTGGGCTACAGCTCACGTCCCAGCCACGAGCTGCTCCTGAACCGAATCATCAGCGAAGGCCACCCACGAATCGTTCCACAACCGGTATCACCGGGGCCGCGCCCACTGATAACCATGGTCATTCGGCAATCGAGAAGCGACCGTGTTCATGGAGTCAAGATGCACATGATTTCGCCTTTGATCACACCCTCGCGCTTGGCCCGCTTGAGATCCTCCACGAGAGACGCAGGCTCTTGGTCGGATATCACGACATGCCCCCCAACATTCTTGATTGTCTGCGGGAACGACTTCATCCCCGTATGGGCTATGATCATACTACCGCCGACGAATTCGAGTTTAGGAAATGGAAACTCAGCACCGAAGTCTCTATTTCCCGCTGCTTGCAGATCGCCACCGATATTCTGGAGATTAGGGGTATGAATGGGCATTTGATTTGTTGTCTGTTGTGGAACGTCAAAGGTGGGGGACGGCGGAGATTGGATGTCCAGAGCGAAGCGAACGAGGGACGTTACCCGCCGTTGCCTCCACCGTCTTGTTCCGCTTCTTTTTGTCTTCTTGAGTGGTAAAGGGTGAAGTGCAGTTCGCTAGGTGCAAGGAATTCTTCCGGAATCCATTTGAGATCATACGGCGTGTCCGTTGCTTCCGTCCAGGGTTCTTCTAGCCTCGCTGCCGATGTAAAATACTCTATAGCCTGCTTCAAATAAACCCGGATCACAAAGAGGGGTGGCATCCCGATCCTCTTCTTGCTCCACCACTCGAAAAGGTCCTGATCGGACTTAGACGAATTGCAGGATCGACAAGCCCACACTGCGTTGTCGCCACCGTCGGTTCCACCACGATTACGTGGCACCACATGATCTATCGCCAAATTCTCCGATGCTCCGCAATAAATGCATTCCATCGGCAACTTCATACGAACCTTCTGATCCTTCATCATAGTGCGGGGTGACATCGTGCCATCGTTCAAACCCTTGTTGAACTTCGCACGGACCATGAAGTGCAACGTGGAATATTTACTACTGCTCTTATGGACGGCCATCTCCGCCATTCCGAGATTAGCGTACGCCCAGTGAAGACGCTCCCCTACTGTGCTTCGCTTCTTCTCCATATTTCTTGCAGGACTCTGTATTATGCCACAAGGGTTATTGGGATATCAATTTTGGCGGGTAGCATATTTTCGGTGGGATTATGGTTCAAAGTGATTGAGGGACAATCTTTTAGCACAGGGGATGGAAGCATGTCCAACCCAAACCAGATTTGCAAGAAATTCAGATGAATCAGGCAAACCCTGATGGTCAGGATGAGTGGTTTGTCAGGGATGATCAAGCTTTAAAGGGTTTCAGGGAATGTGTGGAGCTGTAGTGAGACAACGGTGCATTAGTAGGAATGGTGCCTGGAGCATCGCTGACCTGCTGATCTGGCCCCCTTAGCGGTAAGGGCGACCCGTCCCCGGATCAATGCGTGGCGGAGGCTCCGGCACCGTGAACCCGTCCATCCCCCGGAAATGCCCGCGGTTCTGCTTCATCGGCCCGCCCGACTGAATGCTGGTGCCGACTTCCACGGGCTCGAAATCGAATCGTTCCCCGGCAACCGATGCGGTGAACTTCTGAATCACCGCCACCGCTTCCGCTTCCGTTCCCCACACCGGCGCGAAGTCACCGGGGCGGACGGGAATTATCTGCCGGAACTTGCCAGCCTGCCAGGACATCCCGCTGATGAACAGGCCGGGGTGCCGTGAATCCTTCTCCTTGGCCGTGATGCTGAAGCCGTAGTTGGTCGCCATGGCTCACCAGACAGCCGCCAAGGCCTCACAATCAAGCGCCAGTGCCCACCCTCCCACCAGACTGCCGATAGCGCCTTAACGGCACCGCGGGCCCACTGAACCTCGCTGGCTGCACACAGGGCGATTGCATGGCCAAGGTGGAACCGTCCCGCCGCCCGCGCTGCCGGGATCACTCTCGTCATCGTAGGACACCTTGGCTGTAACGGGAAATGGCGCGGAGCATCCGGCGAAGCGGACATCCTGGACTGGACCCTTGAGCTGGCCCAGGATGAGGACAGGGACGACGATCAGCTCGTGGTGGCATCAAACTTCGATAAGTTCCGCCGGTCCCGTGATGGTAACGGTCCGCTTCGATGGACTATCCGCGCCACGCCCGGCATCGACACCGACATCATCAGTGAACCCTTCCAAGAAATCGAAGCCATGATTGCGCTGATCGCTGCGAGAACTGAGGTAGACCCCGACAAATTGGCCTCTGGCGGCATGACCCCGGAAAGTCTGTCCAAACGGATTTTTTCCCGTAGCGTTACAGATTATTTTCAGGTTTATTTTGCGTGAATTGTTGATTCTTATTGAGGGTGCCGGGTTTCCCTTGTCTGGGTGGGTCTTGACTCCATGACGCCCACCCACGCAGTCCCTTCTCCTCATGGTGGGTTAGTTGTCTACTCCGCACGATCACGCCGCGGAGATCCCGGAAGAGCTGGTTGTTTCCTTCCCTCGGGGACCAAGGTGGTCCGGGTAGTCACCAATAGCATCCACGCCGGGATGTCTCGGGCATGGCCCCTGCTCCGCCCTGCGCCACCATGCCGCCCGCTCGATAAATCGCAGCCGCTCCATCGCCGCCCACTGCTCCGTGTTGGTCGTGTTTCCACCCCCTCGGCACGGTTCCTTGGACCACGGTCTGCCAACTGACCACAGAAATAACCAGCTCTCACCTCAGCCGTAATACAATAAGCTACGAAATCAGGCCTGCGCATTGACCCCACAGGTAGGCCCGCTCGCCCATTACTACCCCTTCGGCAACCACATGAACCCTCCCCAACCATATCACTTTCCTTCCTCCCGCCCCTCCTTATCATGGCTGACGGACGTGGTAGAATGGCTAAGAAGGGTCATACAACCGCCCACCACCGCCTTGGTCCTCATAACGTGCTGCCTGCTGATGACCTCAGCCCGGGCTCAGGAAGGAGCGCCCGTGATAACGCAGCAACCAAATGGTGCCTTCGACTCTCGTCTTTCTCCTGCAGGTTTTCCCCCACAAGGCCTCGGTGTTAGCGTATTGGCCACGGGTAATAATTTAACGTATCAGTGGTTTCTCGGCGAAAGTGGCAACACGACGAATCCTATCGAGGGGGCTACCGCCTCTTCGGTTCGCATTTATTCTTATCAAAGCCTCTGGGTTCGGATCACCAACGCGGCCGGCAGTATTGATAGCGTGACGGCTACGGCGAGATCTGTCCAGGCCATTAGACTAGGAATTCCGTATGGGCAAGTGATTGCGCCTGGAGGGACAGCGCGACTGGGGGTCCAAGTAAATGCTGGCACTGATCTGAGCTTTCAATGGTATCAAGGAGGGATCGGAGATGTTACAAATCCGATTGTGGGAACTACAACGCCAGCACTGAACGTCTCCACAAATTTCTGGGTGAGGGTCAGTAATCCTTTGGGCTCGATGTCCGCTGACTTCCCTGTAGCTGTCCTGGACCAGCCTGCCGTTTCAGCTCCAATCGTTCCTGTGGGGGGGACATCGACATTTACAGCAATTCAGGCACCGTTAGCAATTTACGCATATGTTTGGTATCGTGGAGCCAAGGGTGATACTTCCAACCTTGTGGCTTCTGGACCCGGGTATTCTACCTTCACCACTCCTCCCCTGACTGCCACAACCAGTTACTGGGTCAGTGCCATCAGTAACGATCTCCGATCTGCGGTGAACAGCCCTGCCGTCACCGTCACCGTAGTCGATCCTCCCCTCATCACGGGGCAGCCTGCATCCACTGTCATCGCCCGGGGAGCCACCGCCACCCTCCAGGTCACCGCCAGCGGAGCCAGTCTTTCCTATCAATGGTATGAGGGTGCCCCCGGAGTCACCACCAGCCTCATCTCCGGGGCCACTTCCCCCACCTTCCTCACGCCCCCTCTCACCTCCACCACCAGCTATTGGGTCCGCGTCGCCTACGGAGATGGCAGCGCCGGCATCAGCGTCGACAGCGAGGGGGCCGGCATCACCGTCATCGATCCTCCCCTGATCACGGCGCAGCCTGACCCTGCTATCATCGGCCGGGGAAATAGTGCCACCCTTCAAGTCACCGCCACCGGAACCAGCCTCTCTTATCAATGGTATCAGGGCGCCCCCGGAGTCACCACCAGCCCCATCTCCGGGGCCACTTCCCCCACCTTCCTCACGCCGCCTCTCAGCGCCACCACCAACTATTGGGTCCGTGTTGCTCATGGGGATGGCAGCGCCGGCTTCAGCGTCGACAGCCGGGGCGCTGCCGTCACCGTGGTCGCCCCCCCTGTCATCGCGGTTAGCCCGGCTTCCGGCTCCCTATCCCTGGGCCAGACGGCCACCCTCACGGTGACCGCAACCGGAGAGTCCATCAGTTATCAATGGTATCAGGGAACGAGCGGATCTACCCTGAATCCGGTAGCCGGGGCGACTTCCTCCGCATTCCTCACCCCTCCCCTTACCACGACCACCCGTTACTGGGTCAGGGTCAGCAACTTGGCTGGCAATGTGGACAGCGAGGCTGCTGAGTTGGTGCTGAACGTGCGGATGACTGTCCTGCCAGCCACGGGCGGCATCGTCACGGGTGATGGCTTTTTCGCTCAGGGGCTGACCGCCACCCTCACCGCTACCCCAAATCCCGGCTACGCCTTCACCGGCTGGACCGGTGGTGCCAGCGGGACGGTCAACCCGCTCTCGGTCCTGATGAATGCCGACACCACAATTGGTGCCACCTTCACGCGACAGTTTACCCTGGCTACCACCACGCCCAACAATGGGACCATCAACGGGATCACCCCGGGCGGAATATATCTTACGGGCACGGCGGCAACGCTGACCGCGGTTCCGGCCCCCAACTATGTCTTCACGGGTTGGACCGGTGGCGCCAGCGGGACGGAGAACCCGCTGACCGTGCTGATGGATTCAGACAAGACCATCGGTGCCACCTTCATAACGGACCCCAGCGATGCCGACGCTGACGGCCTGTCCGCGTATCTGGAACGGGTGGTGTATGGCACCAATCCCAACGTGGCGGATACCGATGCGGACGGTCTGACCGACGCCTCGGAGGTTGGTCTGGGCCGCTTCTCGATCATCGAAGGCAGTTTCACATGGATCCAAGCCCGCACAGACGCCAAGGCGAAGGGGGGCGACTTGGCCTCATTCCCTGACGAAAACCGGTGGAACCGCGCCCTGGAAACCCTGGGAACCAGTGCTCTGGACAGTTTCACCGGCCTCTGGATCGGCGCCTCGGACGCGACGACTGAGGGGACATGGACATGGGTGAATGGCGAGGCTTTTGCCTTTCAACGATGGGCGGCCACCAGACCAAGCGCCGTCGCTGACAACGCGTCCGACTACGCAGAGGTAGCGGGTGGGTCCGGCGCGGAGATCGGAAGGTGGTATGACCGCACCGGCACCACCATCCGCGATGCATATATTCTTGAATCCGGCTACGCCAGCAGTCCCACGGACGCCGACTCCGATGACGATGGATTGACCGACGGGCAGGAAAAAACCCGCCGCACCAACCCCCTCAAGGCGGACACTGATAGTGACGGACTGGGAGATGCCTTCGAGGTCAGGTTCCTGCTGAATCCTTTGAATCAGGACAGCGATGGTGACAGCATCACCGATGGAGCGGACGACGAAGACGGTGACACCCTTACCAATGCCGAGGAAGCCGCTCTGGGCACCTCGCCACGATCGACTGACTCCGACATTGATACCCTGCGGGATCAGGAAGAGGTCAAGGTTTACCTCACAGACCCCAATAAATACGACACCGACGGGGATTCCCTCAGCGATGGCGCAGAGGTGAAATTCGCCATATCCAACCCCCTGCTGAAGGATGCTGATGGGGATGGGGTCGCTGATGCGGAGGAGGACTTCGATGGCGATGGCTTCACCAATTGGCAGGAAGTGGCATTGTTCCTGACCGCGCCCAACAACGCGTCGGACCGCTTCGCCGTGGAGTTTGACTACACTCGCTCCGCACACTCCCTCGCCTTTCCTACGGTCTCAGGACGCACATACCGGGTGGAACGGTCACTGGGACTTTCAGGTTCCTCCGTATGGGTGGAGGCCGTGAGTTTTATCGGTAACGGGGCACCCGTCATCGTGCCCCTCGGCACCCCTTTTTCGTCCCGGTGGTTCTACCGGGTGCGGGTGGGTTTGAACTGAGCCACGTCGAAAATGCAGCCTTCGCCACGTGGAAGACCGCATGGCAGACATCATATCCGCATGCCCCGGCCCACCGGCATATCTTCCCCCCTCCCCTCCCCTCAACTGACGGCTGCCAATATGATATCAAACCAGTGCGTAGGTCTGAGGCGGGGCGTGCAAAATCCCGCCGTCAATAAACTTGGCGTGTCGGCCAGGAGAAGTTATTCTCGAATTTATTAAAATTTACCATGCCCCGCGTCCTCACCCCAACTCACCGTCCAGTGTGGTCAGTTCTTAGCCGCCTGGCCAGTGCGTTTCCTTCCCCGTCCCTTAAAGCCCATCCACTAGCCACCCCTTTGTCCCACCAGCCCCCCTGTCTTCCCGTTTCCGGCGCAGCCAGTGTGGCCAACCGCGAAAAGCGAAGACCTCTCAGCCGACTTCCGTTCACTTGCCTCTGCATGGCCGTGGGCATGCTGTGCTCCACGTCCGCGCAAGGCGTGCAAGTGGTGGCGGGGGCCCCCGGAAATTGGTCCAGCCCCGCGACCTGGATCGGTGGCGTGCTGCCGGGTACGGAGGACACGGTCAAGATTCCCACAGGGCTGTCGGTGACCTTGAATGCGGATGTCGAGTGCGGCGGTATCACGGTGGAGGGAAAGCTCACGGTGGAACGGGCGAATCACACCTTGCTGTGCGATTACCTGTTGGTGCAGACGACGGGCGCGGTGTTTGAGGTGGGCACGGCGGAGAGCCGGTTTTTGCAAAAGTTCACGCTGACCCTGAAGGGGCTATCTGCGGAGACGGCGCCCGTCATGGGGGCGAAGCTGCTCGGGGCCCACAATGGCGGCATCCTCGACATTCACGGCCAGGACCGGGTCGAGTGGACTCACTTGGGAGCGAACGCCGCAGCGGGCGCGACTTCACTGACGCTGGCCAAGGCCGTGGATTGGGCACCCGGGGACTCCATCATGGTCACGTCGAGCCGGGCGAGTTGGGCGGAGGCGGAGACGCGGACGATCACGGCGGTGAGCGCCGACATGAAGACGGTGTCGTTCCTTCCAGGGCTGACTTATCTGCACAGCGGCAGCATGCTCACCAAGACGCGCAGCACGGACGGCAAATCATGGACGGCCGATCTGCGTGCGGAGGTCGGCCTGCTCAGCCGCAATGTGAAGATCCAGGGCGATGCGGTTTCGGAAGTAGCGGGGTTTGGCGGGCACATCATGGTGATGAATGGCGGCGCGATCTGCTGCGTGTCCAGTGGCCGGGCATACATTGAGGGGGTGGAGCTCTTCCGCATGGGGCAAAAGAGCGCACTGGGGCGTTACCCGATGCACTGGCACATGGTGGCGGAGGGCGGGGCCGGGCAATATTTCCGCGACAACGTGGTCCGCCATTCCTTCAACCGCGCAGTTACCATCCACGGGACGGAGTCCGCTTTGGTGGAGAACAACTTCTGCTATGACCATCTTGGGCACGGCATCTTTCTGGAGGACGGCTCGGAGCGCTTCAATGTGATCCGGCGCAACGTGGTGCTGGCCACGATGAAGCCCGCGGCGGGTCAACAGATCATTGAGACAGACAATGGTTTCGACGCGCCACAAAACCGCTCGCCCGCAAGCTACTGGATCACCAACCCCAACAACATTTTCACGGATAATGTCGCGGCCGGGACAGAGGGCACGGGCTATTGGTTCGCCTTTCCGCAGAGGCCGCTCAATCAGTCGTTGAACCACCCTCGTTTCGCCGGCTTGGAGCCTCACAAGCAGCCACTCGGGGCCTTCTCCGGCAATACTGCGCATAGTTGCAAGAGCGGCCTCGACATCAATGATCAGCTGTCCGCCGCGGATAAACTGATCCCCAATGGCGAATGGGCCAATAATGGGCCATTCTACTTCGACAACTGCACCTGGTATTGCAACAACAACGCCATCTACGCAGGCATCGGCGGCGAGCGCAAAAATGTGATCTATCGGAACCATGTTTTTTCCGACAACGCGATCAACCTCTTCCTTGCCACCTACCAACTCTGCGAGGAGTCGCTGATGATCGCCGATTCAGGGTTCGGCCTGCAACCTGCCAGCACCACCCGCACCGTCTATGTGGTCTATGACGGTGCCGGCCGGATGACGAACAATCACCTCGTCGGTTACCATGCGGCCAATGCCCGCTTCCTGCAAAACAGCGGCGCCGCCATCAAACATCCCAATCATTACTTCCAGGGCCTGACCTTCGATCCACCCAGCCCAGTGCGCTCCAATTTGACGAACTACAACATCATCACGCCACCGAACGTTGACGCAGATGGCCCCGGCCATCCTCGGGCCTGGGCGCAGGTGATCGTGGACGTGGATGGCTCCATCTCCGGGATTCCGAACAGCTCAATCATCGGCAACCATCCCTTCATGCTGGCCGGCGGCGAGACCCGTCCCTCGGTGTGGACCAACATGTATCGCAGCGACCACCGCTTTGCGCAGTGCCGGCTGGATTACGGGATTCCCTTCGGCTCCATCCCCAACGTCAGCGTGGTGCGGACGAAAGCTGGCACGCCGACCAAAGGGGTCTACTACATCAATGGCTACAACGAGTGGCACCAGCTCCCGCTCATCGTCCGCGAAGACTTCCTCTACACCTACAGCTACGAGTCCCTGCCATCCACGAGGACGGTCTACGTGAATCTCGACGACGCCGTGGCCGGCGATCACTACGTGGTACGCTTCAAGGATTTTGGGAAGCTGCCCGGCATCACGGTGACAGGAATGACTGCCCGCGCCTCGCTGGCCGAGTTGAAAGCCGGGACGACCTCCGGCTTCTACAAGGAAGCCAATGGAGACTTCTATATCCGTCCCGTGGCCACCGCCACGCGGCACCTCTACACGATCACCTGGAGCTCCAGTATCGCGCTGCCCGTGGTCGATTCCGACGGCGACGGCGTGAGTGATGGCGCCGAAGCCGCTGCAGGCACCGACCCCTTCCGCACCCTCCTCGGGACCGATCCCTTTGCAGGCACGGAGTTCGGGACGCCGGGGAACTTCGAGCAATGGATACCCGTCAACATTGGCAGCGAAACCGTGGCCAGTGGGTTACTCGCGGCCACCGCCACCAGCGGCGATCCCATCCTGGAGGCGCACGGCCTGCGCATGGACGGCACCGCGGCACGGTGGATTCTCGTGCGCATGAAGGCCTCGCAGAACGGCATTGCCCAAATCTTCTGGGGCCGGCTCGGCGCGGAGGGGTTCTCCGGCACGCGTTCGGTGACGGTCAATTACAACGGCGGCAACCAGTGGCGGGTGCTCGCCTTTCCCATTTTCAGTCATGCAGACTGGCAGGGCAAGGTCATCACCGATCTCCGCTTCGACCCTCCGTCCGCGTCTGGTGGCACCTTTGAGATTGATTCGATCCGCACCTCCGACGGCCCCCTCCTCAGCGACGTGACCAACCAAACCATCGCAGAAGACACCAGCACCGGCGCGTTGCCGTTAGCTATCTCTGCCGTTCTCGCCCCCGCCGATGGCTTCACCCTCACCGGCAGCTCGAGCAACCAGGCCCTCGTGCCAAATGCGAAGATTCTCGCCGGCGGCAGCGGCCTCAATCGCACCGTCACCGTCACCCCCGTGCCGAACCAATGCGGCACCACCACGATCACCCACACCGTGAGCGATGGCACCTTCACGGCCACCGAAACCTTCACCCTCACCGTCACCGCAGAGAACGACCCGCCGACCATTGGCAACATCGCGGACCAGAGCATGGCCGTGAATAGTAACCCCGGTGCGACCACCTTCAGCATCGGCGACCTCGAGACCGCCGGCGCGTCGCTCACCCTCACGAAGTCCTCATCCAATACCGCCCTCGTGCCCGCCGCCAACATCGTCTTCGGTGGGAGCGGCACGGCCCGCACCGTCACCGTGACGCCCGTCGCCAATGTCCTCGGCAGCACCACGATCACGGTGACCGTGAGCGATGGCACGCTCAGCACCAGCATCCCCTTCCTCCTCACCGTCACCGGCAGCGGAATGGAAACGTGGCGCTTCACTAATTTCGGCACCACCGCCAACAGCGGCACCACCGCTGACGCCGCCAATCCCGACGCCGATCCGTGGACCAACGACAATGAATATATCCTCGGCACCAACCCCTCCACTGCGGACCACGGACCTCTGCTCGCCGCGGCCAGAGTGAATAACGACATCACCCTCACCTTCCTCGCCCGCCAGGCCACCGGCGCGGGTTACACCGGTCTCAGCCGCTACTACGATGTGGAAACGACGCCCGACCCCGCCAACGCCTCGTCCTGGACCGGCGTCCCGGGCTACCTGAATATCGTTGGGGAAAACCAGCTGGTCACCGTCACCCAGCCTCTCGCGGGTGGCCCACGCTTCTATCGGCTGAAGGTGCGGTTGCCATGACTGCCCCTGTCGCAGTCACCCCTATGGATTCCCCTGTCGCCCATGCACCTTGAACCCAAGCAACATAGATGGCGTGGGTGAAGCGTGAGCTGGGGCCGTGGCGCGGAAGGGTGGTGGCAGGATTGATGGGGGATTTAGGCCAGTCGGTGGCCGGACTCCACCACCAACTGCCAACTGCCAACTGCCAACCGCCAACTGCCAACCGCCAACTGCCAACCGCCAACTACCAACCGCCCACCGCCCACCGCCCTACCGGTCAGCCTTGCTTGCGAGGTTGACACTTCTTTGCCCTCCCCCTTTAGATAGCATTACCGGCTCCGCCATGGGCTCCAGGAATGCCTGAACTACTTGGTGACCTGCCTGCCCAGTTTTACCTGCAGCAGCTCAATCGACATGGCGCTCAAGAAATCCGAACGCGACTCCTCCCTCTGGGCCTCCTGCGAGTGAACCCCTATTTCGACCACTGTCGCTGGCATGCCTCCGGTGACGGACTCCGCGAGCATCCATCAATTCAAGAAGGCCACGGTTTTCGTCATGGTAGAGAAAAGTGATGGACTTGCCTCCTTAAAACTGATCAATTAAAGACCCACGCCTAAAAATGGAAGGTCTAGGCCTATCAGCCCGTTTCGCCATTAATCTCCGAGAATGAATGTATTTGATTTTTGCCCCCGTCCCGCTGTTGATATTCCTGGCTGCACAAGGGCCCTCAATTCCAGAATCGCTGTCATCAGGGCAAATCAGTCGGCGCAGCTCGCCGCTCATGAACGCGTTTCAGGATGCTCCAGCTCCATGGGCATGGTGACTATCCAACCAGTGCTGCCCGGTAACGGCCCAGTCGGTTTTATCCAGCTTCCTAACTCCGCACAACCGCAATGAGTCCGGATGCAATAAAAATTGAAATGCGCGTACGTGTTGTGGGATTTCCCGAGCGCCAGGGAACTGTCACTGCAGCTCCGCGTAACATTGATGGAAGATGGTATGTGCGGGTCAACTTCGAGAGCGTCGTTAAGAATACGCCGCTTGAGAATTTGGAGCTGCTCCCGTCGGAACGCGATGCTATCAGCGAGGTCGCCGGGGGACATTTTCAGGGGCCGGAAAGTCTCCGCCGTAATCTCCTCCACGAGAAGCTCAGCGGTCGCCTCACCGAGGTCATCTATTCCATGGATGCTTCAAAAACCAACTTTCTGGCCTACCAGTTCAAGCCTGTACTACGGCTTCTGGAGTCGCCCACCAATAGCCTGCTGATCGCTGATGAGGTCGGGTTGGGAAAGACCATCGAAGCCGGGCTCATCTGGACGGAACTGCGTGCGCGAGAAGCGGCGCGCACGCTACTTGTCGTTTGTCCTCCCCACCTCGTCACCAAATGGCGCGTTGAATTGAAGACCCGCTTCGGAGTTGATGCCGAGCATGCCAATGCCGCTCAGGTTCTCGAGAAACTCAGCGAAGCTGGGCGTCACGACGGCCCTGGATTCGCTCTCGTCGCCAGTTACCACGGTTTGCGTCCTCCATCCGATCTCAGCGACAAAAACAAAGCACCAGCAGCAGAATTGGCTAAGGCCCTTGATGTCTGGGGCGATAATTCTGAACCGTTCCTCGATCTCCTGATCATGGATGAGGCTGCCATCATGAGGAACGACTCCAGTCAAATCTCGAAGCTGGGTGCTCTGTTGGCTCCCATTGCCCGGCACAAAGTTTATCTGTCAGCCACGCCGCTTCACACCAGATCAGCGAACCTTCACACGCTCCTCCGCCGTCTTGATCCAGATACCTTCACGGACAAGCACTCCTTCGATGCCATCCTGGAAGCCAATGAACCGTTGGTTGCCCTGCGTAAAACGATCTTGTCCGGAAAATCCACTAAGCAGGAGCTGCTTTCCATGGTCGATAGCGCTCTCCAATCTCCGTTGCTGATGGGCAACAATACCTTGGCTGCGCTGCGGACCAGGATTGAGGAGGCGGGCGACCTGGCAGACCCCAGACTACAAGCGGACCTTGCCAATCAAAGCGAGCGCGCCAATCTGCTTTCATTCATCGTCACCAGATCACGTAAGCGGGATGTGGAACAAAGCCCCGTGCTTCGGGAAGTGAACACGCTGAGGGTAGAGCTCACTCCGGCAGAGCAGAGATTCTACAACGAGGTGACAGAAATGGTCCACCTGTATGCGGACGAGCGAGGTATCACAGCCGGCTTCCTGACGGTGATGCCGCAGAGGCAGGTAGCCAGTTGTATGGCCGCCGCGTGCCGACGGCTTCAGGGCAATGGTGCTGCAGACGGCAGCGATGAGTCCTCCCCCGATAGCATTTTAGACGCCAAGTTGTGGGATAGCCCTATACCTTCCTCGGGTCCGCTTATCCAGTCACTTCAGGAAAATTTGGCAGGCCGGCACAGCGCACAGGACCTGAGGCAGCACGACTCGAAATACACGAAATTCCGTGACGCCATCTTAGAGTATTGGCGCGTCCATCCGGAGCAGAAGATTGTCCTCTTCGCCTACTTCAAACCAACCCTTTATTATATCGCAGAGCGGCTGAGGGAGGAGGGTATTCCCTCATTGATGCTCACAGGGGATGAAACCGGAGACAAACAGGACATCGTGGATAAATTCGCCAAACCTGGCACCGCTAAGATTCTGCTGTCCTCGGAAGTTGGCGGAGAAGGCTTGGACTTGCAGTTTGCCAGTGTCCTCGTGAACTACGATCTCCCGTGGAATCCAATGGTGGTAGAACAGCGCATCGGTAGAATTCACCGCATCGGGCAGCAGGCCGAGCGCATTATTATCATCAATCTGATCTGCGCCGGAACCGTGGATGAGCGGATCTATGATCGCCTCTACGACCGGCTTGATCTCTTCCAGCGAACTCTTGGAGACCTTGAGGCCGTCATCGGCCCGGTGATCAACACACTCACCAGCGAATTGCTCTCGCACCGCTTGAACCCCACGCAACAAAGCGAACGGATCGAAACTGTAGCCGTGGCCCTGGAATTGAAAATACGCCAGGAGGAAGACTTGGAGCGAAATGCCTCGGTGCTCACCGCCTACGGTGATTTTGTGATTAATCAGATTGCCGCGGCCCATCAGCGTGGTGACTGGATCAAAGGGGACGACTTGGAATCCTATGTGCTCGGCTTCTTCAGAAATACGTTCCCTGCGACAAGGATCCAAGGGATCGACCCTGAGCAGCGCCTGTTCGAGTTTGAACTCGACACGGCCGCCATCCATGAGTTCGATGCCTATCTCAACCTGGAGCGATTGCGTGGACAGACCAGACTGACAGTGCCCGGTCGACGACGGGTTATTTTTGATCACCGGATGTTCGTCAAAGCCCCTCCCCAGACCGAGATTGTACACCAGGCACATCCAATAATCCGGTTCATCAGCCACTACCTGCGGACGCGACTGGCCGTGCAGCCCGTGGCCGTGGCGGCTAGAATCCCCGCACACCTTGGACCGGAAGGAATTCCGCCGGGCTTGTATGCGTTTGTTTCCCAGCGCTGGTCTGTCGAGGGGATGCGCAGCAATGACAGGCTCCATCACGAAGTGTTTTCGCTCGAATCATCCCAGCCTTTGCTGGAAGAATCGGCCGCCGCTTCCCTCGTGGAAATTGCCGCGGCCCTGGGCGAGCCAGACGCAGGGGCTCCCATGAGCGGCCACGGCATGCTAGCCCATCTCTCAAATTTAGTCGCTGACTTGGACGACAAGGCTATGGGGGCATTCAACCAGTTTCTGACACGCTGTGAGCAGGAAAACGAAGACCGCCAGCAGATTCAGTTGCGTGGGCTCGAGGGATTTGAACTCCGCCGGCACGAGGCGCTCTCGGGTGTCCGGTCGGTGCACCTCGCGGCGGGACGCCGGAATCTCGTCGCCGCCACCGACGGTCAACTGGACGCGCTTCGCCGCAAATGCGACCAGCAGCGCCACAAAATCCAACAGAGCCGCACCAGCAGCGACGGTCCCGTGACCCTCGCCGCTGGTTTCATCCAAGTTGAATAATGGCCTCAAAACCGTCCATCTGGGAACGTCTCAAAAGCCTATTCGGCAGGGAATCCACCTCCTCGCCGCCATCGCTCCCTGCTGAACCGCAGGAGGAAGCAGAGCAAAAGGAAGAAGGGGGCGGAACAGTCAGGCCGAAGAAGCCCAGACCGAGGAAAGTCGAACCGAAGGCGGACAGGCAAAAGAAACCCGAGCCCGAGAAACTCGAGCCCAAGAAACCCGAGCCCAAGAAACCCGGACAGAAGAAGGCCGGGGCGAAGAAGGCCGAGGCGAAGAAAGCGGAATCGGAAAAGCCTGAACCGAAGATCCGCGGGCGGGCACCCCAGCCACCAAAAGGTAAGACTGCCAGGACGATCCAGGTAAACCGGCCAGAGAAAGCACGTGCCTCTTCGCAGGATCCTCTGTTTCCGGTCATCGGGAAGCCCATCCTCGTTCCCCCGCCACCGGTGCCAGCCTCCCCGCGGGGGCCGACCATAGATCTGGTCCTCGGCATCGACTTAGGTACCAGTTGCACCAAAGTCGTAATTGGCGACAATTGGCAAAACCGTGCGTATGCGGTTCCTTTTGGTAGCCAAATATCGGAAATCGCTTCGTGGCTCCATCCCACCCGGCTAGGCGAGGAGACGAATCTTAAAATGCGGTTGATGGATGACCCTGACTCCGCACACTTGAGAGCTGTGGTCGCCTGTTATCTGGCCGAGGTCATTGCCTATGCCCAAAATTGGTTTCGGGAGAATTCATCCCCAAACTATCGACAGGGCAATTGGATCTGGAGTCTCAATCTGGGCTTTCCGGAAAAAAATGTGACTTCGGATTCCCGGCTCGCCGCCGCTTATCGGTCTTGTGCTGCGATTGCCTTGCAATTGGTGGCAGGAAGCAGCACGCCCACGCCGAAATTGGCGGAAAAATTCGCAAAGTCTGGAAAAAAAACGCCTTCCCTCAACCCTGCTCCGCAGGTTGAGCTCTACCCCGAAATTGCCGCCCAGCTGGCTGGTTACATCAATTCCCCCTTCCGCAAGCCCGGGAAACTCCTGCTGATTGATGTAGGTGCAGGAACTTTGGATATATCCACGCTCATCATCCATGAAACCAATGCGGCGAATGTGGTCTCTTTTCATGTCTGCGATGTCCAACCGCTCGGCGTATTGCGGCTCTATTCCGCCAGAGCAGAGGCCTTGCACAGGATCTGCGACGGTTGCGTGAAGCAGTCGGTCGCCGACTTTCAAAATGGTCTCACTCCCATCCCGGAATCTGTTGACCATATGCTTGGGGAGAAGTTTCTTCCGCCCATTCCCCTCGCGAAACGTGAGTTTGAAATGGCCTCCTCCAAGTTCTCCGATCAGATGCTGGATACCGTGCTTAGCTGCCTGACCCGATTCGGTGCCTTGCAACGCGAAGCACACGACAACACTGACTTCCGTCCATGGGGTGACAGCCTCCGCCTCTTTCTGACTGGCGGCGGAAGCCGGTCAGAATTTTACCGGCAGCAGATCGCGGATGGGCCGCTTGAGGGGGAATTCCGTCGCTTTACTCACTGGAATCCTGATCCCATTCAGAGGGAAAGAAATGGGGAGGGCCTTCAGCGGGAGACGATGCCTCTGCCGCGGAATCTAGTGGGATTCCCTTCATCGTTGTCAGAACATTTCGACCGCCTCAGCGTTGCTTATGGCCTTGCCCAAGGGGCCGTTAATCTCCCTCAAACCACCGGTAATTAGTCCGCCGCGGTCAGATCTCGCCCCATGTCCAAAAGCACCCGGAATTTGCAATCTATCCGTCCGAAGGAGGGATTCTCTCCCGAACAAGGATATGAAGGGACCATGGGAATCGCGACTCCGTTCCGGGCACAAGTGAAACTCCTCAATCAAATGATCACGGCACATCCATCGTCTGGGTTGCGCCGGGATCGTACCGAAGATGGTTATCCTCTGCTTACGCCGTACGCCGGCGCTGCGCTTAGCCTTCAACTCTATCAGATCTAATCAAATCCGCCGTGCTCGTCCCGCGATTGCACGGAACCATGTCCCCATCTATCTCAAAACCCCATGCATTTCGACGAAAAAGTAGCCCTCATAGAATCAGGATTTCGTGAACTCCGCGAAGCGCTGAAAGAACTTTCCAAGGAAATCTGGCGGGAAATTGATCCTACAGATTCAAGTGCCGTCGACCGTGGCTCTGATTTTCAAAAGCGTTTAATAGCATCATTCACGGAATTCGATAAGGCTACGGAGAGCATTGAGCAACTTCTTGAGAACCGGTACGACCTTGAGGAGTTGTCAGCAACCGCGGAACCGCTACCGTCAAAGGGCGAGGGCAGTGGCAGGCGAAATAGAACCGGCAGTTGGGTCGAAGACTTGAAAGGGGCTACCCTTCCGGCTAAAGCAAAGCGCCCTTTGCTACCCGCTCCCGTCGGTGCCAATTCAATGGAAAAAGCCTTGGATGCCCTCGACTCACTCGGGCCAGTAGCCCGGGCGGGACGATCTGTAAACACACGGGCTGCTATGCTCCTTGCTGTCGCTCGGAAAATTGATGCCGGGGAAATTTCTTCCCCGGAATTTGAATTCAATTTGGCACTGGCTGGCTCCTTCCTGAAGGTGCTCACTCAGATGGGAGTAACTGCTTCAAACGATGACGCTTGCGAGGCATTCTTCGCCCTCAGGGACACAAACTTTTGGAAACTGATTCCCATCCCCGACAGAGAGGAGGAGATGGAGGAGACGACAGAGATCGTAAGCCTAAATCACCTCAACAGAATCGTCCTTACTGCAGAACTGAACGGAAGTCTGTTCCAATGTCTCCGCGACCGCCAAACGTCCCCGTATATTCAGCGGACGCTTATCACTAAATTCCTTCCGCAGATTAAGTAAGATCTTGAAGTGGAACCTAAAGTCCAGCCGGTTCCTGATCCGAATCACGCCCCCCGTCACAGAGCAGCCTTACGCGGCTCGACACCCTACCCCTCCGTCCGCAGGCTGACCACATTGCCCGGAACCCAAAGCGCCAGCTCCTGCACCATTCCGGCAGGCACCGTGGCCATGCGTTTGGCGTAGTGCTTGCTCGTCGTCACCGGACTCACATGGGTATCCGACAAACGTAGCCCCATCGGAAGGATGGTGCGCTGCGCAGCTGTAGGCATATACTACGGCGCTTATGGGAGCAAATGCCTTGAGGATATTGAAACGGGACGCGGTGGGCCGCGTGAGTTATCGTGCGGAACGGCGCGAGGCGATTCTGGATGAGTTCGAACGCAGCGGGCTGAAGGGGGCGGCATTTGCGCGGCTAACGGGACTGCAGTATCAGGCCTTCGCCTGATGGATTCAACGCCGCCGCCATGAGCGCCGCGATTAACCAAATGTCGGCCCCGGCTCCCAAGGCATCAAGGCGGCCGGTTCCCGTGGTCAGTTTGATGGAGGCGGTGATGGCCGGCCCGGGCCATCCTGAAGCGGGTGACGGGCCAGCCCTGAGGGTCGAACCGCGCTGCGGGACGCGGCGGCTGGTGACCGACGGACGGACGGACGGACGGCAGGCAGAGCTGACGGTGCGGATCATTCAAGCCGTTGCCTCCAGCGCGCCATGTTGAGTTTTTCCGGTCCATGGTGGATCTTCATCGCGCTGGATTCCTGCGACATGCGGGCGGGGATCAACACCACTGCATGCCCTCGTCAGCGGGCAGTTCCAGTAGGAGGTGAAAAACGGGGCTCTCTTTGTCTTTACCAACAAGCGCCGCCGTCTCCTCAAGGTGCTCTACTGGGATGGAACTGGCTGCCGTCTCCTGAGAAAACGGCTTGAGGCCGGGACTTTCTACCGGCCCCGGGCCGCGGCAGTCAGAAAAAAAGCAGGCTTGCCGAACTGATCGAAAACCTCCCCGCCACCACCATCGTCCTGACACCTACGGAAGTCGAAGCCGCCCCCGTCGCCAGGCGCGCCACCGGAGCCGCCGAAACCACCCAACTGTTCGACTACACCCCGGGCCATTTCAGCGTCACCATCATCCTGCGCCCCCGCCGGTCCATGTTGCCTGACAACGCTGGCCCTATGCCCAACGACGACATCCGGGTCCTTCTATTGCCAATCCTCGGTTATTGGCCCGGCCGGTCTGAGCGGTCGCCGTGAAAGCAGTAGCCCAGTTCTACGCGGGACAGGGGGACGATCCGGTTCCAAATGCTGCGTTCTGGTATGCCGATGGGGTTCTCGCTAACGAATTCCTTACTTCCCGAAATTTACCTCTTCCCACTGGAGGAGAGTC
>CAIZWU010000245.1 GCA_903936775.1 uncultured bacterium | reverse complement strand
AGCAAGCCCGAGACCTTCAAGGCGTGATCGCGCACCATCTCCGCGGTGAGCCGCTGCCTGGGCCCACGGGCGAGCAAGGCATTGGAGGGATCCCGGGAAACGAGATCCGCTGTGGCGCGGCTGGTCTGCGCATAGGTGGCACTCAAGGCGACCTCGCGGAGGAATTTCTTCACTGACCACCCATGCTGCCGCGTAAGCCGCAGGGCCAGATGATCCAACAATTCCGGATGGGTAGGACGTGCCCCGCTGGAACCAAAGTCCTCCAGCGTTTCCACGATCCCCCTCCCGAACATGCCCGCCCACAGGCGGTTCGCCAGCACCCGGCCCGCCAGGGGATTGCGTTCGCTCACCAGCCACCGCGCCATATCCAGCCGGGAAACCCGCCCCGTCCCTTCCGGCGGATTCAACCGCTCCGGGACCCCGGGCTGGACCGCCATTTCTTTGGTCAGGCGGTTCCCCCGCAACCAGATGCGGGTCTCGCGTTCCGCCGGGGTGGGACGCTCCAGGAGGACGGGCACGTTCGTGGCTGGCGCCTTCCGGACCTCCTCCCTCAACCAGTTATACCGATCCCACCCGGCGCGGCGTTCCGGGGAGCCGGCCAACGCCGGCCAATGCGCGGCGGTGGTGGTGGACAGTGAAAAATCCCGCAGGGTGCAGGCCTGTTGATTGGCATTGGAAACCGCCCCCTGTTTCAGCATGATTTCCAGCCGGTCCTCCGAAGTGGCCACCAACGGATGTTCCAGAACCACCACGCACCAGCGCCCTCCCGCCTGCGCCGGATAGCTGCCAAATCCTCCGGGCCCACCCTCAAGGGATTCCTGCGGATCAAACGGACCGGCAAGGAAATCCCCGATCACTTCCTTGAGTTTGATTCCGGTTTTCTTCCCGTCCATTCCCGCTAGAGTCAGCGTCAGATGCGACAGCACACTGGCGCGCTCCGGCCAGGATTTGGGATCAGCCTGGTCCGGGGAAATCTCCAGCTTCAATGCCGTGAGGCCCGAAGGTGCGGGGGCCGTCAAGGTGTAGACCACTCCCACCGGGAGCGTCCCCGTGGCGGTGATGCGACCGCCCGGATGGATCGTCAGATTGCCCCCGGTAGTGGCGGCGGAAGCCGGCATCAAAGGTTGCCAGGCATTGTCTTTTTTGGCCAGTGCCACCCCTTCATCATTCAGGGAACGCCGTAGCTGGAGCTTCTCCCTCCATTGGCCAGCCAGCGCATCGCGCGCTCCAGGGTCCTGAGCAACCGGGAGACGGGGAAAATCGTCATCAAGATCGGCGTCCTCGGTATTGTCGAAAAATGCCATGAACCGGTAATAGTCTTCGTGGGGATAGGGATCGTAGGGGTGCGAATGGCATTGCACGCAGCCGAAGGTGGTCGCCTGCCATGCGGTCCAAGTCGTATTCACCCGGTCCACCACCGCCGCAGCGCGGAACTCCTCGTCGTTGGTGCCACCCTCGGTGTTGTTCTGCGTATTGCGGTGAAAGCTGGTGGCGAGAAGGTCATCGGCGCTGGGATGGGGAAGTTGGTCGCCCGCCAGCTGTTTGATGGTGAATTGATCAAACGGCAAATCATCGTTCAAGGCCCGGATCAGCCAGTCACGCCAAGGCCAGATGTCGCGGGGTGGGTCCTTCTCGAATCCAAAGGTGTCGGCATACCGGGCAAGGTCCTGCCACACGCTGGCCCAGCGTTCACCGAAGGCAGGCGACGCCAGCAGACCATCCACCACCGTCGACCGGGCCGAGGCTTCATCGGCTACCCGGGCGGCAGTGAAGGCGTGGAACTCGTCCAGGGAGGGCGGCAGTCCTGTCAGGTCCAGGGAGACCCGGCGCAACCATTCCGCAGCTCCCGCGGCCGGAGCGGGCGTCAGGGTTTCGGCTTCCAGCCGGGCTTTGACGAAGCCATCAAGGGGTTGCCGGGACCAGGCAGGCTCCTGCAGCACCGGAACCGGCGGCTCCACTGGCGGCACCAGCGACCAATGCTCACTCCACGTGGCCCCTTCCGCGATCCACTGGCGGAGTTTGGCCACGTCCGCCGGCTTCAGGGGAGGACCATGTTCCGGCTGTGGCATCACTTCGTCAGGATCGGTGGAAGTGATACGGCGCATCAGTTCCGAAGCGTCAGGATTCCCGGGCACAATCGTCATTTCCCCGGACTTGCCCTTGGCGGTGGCTTTCTCGCGGTAGATGAAGGAAATCTTGCCCGCGGCTTTCACTCCGCCATGACAGGCAGTACAATGGGTGGTAAAGATGGGCCGGATGTCCCGGTTGAACTCCATGGCGGACTCTGCGGGAACCGGGGAGGACAAGACAAGGCAGGAAACTATCAGGCGGACTGGGGACACAGGAATCAAACTGGATGGAAAATAAATAAACGGGAACACGGCGATGCCAGGGCCTTTGGTTCAATATGGCCGGCCCGGCGGCATTTCAGACAGAAAACCAGCGTCCCCGGAGGCGGTATCCCGTCTCACGATTTTACCCGGCGCGACGCCATCCATCGTGTGAAGGCCTCGTCCGCGATCACGCCCGCGAGAATGAAGACGCCAATGACAAATTCCTTCCATTCGTCGCCAGCCACAAAAAACACCGCTTGCCGCACCTCCGCCACCATCACGCTGCCCAGGACCACACCCGCGACCGCGCATTGCCCGCCCCGCAGGCTGCAACCGCCCAGCACCGCGCCTGCAATCGCCCACAATTCATAGGAATTCCCGAACGAAGACCCCAGCGCGGACCGGCCATCCAACAAAAACAGCACCCCGGCCAATCCTGCCAGCAGCGAGCAGATCACAGAGGACAGCACCCGCAGCCGGACGGTTCCGATTCCGCAGAACCGGGCCGCCTGCTCAGTCCGCCCGGTCGCCAGCAGGCGCCGGCCAGTCACCGTCAGGTT
>CAIZWU010000244.1 GCA_903936775.1 uncultured bacterium | reverse complement strand
CTACTTCTGCCTGCAGATTTTCGCGCTCCCCGGCGACCTCCTTGCCCTTGGCACCGCTGCCAGGCCTTCGCCCGCACCACCGGCCCCGCCGGATGCAGCTCCACCGCCACGCCGGAAGCCAATTCGATGCGCTGCATCGTATCAAGGCGCTCGGGCAGGGTGGTGATCATCGTGGCGGCCTCATACGCGGGATGTCAGGTTATTTCAAGTTGACTCTCCGTCCGGTCCACAGAGCGGAGGGGGCGTCTGATTCTGACTTTTGCTTTCCGCCCGCCGGGAAATTGAATCCGGCTTCGGGTGTCAATCGGAACAGGAGAAAATCCCCCCGGGCTATCGTGCCCTGTCTGAATCTCATGGCCCCGGCAAAGGGCGTTTGATCTCCTCGGGCGCATCCAGTTTCAGCAAGGCCGAGGTTTCCAACAGATCGATGGCTTGTTGAAGAACCGGATCGGGTCGCGGGGCAGGGGTAGGCAGGCGGGTGGTGGTGAGTTCCGGCGGGGTGCCGGCCATCAGGGCAGCTTCATTCGGGCGGGGGCGGTCGGTCTCGAGGAGGAGGGCCGGGAGGGCGGCGGGATCGGTCAGGGTGAGCAGGGCCTCCCGGGAATCCGGCGCGGCGGGAACCCGGACTTGCGGCACCAGCGCGGTGCCGGTGAGGCGGGTGCCGTCCGGCCAACAGACGGTCGCGGCGGGGAGGCGGACGCGGAGGTGTGGTCCGAGGGGACGGTCGATGGTTTCGGTCAGGCTGCCGGGAGTGGGGGTGCCGAAACTGACGGCTTGGAGGTGGTGGACGAGGAGTTGGGCGGCGAGTTCGGCGGGAGGTGGGGTGCGTTCATCCAACAGAAGCCAGACCCGGCGGTCCCAAGCCAGCGGGCCGGTGGCGGAGTGGAGTAGCGGTGCCGGGGCCAGGGGGACGGCTGCAGGTGAAGAGGTGGCGCTGGATTGGAGGAGAAACAGAGGGGTTTTTTCCGGTAGAAACAAGCTGGCAAGGGTGGCCGCTGCCGCGATTGGAGCGGGTGGTTGCGGGGCGCGGAGGTCGAGCAATAGGGTGGTGACTTCCGGCGGGAGACTGCCGAGGAAGGTGGCGAGGGCGCGGAGATTTTCCCCGGTGAGGGGTCCGGGTTGGGCGTAAGCGGCGGTGGGACGGAGGCGGGCGAGCAGGGGAGGATGGACCGGGAGGGGCGTGGCGGCCTCCGTTTCCACGATCTGGGCTCCGGTCCGCGGGTCATGAAGCAGGCTGCGGAGGGCGGCCCGGTTGAGGGCGTCCTGGGAGATGAGGGCCGGGTCCGTGACGTGACGGCTCAGCCATTGGAAGAGGTCCTGGATTTGCGCGCCGTCGAGACTCGCGAGAGGATCGGGGGGGATGGGGGCGGTTTCCCCGGCGGAAGGAGCGGGACGGGTGGCGGCACTTTCGCCGTCTTCAGCCGAGGCCGGGAGAACCAGCGAAATGCAGCTGATCAGGAGCAGCTGTGCGGCCGGCATGGGACGGGATGAAAAAGTGGTGCACGGGGAGGGGATCGAACCCCCGACCAACTCGGTGTAAACGAGCCGCTCTACCGCTGAGCTACCCGTGCCGGGATTGCAGGAGGATGGTGCCGCGCCTTGGGATTCCTGCAAGAGAAGATTGTGGTGACGTTACGGGCCAAGGGAGGAGGGGGAAGGCTGGACGGCAAAAAGACTTTTTTGGGGAAGCGGAGAAGTGGGGTCGGCTTTTTTACTGAAATGCGTGGTTTGTCCGGCGTTGAAATCGTGAAACCATGGTAGCTTGATGATTGCTCCTGAAAGCCCCGCCCGTCGCCTTCCGTAACGAATCCACACTCTTCCCATGAATTTCCGCGCTTCCCGTTTCCCCCGTCTTGTCGCTTCCATGCTCGCCTTGGCGCCTTTGGCGGCGCAGGCAGAGGATTGGTACTCCTGGCGTGGCCCCACCCAGGATGGCCGCAGCGCTGAGAAATATCCCGAAAACGTCTTCCCGGACGCCCCGGACTGGACTTTCGATATCTCCGGACGTGGTGCTCCCGTGATCGCCAATGGGCGGATTTTCCTTTACAGCTACAAAGGGCAGGGAGCGGAGCAAGCTGAAGGGCTGACCTGTTTTGATGAAAAAACCGGTAAACTCCTCTGGGAAAAACGGCTCCCCGACTTCCTAAGCGACAATGCCTACAGCCGCTACGCCATCGGCAGTCCCACGGTGGACGTGGAAACCGGCCTGATTTACCTCATGTCCACCGCCGGTGAACTGGTGGCGATGGACCGCGATGGCAAGACCCTCTGGCAGCGCAGCCTGATGGAGGAAGTGGGTCGTCTCAGCTTCCCGAACGGCAGGACCGGCGCTCCGGTGATCGTGGGTGACCTCGTAATCGTGCGCGGCATCACCGCCAACTGGGGTGGCGACGGCCCGGCCCGCGACCGCTTCTACGCGTATCAAAAGAAGTCCGGCGATTTGGTCTGGGCTTCCACTCCCGGCGTCCAGCCCCAGGACAGCTCCTTCTCTACCGGGATCATTGAAATGCGCGGCGGCGTCCCGGTCCTCTATGCCACCACCGGTTGCGGACATTTTGTGGCCATGAATGCCCTCACTGGCAAACCCCTCTGGCGTTTCCTCACCGCCAAGGGCGGCGTCAATGCCTCCTGTATTCTGGTGAATGGCAAGCTCATCTCCGCCCACGACAAGGAGAATATCGACACCACCATGACGGGAGGGCTCGAATGCATCCGTCTCCCGGAAGGTGCCCTGCCGCCCGGTCCGCCGGAAGATCCCGTGCCCGTCCTGCCCAAAACCGCCGAGGCGTGGCGCCTGCCTTACTCTGCAGAAACCAGCTCCCCGGTTTATGCCGATGGCATGGTTTTCCAGGTGGCCACTACCGGGGTGCTTTACGCTGCGGATCCTGAAACGGGAGCCCAGCTCTGGGAGGAGAAACTGGGACCTGGCAACCTGCATGCTTCCCCGCTTTATGTGAATGGTCTGCTGTATGTGCCCATCCTGAATGATGTCGCCAGCGAGGATGGCCTGCTTTTTGTTATTAAGCCTACCAAGGAAAAAGGCGAAGTCATCAAGCGCATCAAACTGTCAGGATTCGCTCTCGGTCCTCCTTCCGTGGCCAATGGCAAACTCTACATCTGCACCGCCAAAAAACTCTATGCGTTCACCATCGCCAAAGGCGCCGTGACCGGGAAGGGTGATTGGTTCACCCTGCCAAAAACACAGCCCGGGCCTGTCGCCGCGCTGCAGGCCCTGCCGCAGGAAGTGATCCTCCACCCCGGTGAAAGCCAGGCCTTCAAAATCCGCGGCATTGATGCCAAAGGTTACCCTGCCGGCGAAGTCACCGATGCCAAATGGGAATCCTACATCCCTCCCTCCGCCAAGGTGAAGGCCACCCTGGACGCCACTTTTGGAACGGATGGCAAGCTGGCCGCCCTCCCCACCGCCAAGCAAAGTGCCGGGGCCTTCAAGGCCACCAGCGGTAACGCTACTGGCGTCATCCGTGGACGTGTCATCTCCGCCTTGCCGATCTCCCAGGATTTCGAATCCATCATCCCCACCGAAGATTCCCTCACCGATCCTGGGGTAAAATTCGCTTATCCGCCGCTGCCTTGGATCGGGGGCCGATTCAAATGGGAAGTGCGTGAATTGGATGGCAATAAGGTTTTGTTCAAGACCCTCAGCCCCGTCTTCTTCCAGCGCGCCACCACTTTCATTGGCAGCGATGAAATGAAGAACTACACCGTCCAGGCCGACATGATGACCGAGGGGAACCGCCGGATGAAGTCCGAAGTCGGGCTCATCAACCAGCGCTATCTGATCACGCTGAAAGGCAACTCCAACGAGATCGAAGTCAGTTCCAATCAGGAACGGCTCAAAGTCGCCGCGCCCTTCCCGGTCGCCGCTAAAACTTGGTATACCCTGAAAACCCGGGTTGATCTCAACGCCGATGGCTCAGGCGTGATCAAAGGTAAAGCTTGGGCCAAAGGCGCTCCCGAGCCGGAAGCCTGGACCATTGAGGTGCCCCACAAGATCGCCCATCCCCAGGGAGCCCCCGGCCTCTTTGGATTTGCCCTCCAGGGCAAGCAGACCGTTTACGTCGACAATATCAAAGTCACTTCCAACAAATAAACCCGCCGCCGGGACGCTGTCTCCGGCATCCGAATTCCCCTTTTGTTTCTGAACCCACTTCCCCCACCATGACCACCCGACGCCTCACTCTCGCTTTCGCCGCTCTGGCCGCCTGCATCACTGCCGCCCAGGCGGACTGGGCTGACTGGGGCGGGAACGGAACCCGCAACATGGTTACCCCGGGCAACGCTCCGGTGGAGATCGATCCCGGCAAAAAAATTAAAGGGAAGGACGACGTCGACATGGCCACCACCAAAGGTCTCAAGTGGGTGACCCGTCTCGGCTCCCAGGCCTATGGCACTCCGACGGTCTCCCAAGGCAAGGTTTTTCTGGGCACCAACAACGAGAATCCCTTCGACACCAAATACACCGGTGACCGCGGGGTGCTGCTTTGTCTCGACGAAAAAACCGGTCAATTCATCTGGCAGTTTGCCTCGCCGAAGCTGGGCACGGGCAAAGTCTCCGACTGGGAGTATCTCGGCCTCTGCTCCGGGGCCAGCGTGGAGAAGAACCGCATTTATCTCACCACCAACCGATGTCAGGTGGTCTGCCTTGATGCCGATGGCATGAAGAACGGCAATGATGGTCCGTTCAAGGACGAGGCCACCTACTTCTCCACCCCGGAAAACAAAATCGATGCTCTCGGCGACAATGATGCGGACATCATCTGGACCTTCGACATGCGGGATGAATGCGGGGTGTTCCCTCACAACATTACCTCGAGCAACGTGCTCGTCCTCGAAGACCGTCTCTACGTCACCACTTCCAATGGCGTGGACTGGACCCACACCAATATCCCCGCACCCGAAGCGCCCAGCCTGATCTGCCTCGACAAGGCCACCGGCAAGCTCCTCGGGGAAGAAGCCTCCGGCGTCAGCAAACGCTGCCTCCACTGTTCCTGGTCCAGTCCTTCCCTCGCGGAAATCGGTGGCAAAAAACAGATCATCTTCGGCGGTGGTGATGGGTTTGCCTATGGTTTCGACCTCACCTTCAAGAAGCAGGACGACTTCGATGTCATGAATGAATTGTGGCGCTATGATGGCAACCCGCCCGAATACCGCGGGACTCCTGAAGCCAAAAAGAAATACTCCGACTACGACGGCCCCAGCGAAATCATCGCCACTCCCGTGGTCTACAAGGACCGTATCTACACTCAGATCGGTCAGGATCCCGAGCACGGTGAAGGCGTCGGGATGATGAGTTGCCTTGATGCCAAGGGCAAACCTCTCTGGACCTACAAGGGCATCAACCGCTCAATCTCCACGCCTTCCATCAAGGACGACCTCGTGTATGTGGCCGACTACTCCGGTCTCGTGCACTGTGTCGATGCCATGACCGGGGCGAAGATCTGGGTCTACGACACCAAGGGCCACATCTGGGGCAGCACCATGATCGTGGGTGATAAGCTCTATATCGGCAACGAAGAGGGGGAACTCCACATCCTCCAGACGGGCAAGGAAATGAAGGAAATCGCCACCATTGACTTCCCCGGGCCCCTTTACGCCACCCCGGTGTTTGCCAATGACACCCTTTACATCATGACCATGAGCCACCTCTACGCCTTCGGGCCCAAGTGAGGCTGGGGAGGGGCCCTGGAAACTCAACTCCTCCAAGGGTGCCGCCGCACTCTCTGGAGGAGTTTTTGCAGGTGGCATTCCCGGCCCGCAGGGGCGCACCGGATACCCCATCCTGGGCGATTCCTTGCTTTGAAGCCGCCCACTGCAATTTGTGCTTCCTGTTTCGCCTCATTCTGCGGTAATTCCCACCCGGTGTGTTCTGCCCGCCAGTCTCAGGCCCGTCTTCAGTTCCTTTATTTACTTAACGCTCCTTGCCTCCAAGGACCTCTTCCTGAGGTCCGGTAATTTTTTCCCCTGCCTTCGTTTTTCCATGAAATACCACGCGATCCTCCTGACCCTGTGCACCGCCTTCACTACTTCCGGCTGGGCCGCCGACTGGCTCCACCTGCCTGCCAAAGAAGGCACCGCCAACGGCAAAAAAATCGTCCTCGTGGCCGGTGATGAGGAATATCGGAGTGAGGAAACCTGCCCCATGCTGGCGAAGATCCTGAGCCAGAAGCATGGGTTTGACTGCACGGTGTTGTTCTCGATCAATCCGGACGGCGGCTACATTGATTCCAACTATCAAAAAAACACCCCCGGCACCGTCGCGCTGGATTCAGCCGATCTTCTGATCATCGGCACCCGGTTCCGGCAGCTTCCGGATGACCAGTTGGCTCATTTTGCGGCCTTTCTGAACGCAGGGAAACCGGTGATCGGCTTCCGGACCGCCACCCATGCCTTTGCTGGGAAGGCGCAGACCGGTGACTTCAAGTGGGCGGATTTTGGTCTGAATATTCTTGGGGAAAAATGGGTGAACCATCATGGCAACCACATGGTGGAAGGCACCCGCGGTATCGTGGAGGAGGCCAACACCAAACATGAAGTGCTGCGCGGGGTGGGCGAAATCTTTGGGGACACCGATGTCTATGGCATTGCCAATCTTGATCAGAAAGCCGCCACCATCCTCCTCCGTGGGGCGGTCACGGAATCGCTGAACCCCTCCTCCAAGGCCATTCCCGGCCCGAAGAACAATCCCATGATGCCTCTGGCCTGGCTGCGGGGATACACCTCCCCGGATGGCGCCAAAAAGGGCCAGGCTTTTTGCACCACGATGGGTTCCTCCACAGATTTTGCGGACGAGGACCTGCGCCGGCTCGTGATCAATGCGGCGCTGCATCTCACTGGCCGCCCGGTCCCCGAGAAAGCTGACGCCGGGTATGTTGATCCTTTCGCGCCCACCAAATACGTCGGCATCAATCAAAAGGATTTTTACCGGAACCGGAACCTCAAGCCTGACGATTACGCTCCAGGCAAAAGCCCCGCCACCGGGCTGCCAGTCCCCCAGGCCAAGCCGGAACCCGCCGCCGCGCCAAAGCAGGTCATCTCGATGAACGCTGCGCCGGAAAATGCCCCGCACGCGCAAATGCCCGTGCCGGCCACCGCTGCGGCCAAGCGGCCCCAGGCCGTCGCTCCGCCCGCCGTGGGCGAGCGTATTGTCTTTCTCGGCAATGGGCTGGCCGAGCGGGATCTTTATTACAACCGCCTCGAAACCGAGTTGCATCTGCGTTATCCGGACAAGCAGCTTTTTGTGCGCAATATGGGCCGCCCCGGTGACACCCCCGGCTTCCGCCCGCATCCCTCCCGCACCTCGCAGTGGGCCTTCCCCGGGGCGGAGAAATTCCGTCCGGAAAACGCTATCCATAATGGTAAAGGCTTCTTCCCCATGCCTGATGAATGGCTCGCCTATCTCAAGGCGGACACTATTGTGGCCTTCTTTGGTTATAGCGAATCCTTCGATGGAGCCGACCGTGTCACCAACTACCAGGGCGAGCTGGAAGCCTTCGTGCAACATACCCTGAGCAAGGCCTACAACGGTCAGGCCGCACCGCGGCTGGTGCTCGTTTCACCGATCGCTTACCAGGACCTCAGCGCCAAAAACGACCTGCCCAACGGCCAGAAGGAAAACGCCGCTCTCGCTCTGTATTCAGCCGCCATGGAAACCGTGGCTAAAAAACACGGCCTTGCCTTCATCGACCTCTTCACGCCGACCAAGGCCCTGTATGCGCAGGCCAAACAGCCTCTGACCACCGCGGGATTCATCCCCAATGACCTGGGATATCAACAACTCGCCGGACTATTGGCCAACGGGCTTTACGGGCCGCAGGCCGTGCAATCCAAAGCCGATCCGGCCAAGGTCCATGCGGCGGTGAAGGACAAGGACTGGTTCTGGAACAATGACTATAACATTCTCAACGGCGTTCACACCCACGGCCAGCGCTACAATCCCTTCGGCCCGCAGAACTATCCGGACGAAGTGAAAAAGATGCGCGAAATGGCCGCCCTGCGTGATGAGTTGATCCACGCCGTGGCCACCGGGAAAAGCTCCGGCCTGAAGATCGACGATTCGAAGACCCACCAGCTGCCTCCCGTTCCCACCAATTACCAGCCCAGCAACAAAAATGGCGCCATGGAGTATCTCTATGGCAAGGACGCGGAGAAAAGCCTGACGGTTCCCGGGGGCTATAAAGTCGAACTGTTTGCCTCCGAAAAGGAATTCCCCAACCTCGCCAATCCCATGCAGCTTTCCTTTGATGACAAAGGACGCCTCTGGGTGGCAGTGATGCCCACCTATCCGCATTACCGTCCCGGCGATCCCATGCCGGACGACAAGCTCCTCATCTACGAGGACACCAACGGCGACGGCAAAGCCGACAAGGAAATTGTCTTCGCGGACAAGCTGCACCTGCCGATCGGTTTCGAGTTTGCCCCGGAAGGAGTCTACGTTTCCCAGGAGCCCAATCTTATGCTGCTGCGTGATACCAATGGCGATGACAAGGCTGACGTGCGGGAAATCGTGCTCGGTGGTTTCGACTCCCACGACACCCACCATGCCATCAGTGCCTACACGGCCGATCCCTCGGGAGCCTTCATGATGTGTGAGGGAGTTTTCCTCCACACCAATGTCGAGACCGCCTACGGTCCGGTCCGCGGGGTGGACGGAGGGTTCTACCGTTATAGCCCGCAGCGGCACCACCTGGAGCGCACGGCGCAGCTGAGCATCCCGAATCCCTGGGGCTTTGTGTTTGATGAGTGGGGCCAGGATTTCTTCCTGCACACTTCCGGCCCTACCATGAACTGGATGCTGCCTTCCTCCGTGAAAACGCCCTATGGGGCCAAGACGCCGCTCACCCGCGACCTGATCCCCGAGGGCCAGGCGGTCCGCCCCACTTCCGGCCTCGAAGTTGTCTCCTCCCGCCACTTTCCTGATGAAGTGCAGGGCGACCTGATTCTCTGCAATGCCATCGGCTTCCTGGGGATCAAGCAGCACCAGATCCAGGACGAAGGCACAGGTTACAAAACCGCCTTCCGCCATGATCTTCTGAAATCCTCCGACGGGAACTTCCGACCTGGCGACCTTGAGTTCGCTCCGGATGGCTCCCTCTATGTGATTGATTGGCACAACGTCCTGATCGGTCACATGCAGCACAATGCCCGTGATCCGCTGCGCGACCACATGCACGGCCGGATTTATCGCATCACCTATCCATCCCGCCCGCTGGTGCAGCCTGCCAAGGTCGCCGGAGCCAGCATCCCGGAGTTGCTGGACAACCTGAAACTGCCCGAATACCGCAGCCGTTACCGCAGCCGCCGTGCCCTGCGGAACTTCCCGACGGACCAGGTCCTCCCGGCCATCAAAGCGTGGACCGCGAAGCTGGACAAGGGAGACGCCCGCTATCAACACCACTTGCTGGAAGCCCTTTGGGCCACCTGGGGTCTCAATCAGGTGGACGACGCGCTCCTCCGCCAGTTGCTGGAGTCTCCTGACTTCCACGCCCGGGCTGCCGCGGTGCGCGTCGTGCGGTATATTTATCACCGCATCCCGGATCATGCCGCTTTGTTGGAGAAGGCGGCGGCCGATCCGGAAGGCCGGGTCCGGTTGGAAGCGCTCGTCGCCGCCTCCTGGCTGCCCGACGTCACCGCGGCCAAAAAAATCGTGGCCACTGCCTCTGCCCAGCCTTTGGATGAGTGGAGCGAAAAAGCCGCCAAAACCGCCAGCGACCGCTTGGCGGGACTGGTCGAAAAAGTGGTTTCCGAACACGCCAGCCTGCCGGCCCCGGCCCACTTGAGCGCCGAGGCGAAAAAGCAGTATCTCGCCGGTCAGGAAATCTACTTCCGGGAAGGTCACTGCGTCACTTGCCACCAGCCGAACGGGGCCGGTCTTGACCCTGCTTTCCCTTCGCTTGTGAAAAGCCCCTGGGTCAGCGAGGCTCCTGAACGTCTCATCAAAATAGCGCTTTATGGCCTGATGGGACCTCTGGAGGTGAACGGCAAGAAATACGATGGCCAGGTGCCCATGACACCTTTCGGCGGGATGTTGAATGATGAAGAAATCGCGGCGGTCCTCACTTTCGTCAGCAACAGCTTCGGCAACCAATCTGATCCCATCCAGCCCGTGCAGGTGAAAAATGTCCGGGACGCCAATCCCAACCGACAGTTGCTCTACAACACCGAGGAACTGCTCAAGGAACACCCGCTGACCAAGTAATTTCCGCGGCCGGCCGATTTCCCCAGCCTTCCCTGAAAGCCTCCAGCATGTCATGGATCGAATGGTATAACACCCTTGAGAAGCCCGCGTGGACCCCGGCGCCGGCGGTCATCGG
>CAIZWU010000243.1 GCA_903936775.1 uncultured bacterium | reverse complement strand
CTAGGCAAAATCGAATTCATTCCGGCGGACCAAATCGAAATCGGTGGAACCTACACCAAGGACCGCGCGATCAAGGCCGGGGTGGGGGCTCCCCTGATTGCGGTGTTGGGCGATGCCACCGATCTTTTGAAGAAGGACCGCTTCGTTCAAGGCAAGCGCATCTACTATGGGGTCACCGCGGTGGCCCGGTTCGAGGGGCGGCGCTGCATCGTCAGTTTCGAGGACCCGCTCAAGGTGGAAAATGCCACTCTGGCCGGCCGCCGTTATCCTCTGGCCGCGGATTATACCGCTCCCCTTGCCATGATGCTCGTCCGGGAAAACCCGAAGAAGTTGGAGCTGTCCCGCCTGCTTCGGCCGGCCAAATACGAGGAAACCGCCCGGCTGGCCCGCCTGCAGCCCTACGATCCGGAAAAGATTCCAGTCCTCTGCGTCCACGGATTGATGGATTCGCCCGCCACCTGGACCCCGTTGATCAATGCGATGCGTGCCGACCCCGGCATCCGGCAACGTTACCAATTCTGGTTCTATAGTTACCCCAGCGGGTATCCTTATCCTTACTCCGCTGCGATCCTGCGGAAGCAACTCGACGCCATCAAACAACAATATCCCGGCCACAAGGATATTGTGCTGATCGGCCACAGCATGGGCGGCTGCATCAGCCGGCTCATGATCACGGACACTGGCGACAAGGTATGGCGGGAGATCTTAGGGAAATCACCCGCTGAAACCACCCTTTCAACCGAAACCCGGCAGCTTCTGGCGGATGCCCTCATTTTCCAACACCGGGCCGAAGTGGATCGCGTCATTTTCATCGCGGCCCCTCTTTGCGGTAGCGAAATTGCTTCCAACTGGCTGGGCCGCCTCGGCTCCAAACTCATCAAATCCCCAGTTTACCTGCTCAAGGCAGGAACCGAAATCCTCCAATCCGTCACCACCAGCAGCGATTCCCTCAACCTGAAAAGCATGCCCAACAGTGTGGACACCATGTCGCCCAAAAACCGCTTCGTCCAGGCCATCAACCATGTGCCTCCCACTCCCGGCATTCCTTATCATGTCATTGTCGGTGATCGAGGCAAGGGCGGCAATCCGGACCACACCAAGCCGGTCAAGTCCGACGGCTTCGTCCCCTACTGGAGCAGCCACATGGAGGGAGCCCAAAGCGAACTGACGGTGCCCTCGAACCACAGTGCCCACCAGAACCAGGAAGCCATCGCCGAGGTCAAACGCATCCTCAAGGCCCATGCCGGCATCGCGTGTATGGTGCGGCCTGCTTTCCGTCAGGTTAGCGGAAATACGCCAAAACGTCCCAGTTAACTTCCAGGATAATCGGACCAAGCCGCCCGCTCAGCCCTTGGGCTTGGCTTGGAGGAATTGCTCGACCCAGCCGATGTTGTATTTGCCGGATTTGAAGTCGCTGTTGTCGAGGATGCTGTGCTGGATGGGGATGGTGGTTTTGATCCCCTCGATCTTGAACTCCAGCAGGGCGCGCTTCATCCGGGCGATGGCGATTTCCCGGGTATTGCCGGTGACGATCAGCTTGGCGATCATCGAGTCGTAATACGGCGGGATGGTGTAGCCGGCGTAGATATGGCTGTCCACCCGGACACCCCGGCCGCCGGGGGCGTAG
>CAIZWU010000242.1 GCA_903936775.1 uncultured bacterium | reverse complement strand
GGGAGAGGCTCCTCTGCGTGCCGTCGATGCCTGTCAGGCGCCGTCCTTTCAAAAGGTAGCCAAGTGCCCGGCGGCCAGTGCCAACGGACGCAGGGTGCCCCGCAGGATGGCGCGAAAAGGCTCAGTGCCCATGGCCGCACGGTGTTGACTGAGGCGCTGGTGTCCATGCCCAAAAATATTTTCATATGGAAGGCGAAGCATCCCTGAATCTGCAGGACATGGGCGATGGGGCCAGCGATGATCTGGGATGCCCGAACTTTCCAGCGGGGCCCCTGACGCGGAAGGCCATCTGCGCGTTTTCTCCGGGTGCCAACCCGATGAAGGCGGTGATGCGGGAACTCAAGGAACTATTAGGGACAGCAGAAAGGGGAGTCGGCACCCGTAATTAGTGCAGATAATTATCTTTTTTGCAACTAATTATTAATTTTATTATGTAGTTGTATTGCGATTAAATATATAGTGGATCCTATTTTTTACGCACTATAAAGACAAGGCGTGAAGCGGACTAATCTGATTAATTAATTTATAATCAACGAGTTACAACTATAATTCGGATCTTTCTGGATTTTAGTGGTTGACGAAGCAGGCTGCCACTCAAGATGCGGGATGGATGCAAAGGGCCAACCACCGTTTCAAGCCCCGCTGGAAGTAGCGCGTCACTATCAACGTCTCCTCGTCCTTAAGGGACCCGTGGGCTGTTTCGGAGTTGGTGAAGGATATCCCGCCCGGCAACGGGTTGATCTCCAACTAGTCCATGCTCCGGGAACCCGCTTTGCCTGCCCTCATGGCCGACAAGAATGCGCCGTGCATGATCATGCCCCGGATCCGCTGCCCGGAGCCCGGGGTGGTCAGTATCCCTGTCATGGCCGGGCTTTTCATCGTGCTGGACGATAGATCTGGAGTGCCGGGTGATCCACACCCTGCAAAGCCCAAAAACCGCCTCAGCGCCAAGGTCACGCAGGGCGCGAACCACGTCCCGCATGGCCCCACCAACCGCGCTTTCGGACTAAGACGGGGCAACATGACCGCTGGCCCTGCCTGAAATATCCGGGCATAAATCCTGCTCCCCCCCTGCCGCCGGGCTCAGGAAACCAGCAAGGCTACCCGGGCAAAGTGTTCGAGGATGAGGCGGGCCTCCTGAAAATGCGCCTCAAGATCCCTTCGGCTCTGCGAGCCGTCCAGCCGTTCCATCAAGGCTTTTTCCGCAAATCCCAGCAGGACATTTTCATGGCGCTGGTTCGTCACCCGGAACCCGCAGCTGGCTTGCCACCGGGCCAGCGGGCTGGCCTTGGGAAAGTCCGAAACGGCAGGATAAAACCCACGGGGAGAGAGCTGGAACTCCATGCCGCGCGACACCGAGTAACACTTCAGCAGGGTATTACCAAGGATGACCGCCGAACCTGGGCCGGTTGGTACTCCCGCACGCACCGACGCCCTCTCCAGCAGTTCCTCAAAGGCCACCGCGACAGGCCAGACCGCCTCCAGTTCCAGCAGGGCTGCACGCGCCAGCGCATCCCTGACCTCCATGACCCGCCCATCCGCATCGCGGAACCGATAGGAAAAACGGCTACCGGCACTACCCTCCTCATGCATGGGCTGCAGAGCGGAGGCAAAATGGAACCGTTGAACCAGGTCCGGGGAAATAGCACGTTTCAGTTCAATCTCCGGGCGGCAGAGCAGCGTCTGGCGGAAGGCGCGACCCCTCACAAAATCGCCATACTGCTCCGCCTCCTCCACCCTGGAAGCCATTTCCCGCAGTCCCGCTTGGACGGAAACCGACAAGCCCGCGGTGGACATGCTCTGAATCTCCGCCTCGCCCAGAAACTGCAGTCCATGCCGCTGGGCGTGATGGATGAATTCATGAAAATAACAGGGATCGTTGGTCTCCTCGAGATATTCATGGGCGATGTAATAATCCTCCAAACCGGCGATTTGGGACAACTCCTCCCTGATGGACCGGGCATAGGCATCGTCACGGTCTTTTAGCGCGGCCTCAAGGAAGGCAAAAAAGGCGCGGGCCTGGCTGACCCGCTCCGGGAGACCAGAAGCACGCCGCGTGTGAAATTTCACCATATCCCTCAAGGTGGCACGGGCCGCCGAACCCGGCAGGGTATTAAAGCTGAGATAGGCCACTCCCATCGGCTTCAGCAGACGCGCACAGAGCGCCATGAGTTGCTCCCGGACTGGCACGGCGACCCACGAATAAACCCCGTGCGCGATGATATAGTCAAAGGTCCCGAAAGCGGAACCGACCTCCTCCAGACTCATGGCTTGGAAGGTGATATTGGTGAGCTGCAGCGCCGCCACGCCGGCCTGCGCTTCCGCAATCTGGCGGGGCGAGAGATCAATCCCCACAAACTGGCTTCCCGGCCAGGCCGCCGCGAGCGGCAGAAGGTTCCCGCCGCCGGCGCATCCAATCTCCAGCACCCGGGCCGCCTCCAGAGTTTGGGGCTGCAGCCCAAAAAGCATCGCGATCACCGCCAGATTATCAGGATGCGACTGAAGGTAGGCGGAACTCCCGTAGGAAATCTCGCCGTAAGGATCGGAAGGGTCACTCATGCTTCGGTGAAACGGGGCTGTGTTACCCGGGCGGCAGATCACCTCCCCGGACTTCAATATCCGCCTTATGACAAGCCCTGGCCGCTTGCGAGTGCGAATCAACGCGAATCACCGGACCACAACTCCCCCGCCCAGCGGTCAACCACCGCAGGGGGGTAGCTTCCCGCACTCCCACCGAAAGTCTTCCTGACACAGTTACCCTGCCTTGCGGCCCTCTCCGGGAAACTCAATCTCCGCACAAATTCCACTTTTCATCCGTGCTATCCGTAAAATCCGTGCCATCCGTGGCCCGTCCGAAAATCCCTCTTCCCCAAGCCTCCGCCTCAATCCACCAACGCATGGAAATCACCGACGCATGGCTCATGGAAATGGGCGGATGGCAGGAAATGAAACGGGCCCGCGCCCTTTATACTGCCGGGGCCGTGCTGGAGTCGGCCTTCGATGGCACCCGCCTCACGGGCTTGGTGCGCGATGCTGGCAAGGACCTGTCCACCGGCCTGCTGATCCGCAGCCGCAGTGACATGGACAATCTCTGCACCTGCTTCCAATCCAAACGCCACGGCACCCTCTGTGCCCATGCGCTGGCCGTCGGTACCGCCTGGGTGCACCGGCATGAAAAACAACCGGCCCGGCCCGGCATTGCCAGCCCGGACCGTTCCGGTCCAGGCTCCGCATCCACCACCTCCCGACCGGCCATTCAGCCTGCCACGGCGACTGGACCTTTGGCCTTCAGCCTGACGCCAAATTTCCCCACGGCATTGCAGCGCCAAAAACTGGGAATCTCTGTCCAGCCGGCCGCGGCCACCGACAACCCGGTCCCGGACCTGCCGATCCTGCTCTGGCTCGGCTCCCTCCAGCAAAAAACCGTCCCGCCCCACTTGTCGCTTTCCGGGGCACCCCAAATCACCGCAGCCCTCACCGCCCTGGCAGGACACCCGCGCCTTTTTTTGCAGGATGGCTCCAAAAAGCAGCCCCTCGCCCTTTCCTCCGAATCCGCCCGGTTGGCCCTCGCCGTCACTACCGCCGGCCCGGGAAATATTAGACTGACCCTCCGCCTGCCCGATCCCGCCGCCCAGGCCATCCTGCCTGCCACCGCCCGGGAAACCGGCTGGCTCTGGAATCCTGCCATCCCTTCCCTGACTGCCCTCACCGTCCCGGAGCCCTACTTCGAACTTCTGAAAACCCTGCCCCCGCAGCGGCCTCTCGACAAACCCCGGCGTTGGCTCGCCGCCCACCTCGCAGCCCTGCAGAACCACTTCGAATTCGATCCCGCAAACTCCTCCCCGGAGGCCCTGCATTTCCAAATCCTGCCCGGCACCCCGCGCTTTGAACTCACCCTCGAAGGCAACTTGGAAAAACTCACGGCCCGCCTCCGTGTCTTATATCAGGACGGCCCTGCGCCCTTCCCGCCGGAGTCGCCTGACATCCCCGGCTTCCCTCTCGAAACCACCGGCCAACCCCACCAGTTCCGCAGCCGGAATCTCCCCGCCGAAGCCGCCGCCGCGCGCCGTCTCGCGTCCTGCGGATTCGAGGCCGGGCCCAGCCCTGCCAGCGACTGGACCCTGAGCCGGGAAAACGCCATCCTGCAATTTTTTGCCGGTGAACTCGACCGCCTTAAGGCCCTCTGGGACGTCACGTTGGGAACCCGGTTCACCGCCGCCACCGCCAAGGTGGAACGGCTGGCCCCAAGGTGGACCAGCGCCCCCGAGAATTCGCCAGCTCCGCGCGGCGGCACGCCCAACGACTGGCTCACCTTCGACCTGGGGTTCACCTCCCCCCGCGGCACCACCCTCGACCGGCTGGAAATCGCCCGGCTCCTCGCCACCGGCACCGGCCACAAAAAACTGCCCAACGGCCGCATTGCCGTGGTCTCCCTGGCTGATGCCATGGATCTCAACGAAGTCCTCCGCGATGTTTCTCCTGAGCAAGCCGGCGGTGCTTTCCGCGTCAAACGCTCCCAGCTGGGCTATCTGGAAAACACCTTCGGCGCTCCCCTCGAAAAATCACCCGCCGCGCCGGTCTGGCCGCTCGATTCCAGCGTCCCGCCACACCTCCTGACCATCCTGCGCGACTACCAGAAAACCGGGGTCCAGTGGCTGCTCGATCACGCGGCCAACGGCCACGGTGGCATTCTGGCCGATGAAATGGGTCTCGGCAAAACCCTGCAAAGCCTCAGCCTGCTCTCCGCCCTGCGCCGCCAATGGCCGGACCGCCCGGCCCTCGTGGTCTGCCCCAAATCCCTCCTCGCCAACTGGCATGCCGAAGCCGCCCGTTTCACTCCCGATCTAACTTGTCTTACTCTGGAAGGTCCGCGCCGCAAAAAAGACTTCGCCGCCATCCCTTCCGCCGGAATCGTCATCACCTCCTACCAACTCCTCGCCCGCGACCTCGCAGAGCACCGCGCCATCGGATACGGGGCCATCATCCTCGACGAAGCGGGTTTCATCCGGAATCCCGACACCCAGGCCGCCCAGGCTGCCCGCGCCCTCCAGGCCCGCGTCCGCTTCGCCCTCACCGGCACGCCGATTGAAAACGGGATCCGCGATCTCTGGTCCCTCACTGAATTCGCCGTCCCCGGCTACCTCGGCCCGCGCAAGGAATTCGCCGAGCGCTACGAGTCTCCCCTGACAGCCGGCGGCAATGCCCCCCTGATGGCCAGACTGCGCCGCCGCATGGCCCCTTACATCCTGCGCCGCCTCAAGCAGGACGTCGCCAAAGACCTTCCATCCAAGATCATCCAGATCCATCCTTGCGCCCTGACCCCGGTCCAGCAGGAACTCTACACCGGCCTGATGCGCGAAGGAGCCGCCAAGGTGCTCGACGCCGAAAACGCCAAACAACAGGGCCAGGCCCGGATGCACCTGCTCACCACCCTGCTCCGCCTGCGCCAGACCTGCTGCGACCCCCGCCTGCTCAAGCTCGACCTCCCCCAACAGCCACCCGCCGGCTTGTCTGGAAAGATCGAAGCCCTGGCAGAACTATTGGATGAAATCCGCGATGGCGGCCACTCCGTCATCATCTTCAGCGCCTTCGCCTCCATGCTCCGTCTCATCCAGGAAACGGTGGACGCCGCCGGTCTCGGTTCCTGCCACATCGACGGATCCACCCGCGACCGCGCCGCCCAGGTCAACTCCTTCCAGAATGATCCCGCAAAACGGGTCTTCCTCATCAGTCTCAAGGCCGGCGGCTACGGCCTGAACCTCACCAAAGCCGACACCGTGATCCACTTCGATCCCTGGTGGAATCCCGCCGTCGAAGCCCAGGCCACCGACCGCGCCCACCGCATCGGCCAGGAGCGCCCTGTCACCGTTTACAAACTCATCACCACCGGCACCGTCGAGGAAAAGATCCTCAAGCTCCAGGAAAAGAAGCGCGGCCTGATGGATGCCGCTCTCGATGATGAAGCGCCGCTGATGGAAGGCCTGACCGACGACGATCTCCGCAGCCTTTTGACCTGAAAAACCAACGACAGAAGCTCCGTTCCGGGGACTGAATCCTTCCAACCACCACTCTGGTCTCCTTCCCCTGAAGGTCAGTAGGGAGCAGGAGTTCTCCAGCCTTTTTCGCTGGCAACATCCAACAATAGAACCGGCCCGCCAAAATCATCCCCCAACACATCCATCGCCCAAAGCTGCTACCCTTTGGTCCAGACGATCCGATTTCTGAAAGTATCGAGATCTGCCGAAATCCAGTCAGGAAATTCACGGACCTCTCCAGAGATGGAGTGCAGCGAGAAAGTCTCAAATCTAACTCCTCGATAGGATTCATTCCTGGGTCCTTCGTCGCTATGACTACCAACCCAATGGCAAAGTCTCAGCTTCCAGCCTGTGCCGGGGATAGGTTTTTCAAAATGAATCCGGTGAACGTCATCCGGACTCCTCCAGCATGCTACCCCCCGGCATTCTTCCTCGGAGCACTTTCCCCAAGGGGTAATCGCAGTCCAGCCCTCCAACCCCCATTTCCCGATCCTAATAGGAGCCCTATAATTGTGTCCCCACGGTTGTGTTCCTGGTTTCAATTTGATGCCCGTCCCGATCCAGCCCTCATCCAGGGTATCTGGTAAAATGGATCCCTGCTGATCCGGGCCGACGTCCAATTGCAAGCTTCCGCCTTGTTCCCGCAGCAAGCCAATACCATCTCTATTCCAAAAGGCCAAAGCCTTCAGCCATGGCGGGCGCGAAACTGCCGAGTAAATGCAGGTTTCAAAATAGCCCTTTTCAGTCATCCGGTCGACCGCGACAGCATACGAAAAATACCTGCCACATGGAGAGAGCGTGGCATCCATGGCTTCGAGATAACCTTTCACGCATTGTCCCGGCTGAAAGGTGTCCCCTGCCCGATCCCAGCCAAAAACACAGGACCATTTCTTCGGCCCACGCCGGATCAGCACCGCAGTGGATGCCTTGGAAGCCAGAATGAGATGAAATTTGGGCATAGGGTTGGCAGTCGAACATTCCACGAACAAAAACCAGGCCGGGAATCCTCAGGCAAACCCGTCCCAATATCTCTCCGGGAGCGGTCGTGCATGACCAAGCCCCCGCAACGGCTAATGCCAGGAGGTCAGACCGCCCCGGCGCCGGAAAGCTGACCGGTCACCACGTCCATGCCGACCAGACACACATCATCGGTGAATTCGTTGTGGCCGGAAAATTGCCGGGTTTCCCTAACTAGTCCGTCCAGGATAGTCCCGCATGGCTCACCCAACCGCCGGCTGACCGCATCAATGAGACGCTGCTGGCCAAATTGCTCACCGGCGGCATTTTCCTGTTCGTAAATACCATCGGTGAAAAGCACAATCGAATCATGCTCAACCAGCGGAGCCTCATAAGTCCGGTAGGCCGTGGAGCTGAGCAACCCCAGCGGTTGCCGGTACGGGCGGTCCACCCGCAACCAATCCACGCTACCCGTCCCGCGCCGCAGGATCATCGGACTGGGATGGCCGGCATTGGCGTAGCGCACCCGCCTTTCCGCCACATCGGCGACAAAATAAAACGCCGTCACGAATGCTTCGATTTCGCTATGCTTCAAAGTCTCCGCCAGATCGTGGTTCAGACTGGTGAGAAAGGCCCCGGGGTCCAACGCCAAGGCGACGGATTGCTGGACCAGTCCCCGGGTCAGCGCACCGATGAAGGCAGCCCTTACCCCATGTCCCATCACGTCACAGATCAGGACGCCGGCCTGATGCAGGGACAGTGGCAGGATGTCAAAAAAGTCTCCGCTCAGGGAGGTTGCCGGACAGTATCGATGGGCGAACTCCAAGACGCACCTGCCCTCACCCGGGACACTCTTGAAACATGGATAATGATGGGGCAGCAGGGCTTGCTGGACCTCGCGGGCCAAACTGAGTTCCTGTTCGAGGGAAGAGTTTTTCTCGTGAAGCTCGCGGGCATACTGTTCGAGCTTCTGCCGGGTGTGATGCCGCTCCACCGCATAGCGGATGGCGCGCGGGAGCAAGTCCCGCATCGTCGATCCCTTCAGCAGATAATCCTGCGCGCCCTCGTGCACCGCCTGCAGGGCCACCTCCTCGTCACCTAGTCCACTCAGCACCACGATAGGAATATCCGGCATCGCGGCGTGCGCGCGGACAAAAGTCTCCATCCCCTGCGCATCGGGCAATCCAAGGTCCAGCAGAATTACGTCCACCGGCGACGCCTTCGCGCTTTCAATCGCTGCCTGGAGATGGTCGGCAGCAGACACCTCAAACTCAGCGCCGTGTCCTCCCCTGAGGGCGGCCCGGGCCAGCAGCACATCGGTGGGACTGTCCTCCACCAGCAGCACTCTGATCCGTGGCATTTTCTCACCGGGCATCATACCGGATTCCTACCCTGGGGCGGCGGCAAAGTCACTACGGCAAACCAGAAATTTTCGATCGACGCCACCGCCCCGGCGAAGGCATCGAAACCAACCGGCTTGGTGATGAAACAATTGGCGTGCAGTTTGTAACTTTTCAACACGTCCTCCTCCGCACTGGAAGTGGTCAGAACAATCACTGGGATGACCTTCAGATCCTCATCGGCTTTGATGGCCGCGAGCACTTCGCGCCCGTCCATTCTCGGCATATTCAGATCCAGCAGGATGAGCTGCGGGCGCGGGGCGTCCGCATACGGTTCCTCCCGGCGGAGAAAGGCCATCGCTTTGACTCCGTCCTCCACAATGTGCAGGCGGTTGATCAGCCGGGCATTGGCGAGTGCCCGCTTGGTCAGCAGCGTATCGGTGGGGCTATCCTCCACCAGGAGAATATCGATGGGTTTGCAGGGCGCTGGGGCGTTCATAATATTTCGAGTTTCTTGTCAGGAATACTGAAGAAAAACGTGGTTCCTTTGCCGGGCTCGGATTCGACCGAGATTTTCCCGCCGTGCCGTTCGACAATACGTTTGCAGATGGCGAGGCCAATCCCGGTGCCGGGATATTCAGTGCGCGTATGCAGCCGTTGAAAGATGACGAAAATGCGGTCGAGATATTGGGGTTCGATGCCGATTCCGTTGTCCCGGACGGAGAAGAGCCAGCCGTCTTCCTGCCGCTGCGCCCCCACATGAATCTCCGGCGGCCGCCCGCCGCGGAACTTGATGCCATTGCCGATGAGGTTCTGCAATAATTGCGCCAGTTGGGTCGGATCGGCCATCAACGACGGCAGGGGATCGTGCGTGATCACCGCACCGCTTTCGTGGACGGCGGTGGAGAGGTTCGCCAACGCCAGGTTGAGTGCCGCCTCGCCATCCACCTCCACAAACGGCTGGGCGCGCGTGCCGACACGCGAATACGCCAGCAGATCGCGGATCATGGTCTGCATTCGCATCGCACCGTCCACGGCGTGCCGCAGCAGTTCGTCGGCACCGGCATCGAACTTGCCATGGTAGTCCTTCTGCAGAAGTTCGACGCAGCCCGCGACCGCCCGCAGCGGTTCCTGCAAATCGTGGGAAGCGACGTAGGCGAATTGTTCCAACTCCGCATTGGAGCGGGCCAGCTCATCCACGGTAAGCCTCAGTTCCTCGGCGGCGGACCTTTCCCGGCTGATATCCCAATTGCAGCCAATCATTTTCACCGCCTGGCCCGAGGCATCCCGCTGCACCGTGGCCATGGCTTTGATGTAATGGATGGATTTGTCCGGCCAGATCACCCGGAAGTCGGTGTCGAATCCGATCTCGCCCCGCAGGGCCTGCTGCACCTTGGCGGCCTCGGCGGCGATGTCATCAGGGTGCACCGTCGCGGCCCAGGCCTCAAAGGCACCACTGAATTGTTCCCGTGAAGTTCCATACACCCGGAACATCTGATCATCCCAAATCAAGAGATTGTTCACCGGATCAAAATCCCACACCCCGATCTGGGCGGCACCTGTAGCCAGCAGAAACCGGTCGGTCAGGGTTTTCAATTCCTCCTCCACCCGTTTCCGGCCCGTCAAATCGCGCAGGATCACCGAGAAGAACCGCGTTCCTTCCGCTTCCCAACTGGACAACGAAAGCTCCGCCGGGAATTCCCCGCCCTCCTTGCGCCGCCCATGCAGTTCCACGGGGTGACCGGTCACCTGAGCTTCTCCACTGGTCGCGAACCGTTCCAATGCCTTGAGATGTGCTGCCCGGTCACGATCCGCCATCAGAACAGCAAGCGGCTTGCCCAGCGCCTCGCTTTCGGTATACCCGAAAATAGCGCGCGCCCCTTTGTTCCATCCGATGATTCTCCCCTCGTTGTCGGCGGAAATGATCGCATCGTTCGCCGCCTCTGCCACGGCCCGGAAGCGCTGCTCCGCATGCCTGCGACCGATATCGGTGCGGTTGATCGATTTCGCATTCCACCAGATCAGGATCGCAAAAACGGCGACATTCAATGTTGTGTAGAGCGTTCCTCCAAATGCGGCGCTGTAAAGCCCCCGGTTCTCACCGGTCATTCTCAACCAGCCGAGCACGATGGGAATGCCGACGGCCGCCGGCAGCAGACGACGCGCCATGCGGCCACCCTCGGCCTCACTCGTGATTACCGCCATCAGACCACGCTCCGGACGCACACAGAGTATCCCCAGCGGGAGCAGGGTGAAAAGCAGCGCGGTATGGAGCGCCATTTTCGTGAAATTGGCGACGGCCAGGTATTGAGGATCATAGGCATAGCAGATCAAAGCCATCAACCCGCTGAGACTGACCACCAGTGCGAGACCTTGGGCCGGCCAATGGCTGTGCCGGACCTTCATTTCAAGCAGGAGAAGCGCTCCCCCCAGAAGGACAAAATTCAGCGCCGTGACGGGTGCCATCCGGCCAGGATGGGATGATTCCAGCGTACTGGACCGGTCAACGAAGAGCAGTTGGTCCATTTTCAGATCCCAGCCGAACAGATGCTCGCTGAACGTCAGCAATCCGAGGAGGGCGCAGGCGGCCGCGCACCCCTGGCCAAGGTGCCCGGGGATTGGAGAGGTTTGTTCCGGCCGGGTCATCCAAAGCGCCACACCCGCCAGCACAAAAGCGAGCGCGGTGTTGGCCTTCATGGTGACCCAGATCGGCAGGATGCTTTTCAGGGCCGGCACATCGCCGAGCCAGCCCACCAGGACCGCACTTCCCACGAGGATGGCCGCGCCGCTGGTGAATTGGGAAAAACGCCTGAGGGCAGCGACCAGGACGGGGTTGGGTTGATTGCTCATGGCACCGCCTCCAACGAGCCAAGAGGCTCTTCGATTTTATTACTATCGCATGTCAGCCCGGCCGAAGCGGGACTGGCGGCAGGATCCGGGCGCGGGGAGAAGCCCCCCTGGGGGCGGGGCCTCCGGTTAGCGCCAGTCTCATCATACTTGAGGAATGGCAACTGCACTACTCCTTTTTCGACGCCAACCACGGTGCTCCCTCCCCTTCGGTTGATCCGGCCCCCGGTTCCGCCGGTTTGGACGGATTCGTCAGGATCAGGCTGGCCGGCCAACCCGCCGCAACCGTGGAGAACGTGTTGCAGGATCGTCCGGCATGGAGCAGACACTGCCGGATCTGCCACCTTTTCATGGACGCCCTGACGCTTTCCCCCCTGACTTACAGCCTGCTCCTCGTGGCAGGATTTGCGGGCGGCCTGATCGATGCCATCGCAGGGGGTGGCGGGCTCATCACCGTGCCTGCCCTGCTCGCGGCCGGGCTGCCGCCGCAACTCGCCCTCGGCACCAATAAGCTGCAATCCGCCTGCGGCACCCTGATCGCGGTGCGCCGTTATGGACAGGCCGGCCTGCTGCGCACTCCAGGCATCCCACTGGCCGCAGGCTGCGCCGCTTTGGCAGGAGCCGCCGGGGCGTGGACCGTCAGCATCACCCAACCGGAGGCTCTGCGCCAGATCATCCCGTGGATGCTCGCCGCCGTGGCCATTTACACCGCCTTGAACCGCCGCTTCGGCCAGCAGGCAGGCCAAGCCCGGTTGTCGCCGGTCCTCTTCGCCACCGGAGCCGGGCTGTCCCTGGGATTCTACGATGGGTTTTTCGGACCGGGCACCGGCTCATTTTGGGCCGTGGCCCTCGTCGGATTGATGGGGCTCGATTTACGGCAAGCCACCGGTTACACCAAGGCCGCCAATCTCGCCAGCAATCTGGGCGCCCTCGCCTTTTTCCTCTCGTGTGGAGCGGTGGATTTGCCGGCTGCCGCCGCCATGATCGCCGGGCAACTGGTGGGTGCCCGGCTCGGCTCGGGCTTGGTAATTCATCGCGGACTGGCGGTCATCCGGCCCGTCTTTTTGACCGTCGTCTTTGCCCTGACGATCAAACTGCTGCTGGACGCATGGTCTGGTTGAACCCACTCCCGGATTGGCTAGCCCAGCCAGGCGGCGGCGGCGGCGAGGAACCCCTCATGGTCACCGCAATTATATTGGAGGGACTGAAAAGCGGCGGCCTGTCCGCCGGCCACATTGAGTGGCATGTCGTCCATGTAGGCGATCTGCTCCGGCGCAAACGGCAGGGTTTCCGTGGCAGCCCGGTAAAAGGCCGGATCCGGTTTCATGGCCCCGATCCGCCATGTCAAAGGCCCGATGTATGTGACCCTCTGGTACTTTACAGCGGCATTTATCTGGACATTCCTGACCTATGCCATGGGCAACTTCATCCCCCAGTATTTCGTGAGCGGAACGTCGGCCGGCGCTGTGGGCGGTATGTTCATCCACGACCTGGTGGGCCTGTTCGTCACTCCTCTGGGCTGGGGGGCCATGTACTACTTCGTGCCGATTCTGCTTAAAAAGCCGATCTGGTCGCACGGTCTCTCGCTGGTCGGTTTCTGGGGACTGGCCTTTTTCTATCCACTCACAGGGATTCACCACTTCCTCTACACCCCGATCCCGATGTTCCTTCAGTACGGGGCCGTGCTCTCCACCATCGCAGTGGAAATGGTAGTCACCACAGTGATTGTGAACTTCTTCGCCACTATTCGAGGCTCCACTGGGGCCCTGCGTGAAAACATTCCGATCCGCTGGTTCTACACAGGCATGGTTTTCTACTTCCTGACATGCCTTCAGTGCGCCTTTCAGACCACTTTGACATTTCAGGCCCTGATTCACTTCTCGGACTGGGTCGTGGGCCATGCCCACATGGTCATGTACGGAGTCTTCTCTCAATGGCTGATCGGCATGATGCTCTACCTGTTCCCGCGTCTTTGGCGAACCGACTGGTACAGTCGACGCCTGCTCGAGTGGCAATACTGGCTCTCCGCCGTGGGCATCGCGATCATGTCTGCCGACCTGATTATTCTGGGCGTCTTCCAGGGCTATATGTGGGCCAGCCTTGCTCCGTGGAGCGACGTGATCCAGTTCTCCATCCCCTGGTGGGCTCTGCGTATCGTTTCTGGTGTGATGATTTTCGCAAGTCACATGATTTTCATGACTCATATGCTGCTGACATGGATGAAGGCCGTGGCTGAGCGCAAGCAGGAAGCCGCCTCCAATCCTTCCACCGTGGCCCAAACCGTCTGATAAAACCGGAGAATAGAGGAGTCTGATCACATGCTAGAGAAACGCTCCGGTGTCTTTTTCATTGCCGGTCTGTTCTTCTTCGGCCTGGCCTTTGTTTCGCAGGCTGTGGTACCGATCCTGATGTATCGCGATCAGCCTGAAAAAACGGCTGAACAACTCGTGAACCCGAACGTCAGGTTTCAGATGGAAGATCTGGCCAAGCGGTTCCCTGAATCCTTTAAAGAGGCGTTTGGCGACATCCCGGCCGTCGGGCCTGAACGTGAAGCGTGGCTCAACCAGCGCTGTGCCGATGCCCTCCGGATTGGCCGTAAAGCCTACACCGGTGAGGCTTGCTGGCACTGCCACAGCCAGTTCGTCAGACCTGTGTCGAACGAAGATCGCCGATGGGGGCCTGTGGCCAAGGCGGAGGAGTATCAGAATGAGCTTCAAAGGCCTGTCATGTTCGGCACGCGCCGGGTCGGGCCTGATCTGTCGCGTGAAGGAGGCCGCCGATCGAACGACTGGCACGCCGTGCACCTGTTCAAGCCCAACAGCCTGATCTCAGGTTCACCGATGCCAGCTTACCCCTGGTATTTTGAAGGCTCGCCGGATAAGCCAAACAAGCGTGGCCTGAGCTTGATCCTCTATGTTCAGTGGCTCGGTTCGTGGCTTGAAAGCTATCCCTATTACGAAGATTATAAGGCTTCTCCACTGCGTTCCCCGGACGCCAGACGGCCCAGTCCAGCTATCGCTGTGACATCGGAAGGTGGCAAGCCATGAGTGTCACACTCAAGCCTCAATCGAAGAAGCTGGGCGGTTCATCGGTCTGGACAACCGTAATCTTCGCCCTTCTGATTCTGATCCCTTGTTTTGTAGCCTTCAGCAACAAGCTACGGGAATTCATCCTGCTTTACAGTGGTCAGGTGGACGGTGTTTTTGCGATCTCGCCGATCGTGAATTACCTGCTCGCCAGCCTGGGCTTCTTCTTTCTCTTCTGGTGGGGCATCTGCAATGGAATGTTCGCTCGGATGGAAGAGCCAAAACGCGACTTTCTGGTACAGGAATGGCAGCTTGATCAAGCTCAGGCTGACTATGAATCCAAGCCAGATGGCGATAAGAATCATGATGACATAAGTGTTTACGAGCAATCGGCCCGCATGAAGTGAGGGGTTTCCAGATCATGCCATTGACCACTCCGAATATGACCCCTGAGCAGGAAAATCGCTACCACACCTACGTTGGGAGCCAGATTCCCTGGTACATCCACCTTCTGTGGGTACTTTTCTGGGCCTTTGTCGTCGCTTACTTCCTGAACTGGCTGATCCCGGCCATTCTGACGGATCCAGTTCTGACCAAGCCCCGATGAATCCTTCTGTACGGCCGCCTTCAAATCTGCCGTGCTCGTATTGCCAACTGCCTGTACCAGGCTCGGCTTGTGAAGATCATTCCGACTCCTCTGCCGGGCCTCTTTATTGCTGCTATGGTTGCCGCCTGGCCGCCGAAATCACTCAGGGCACAGGCCAGGAAGCCGCAGTGCGCTGGATTATGGTACGGGTCGGTTCTGCGATCTTTTTGACCCTCAATCTCATGGTCTTCACCATGGCCCTCTGGTCGCCCGATGTCTATGGCCCGGGCATGGCCGACAACCGGATGGAACGGGCCTATGAAGATTTGTTCCGCCACCTGAGCCTGCTGGCTGCGGCCCCCGTGATGCTGCTTTTGGGCCCTCCGCTGGCTCGCTCTGCATGGGCTGGTTTGAAATTGGGCCGGCCTGGCACAGACCTCCTCATCGTGATTGGTGTCTGGGCCGCTTTTCTGGCCAGCATGGTTTCTGTGCTTTCAGGCAGTGGGCCGATCTATTTTGAGGTGGCCTGTGTGGTCCTGATTTTTGTGACTCTGGGCCGTTGGCTCGAAGCGTCCGGCAAGCTCCACACGCAGCAGGCGATGGACGATCTCTCAAAACTGATGCCTGAAGAGGCCTTGGTCGTTCGCGAAGGGACGGTCGTGAGCCTGCCTGTAGATCAAATCGTGGTGGGCGACCAGCTTCAGCTCAGGCCCGGCGACCGCGTTGCATGCGACTCCGAGCTGACCACTGGAGAGGCTACTCTGGATGAACAAATTCTGACCGGCGAAAGTCTTCCAGTCTCGAAGCTCTCAGGCGACAAAATTCTGGGCGGGTCACTTGTCGTGGAAGGCACGTTTCAGGCCATGGTTCTGGCCTCGGTGAGCCAAAGCACCGTTGCCCGCCTGATCGACCATGTTCGACAAGCCCGAGAGGCCAAGGGGCGATACGCTCGCATGGCTGACAGGCTTGCCACATGGCTGCTGCCGGTGGTGGTCGCAATCGCACTTTTGGCAGGATTTGTTCATGCCTCCCATCAAAGCACAGCGCATGGGCTGCTTGTGGCTATGAGTGTGCTTTTAATTGCCTGCCCATGCGCGCTGGGCTTGGCCACTCCTCTGGCTGTCTGGTCGGCCATGGGGGCTGCTGCACGACGCGGCATTCTGTTTTCAGATGGAGAGGCACTGGAAAGGCTGGCTGAGGTTGACACTGTTTTGTTTGACAAAACAGGCACTCTGACCACCGGTAGACCGGTTATGGTCGAGTCGCTCTGGACCGATGGCTTGCCTGCCCCGGATCAAAAAGCCCTGCTTCTGGCAATCGCCAGCCGATCCGCTCATCCGCTGGCTAAATGTCTGCTGGAGTCACTAAAAAAAAGCGACGATTCTGTTCGTGAGATGTCGGTTGAACAGATTCAGACCCGGCCAGGCCGTGGCTTGATCGCGTTCGAATCAACCGTCTCCAGCGAGCCATTCGCTTTGTTGGGAAGCCCTGATCTTTTGACGGATCATAAAGTGAACGTCTGTGAAAAACTGGCTGGGAAGCTCGAGGATTTGCTTCGATCTGGCAAGTCGGTCCTGATCTTTCATACTCACTTGCCGCACCCAGCTCAGGCTTTAT
>CAIZWU010000241.1 GCA_903936775.1 uncultured bacterium | reverse complement strand
GCCGAGGAAATCAAAGAACTGACCGAAGAATTGTCGTCCATGTTGTCTTACCTCGCAGAGGACTACAACGAGATCGCAACCGACCGCAGCCCGGAACTTAAACTGCGTCGTGCCCAAATCGAGGCGGAGTATGGACGGACCGCCCTGTTCCTGAAACTGCTGTCCCCTGACCCTCATCGTTTTTGGGAGGTCTTTGGTCCTTGGAGCGACCTGCAACATGAGTGGCGCGCCACACGACCTTCAACTCCTGCCCCTTGAATCAAAAGCGTGGACACCACGACAACCTCCTGGAGTGATTCTTCGCCCCCCATCGCCCAATCATGTGCGACGACAATTATAATTTACCCCTGACGACAATTAAAACTGACCCCTGATGGGGGTGGTTTTCCGGGGTGATTCGGCGTGCTGATTGACGGGCTCCATCTAAAGGATTTGTCAGCCGCCCGCCGTCAGCTACTGACGCTTCTGGAGCGGGATCATGGGATCCTAATCAACTGCAAGCGGGTGCGCCGGGTGCGGCAGGCGGTGGTGCCGTATCTGGAGACGGCGCTGGGGCTGGTGCCGGCGGACGGGAAGCCGCTGCCACCGCGGCTGGAACGGGTGCGGTAGGGCACCGCACTGGCTGGGCTGAACGGCGGCCTCTCTGTGGTGAGGGCGCGCGGCTGGGCCAGCCGCAGGCTAAGCCAGTGTCATTATGTCATTGATGTTGCTTATCACGAGGATCACTGCCAGGTCCGCGACCGGACCCTCGACCCGGCCTTCCTCAAGGCCACCACCCATCTGATCCCCAACACTTTTGGTGCGTAAGCCCGAGTTCGGGTTGCGGGTCAAGCAATTGAGTTGGTGATTTGCTGCTTCGTCCGGGTATTTTTCCAGTCCGTGCCGTAGTCGTTGATTTGCCAATTGTCCTCACCTTCGTCACCAAGGCCCTACGCGAGAGCGGTGCCCGGCAGGATCAGGCATTGCCGGAGATAATCCCCACGTCCACCCAAGACGCGTATGCGAAGGCACCCGGTAGCAGACGCGGGGCCGAGCCATGTATGCTAGTAACCTCGGGGAATGGTCCAGCTGCGCACGTCTGTGAGTCCGCACCCCGGGCGCACGCCCCCGGCGAAGTGTGGCCCGGAAGCGGACCCCACTCCCCCGGAGGCGGGAGAACCCAGAGACAGCTTACGCGGCCATGGTTCGGCGGCGGCGGGCGAGCAGCCCGCCGGCCCCGAGGGCGAGCAGGCCCAGTCCCGCGGGCTCGGGCACGGCAGCCGCCCTGTACTCAGGATAAGCGGCGTCCGCATGGGCCACCCCCACCGGGGTCGCCCCGCCAGTATCGTTAAAGATGAAGCGGTGGACTACCACACGACCCAACTCGCCCGAACTCCGCCCCGTCGCCGTCAAGTCTAACCAACCCAAAGTAGCGACGCCCGCGAGCACCCGCTGATCGACGAGTGTAAAAGCCACTAACCCAACCTGATTAATTGGGAAAGACCCACCAACGACCCCAATCATGGCACCCCCCCCCCCCCCAGCCACAGAGGCACGACCCGCCCCAAACCACCTGTACCCACGACCCAATGACCTATTAGACAGACCTACTGTCCTCAGAGCTACCCCATCGCCGGGCCCCAACGCGGAACCCCGAATGTCGTCCACCAAATCACCACCGAAGTCGGTATCGAGAGCGGTCATGCCTGACGTCGATGAGATAAAGCTATTATTAAAGGTGATCTGGACGGTGGCCGCGTGAGCTGAGGTGGAGGCCCCGGCGGCGGCCAGCGCCATCGCTCCCGTGCGGAGCAAGGCGTCGTGGTTCTTTTTGACTGGATTCATTTTGGTTCGTTCTATCGTTTTGTTTAACTCCCGCCCGCGAACATCGCGGGCGGAGAGAGGGGTCACGGGACGACAGCACGGGGGCTCGGGGAGCGGCGGGAGGCGGGGTGGGGCCTCCAGGGGCCGGTGGGGAGGGTGCTGGCGCGGCCGGGCCGCCGAGGATTCCCCGGCGGTGGCGTTGCCAGTGCTGTCGATACCGCCCGATGCGCTCTGGTGAGGCACCTTGCTCGTGAAGCCGGGCGGTTTTCTCTGTATGTCGGGCGAGGCTCACCGCGCTGGGCGCGAGGGGCGCACCAGGTTGGAAATCCACGCCCAAAAAGTCGAAGCCACGCGTCACGCGGCCGATGAAGGTCTTCTCCGGGTGCTGCTCCAGCCCGAGGTGGGCGAGCACTTGATTCATCACCCGCACGCAGGGCCTGGCGGACGGCACGCTTCACGCCGCCACGGCCCTTGAGGTGGTGGCAGTGCCGGGAGAGATGCGGCAGCAGCAGCGGCTCGAGGCGCTGGGACACCAGCTTGAGGATGAGGGCGTCCTGAGGCTCCCAACATTCCAGCCGCTCCCCCGCGGCGGTGAGCACCCGGGGCACGGGAGAGAGGCGGTAGCCAGGCCCGCCGGCCCGGAGGTGGGCGAGGAGCTGGGGTTTCCACGTGTTCCAATTCCAGCGGAAGTGCCACACGGGGTGGTTTGGGTGGCAGGCCTGGCGGCTCTGGCACAGCCATTGGAAAGCGCCCTCCACCAGCGCCGCCCACGACCCCGAAGACCCGCTGCCCGGGGGGGCAGTAGCGGCGGGGAATGCGGGGCGGTGGGTCATGGGGGGAAGGTGGTGGCTCAGGCGGGTTCCACGATGAGCCCGGCGCTGCGGCGGGCGCGGTGGAGGGCGGGATCCACCACGGCGCGCATTGCGGCGAGTTTCTCCGTGACGCCGAGGAAGGCGGCGAGCGGCGGCAGCGCCTCGTCTGGGCGGTGCACGAGATGCGCGTAGGAGACGCTCAGGGCCGGGATGCCGCGGCCGGTGAGCCAGCTCTTGGCGTGGTGGACCTGCTGGCGGTAGGCCTTGGCGATGTCCGCGCCGGGGTGGGTGGGCTTCCCGAGACGGGCCAGCATGGTGTCCTGGCTCTCGAGGATTTCCTGCATGTCCCGCTCCATGAAGAGCACGCGGTAGTGGAGATTTGAAATTTCAGATTTGAGATTTGAGATTTGCAGGGGGAGGGCGGCGAGGAGGGGGGCGACGACCTTGAGGGACTGGCCGCGAGCTCCGGCGAGCCAGGATTTATCCGGGCTGGTGAGGAGGGAGGCGACCTGGTCGTGCTCGTAGTAGCCTTTTTCGTTGGAGGCGTCCGCCTGGCGGCGGCCATCCGTGAAGACGGGCAGGCCGGCGGCTTCCAGCAGCTGCATCATCAGGGAGGTGCCGGAGCGCGGCAGGCCGGAGACGAGGGTGATGAGTTCTTCCGGAGCCACCCCGGCGAGGGCTTCCGGGCGGGGCTGGAGGGTGGGCATGGGGCGGGTCTCCGGATCGTCCCCGCCGTGCAGGGGCCGGGCAGTGAGCTGCTGAAGTTCGGCGAATTTGGAATCCCGCAGGGCGGCGAGCCGCTGGCGCGAGTATTTCAGGAGCAGCGCGTGCTGGTGCTGGCTGTGGGCATCGAATTCCCGGCGGGCGATCTGGCCCAGCATGCGGAAGCCGGCGGCAAACAGAGGGGCCTGGGTGACGGAGGTGAGGAACGCGTCCTTGGCGGCGGCCAGTTCCCCGAGCCGGTAGTGGGCGAGGCCGAGCAGGTAGTGGCCCTTTGGCTGGAAGTAGAGCAGCCCCACGGAGGCCTGGGCGTGGCGGATCGCGGCCGCGTAGTCCCGCGCGGACAGGGCGGCGCGGGCCATGCCGAGCAGCGGTCCGGGCGCTTCCGGATCCAGGGCGAGGGCCTCCGCGAAGGCGGCGCACGATTCATCCCAACGCTGGAGCCGCTGGAGCAGCTCGCCGCGCAGGGCGAGGGCATTGCGCCGCGCGCCGAAGTCACTGTCGAGCTGTTCGAGCTTGGTGAGGGCCTCCGCGTAGTTTTTTTCCGCGAGGTCGGCATAGGCTTCGAGGTAGCGCAGGGAAAACAGGTTGGGGCGGGCCTTGGCCAGCAGCTCGCGGCGCTCGTGGCCGAATTTTGCCTTCTCCGGGTCGGTCATGGCCTCGAGGCGTTCCTTTTCTGCCTGCTGGACTTCCTCGTCATCCAGCCTCAGCTCCTGGAGGGTGGCGGTGGCCTCGCTGGCTTCCTGCAGGCGGCGCTCGCTCACGGTGGTGACGAGGGCGCGCAGATCCGCCGGGCGGCCCTGGCCCTGGTAGCAGGTGGCAAGCTTGAAGCCGAAGCGGTGCTCCACGGGCCAGGTCTGGTAGAGGCGCTCGAGGAGGGTCACGGCCTCAGCGTAGAAGCCGCCGTCGATCCAGGCCTGGGCGAGGTTGTAGTCGAGTTCGCGGACGGTTTGGGCGATGGCCTTGGATTGGTCCGCATCCGGCTCCTCGATGTAGCCGAGGGCGACGAGCTGCTCGAGGGCGGCCTTGGAATCCGAGGCGGAAATCTGCTTGTCCGGCGGGTGCATCCCGTGGTCGCCCGGCACCGCGTCCCAGCTGGGGATGCGCGGGATGGCGGCGGGCGGGTTTTCGTAAATATCGAGGAGCACCTTGCCGTCCATGTCCTCGCCCACGGGCAGGCCGAAGAGGTGGAGCAGGGTGGGGCAGATATCGATGAGGCTGGCACCGAAGACGCGCCCCTCCCGGCGGAGGCCGGGGCCCATGGCGGCGAAGATGCCGAACTGGCGGTGCTCCGCCGCCGGGCCGGCGGGCTCCCGCGGGATATTGCTCAGGCGCAGATCGTCCGGGTGGAAGCCGTGGTCGGACATGAGGATGACGGTGGTGTCCTCCCCGGCGAGGTCCAGGAGGGTGCCGAGCATGGCATCGTGGTAAAGGTAGCCCATTTCCACGCAGTGATTGAAGACGCGATAGTCCCAGTCATCCACCTGCGGCCGCTGCGGCGGGTGGTATTTCATGAAGGCGTGGCCGAAGTGGTCGATGGCGTCGTAGTAAACGCACATCAGGTCCCACGGCTCGTTCTGGATCAGGGCGGTGGCGGCGGAGTGGATGCTGGTGCAGTCCGCGATGATCTTCATGAGCGACTGGACGCGCGGGTCCTTCTCCGCCTTGTCGAGGTCCTCGCGGCTCATGCCATCGAGGCCGGGGAGGAAGGGGCGCAGGTCGTCCTCGGTCAGCTCCGCCGGGTGGAAGCGCAGGTCCTTGAGGTGGCGGACGAGGCGTTCGGGGTGGATGGTTTCCGGCTTGAGTGGCCATTTTTCCGGATCATAGGCGTGGTTGACGTGGGCTTGCTGGTAGTCGTTGGAGACCATCACTCCTTTGGAGAGCGGCTCGGCGGGATTGGACGGCCACCAACCGACGGTGATGGTGTTTCTCCCCTGCTGGTTGAGGATGTTCCAGATGGCCTTGGTCTGGCGGGAGAGATTGGTGATGGGGCGGATGCCGCCGGTGACGGGATCCGGCTCGGAAAAGCCGAGGATGCCGTGTTTGTAAGGGCGCTTGCCGGTGGCGATGGAGGTCCAGAGGGTGGGGCTAAGCGCGGGCTGGAGGGTGGCGATGTTGCCCCTGACGCCCTGCCCGAGGAAGCGTGCTAGGTGGGGCATTTTCCCGGCGTCCAGCAGCGGCTGGATGACCTTCCAGTCCGCCGCGTCCCAGCCGACGAGCAGGACCTTGCGGGTTACGGATGATGTACAAACCGACGACGGGGCGGTGGGGGGGGCAGACAAGGGCATGTCGGATGAGCGATGGGCATTCCGGGATTTCCGTGGCGT
>CAIZWU010000240.1 GCA_903936775.1 uncultured bacterium | reverse complement strand
TGGAACTGGAGCGCGCCCTCGGCACCCGCCTCGAGCGGGTCCTCAGCCGCTGACCTTCCTTCTTTCCGGGGGCCCAAACCCTGCCCGGTGCCAGTAATTTCAACGACCTTTCCTCCGGCCGCTTCGTCAGCATCCGCATCCGCGCTGTGGGAGCCAAAGGAACCAGGCCGTGGTGCGACCCCATCGTCGGCCGCGTCGGCCGATCCTGACCCCCGGCCAACTAACTCCAGGCCCGCCCTCCCGTCGTGGGAGGGCGGATTTTGTATTTTGGGCCTGGTGCCCACCTTGGAAGGGGAAAAGATAGGGGGTAGGGGTGGCGCAAACCAATGCGCCATCCCTACCCCCTATCCTTTGTTATGGGCTTTTCAAGCCACGGCCACCCGATGCATCGGCACCGGCTTGCCGGGGCGGAAGTGCTCGGTGCGGATTGAGGTCATCACTATTTCGGGCATGCCCTCCAACCAGTCGGCGAGTACGGCAAAGGTGTCTGCCGCCAACACATCGGGGTCCCCCTCGGCCCGCAGGTTGATCAGGAGCCGCCCTCCCGTCCACGGCGTTTCCATCTTCCTCGTCAACTCCGGCTCAATGTCACTCCTCACCCATTGCACCGCTGCCATCCCTCCGGAGCGCGGACTTGTAGTCCGCCCCAGCGCCCCGGTTTCCAACACCCCGGCCTCACCTTGCCCTCCCGCAGCCTCACCCTCCACAGCCTGCCCATGGGTCAGACTCAACTTCAAATGTGCCACCTCAATCCCACGCTTCCGCAGCCTTTTCGCAATTCCGCCCGCCACCGCCATCAGCCACGTATTCGCATCCCGCTCCGTGGACGGGGATGCTCCCGCGCTTTTCAAAGCCTTCGCTCCCTTGCTCTTCTTCCTGCCATTCTTTCCGCGTTTCTCCGCTGCTTCCAGCACTCCTTGGATATTCACCCATCCCAGCAGCGCCTCCCCCACCGCATACCGCTCATAGTCCATCTCCATCACTTGCCGGGTCTTTCCGGTTTCTGTACCCAGAATATCAAACAACGCTTCCACGCCAGTTCCGTCACGGCTGGCAATTTCCATGATTCGCGTTTCCGGATATTCCCGCTCCAAGGCCGACCTCAGTCCAGCCAGACGTTCCGGGGAAATCACGTCCACCTTGTTGATGACAATGATCTCGGCCTCCTCCAGTTGTTTCCGGTAGATGTAGTTCACATCCGGCGAAAACAGCAGCTCCCCCTCCACCCCCAGCGACTGCATCGCCCGGTAGGGATCCACCACCACCGCATACGGGGCCATCACAAACCCTTTCTGGTAGATCCGTTCCAAGGGCAGACTCACCGTCGCCACCAGATCCGTGCAACTACCCACCGGTTCCGCCAGGAACACTTGAGGCTGACTGTGAGTCTCCAACCGGTCCAGTGCTTCGACTAAACTTTCGCTGCGGCAGCAAAAACAGCCCCTTGCGATCTCCCTCACCGGCAGGTTCAGCTCCTCTGCCAATGCACTATCCACCAAGCCTGACGCCTGATCATTGGTGATCAGTCCCACCCGTAACTCCTTGAGCTGCAACGACAAAGCCAGCCTCAACAACGCGGTGGTCTTCCCCGCTCCGAGGAATCCTCCCAGCATGATAAATCGCGGCTGGCTATTTTTTGAGAATTTGCTATTTTTTTCTTTACGAGGAGCGGGCATTCGGAATAGGGTCCGTGCTGCCGACCGATAATCGTTCTGACGGTGTGAAATCAACAAAAAAATCATCTGACTTATGGACACGCGTCGATCATTTGTTAAAAAACTGCAGGTACGGCATTAGTGTTTGGAATTGGTATTTCTGCCAGTAATTCCGCAATTTACAGAACGCAAAATAACGG
>CAIZWU010000239.1 GCA_903936775.1 uncultured bacterium | reverse complement strand
GCAGCGGGAATGAACGGGGGATGAATCTTTGACGATCCTGATTATGGTTTGGGAATTGAGGTTTGCTTTCAGCCGGAAAATGGTTTCCTCGTCCGGTCCACGTCCCACTAGGCGGATGAATGTGGATGGAAACATAGGCGTTGTCGGCGTGTAAAGTGTATTCAAATAATCATTTTCCGAAAATGGGCCGTTGGGAATGGGGCGCAGAGTGGCAACGGATAGGTGAATAAGTGTATTCACAAAAAGAGTTGATTAAATGAATACATCGTGTTGCGTGGAACAATGAACGCCACGCCCTCCGCTCATGCCCTCCCCGTCGCCATCCTCGTTCGTGTCTCCACCGTGAGGCAGGAAACCAGTCGGCAAATCACCGAACTCCGCGCCCATGCAGAGGCCAAAGGCTGGAATGTGGTGGCGGTTTGCGAGGAATTCGCAGTCTCCGGGCGTGCCGATGAAAGCGAACGGCACGGACTGCATGACGTTGAGGAACTGGCACGGGCCGGGAAAATCAAAAAGGTGTTGGTGCATGAAGTCTCCCGGCTGGCCCGGCGGAACTCCATCGTTCACAAGTTCGTGGAGACGCTGGAAGAGTTGGGCGTTTCCCTCTATTGGCACGCCCAAGGGGTGGAAACGCTCCTTCCTTCCGGCAAACGGAATCCCTCAGCTGCCGTCATGCTGGCCTTGCTGGCAGAGATGGCCCGGAACGAAACGGAAACCCTCCGGACCCGGATCATGAGCGGACTGGCGGAGGCCCGCCGCAAAGGCAGCAAGTTGGGCAGACCGGAAGGCACCGGCTACGATGCCAAGCGGCTCTTGGAGGAGCACAAGGACATCGTGAAGCTCTTGAAGGCAGGCTATAGCATCCGCAAGACGGCCAAATTGGCCACGCACAAGGACGGCAAGCGGAAGGGGCAGCCCAAGGGCGCTTCCACCGTGCAGCGGGTCGCAGCGGCCATGAAGGAGCTGACCGAGGCGGGGAGATGAGGCGGTAGCTGGGAACGTCCGGGCGGCGGCGGGGGGAATTGGACGGACGGTTTCAATCAAACCGGAAGATAGAAAATGCCGGACGGATCAGGCCAGACGGCGGGGCCGCTGCTATATCACCCCTGAAAAAGATGAGCCGGGTCTGTAAAGGTGCCGTTGGAGGAGTCTATACGAGGCAGAAAAAAGGGAGCGAACGCAAAAGCCGGGCAGGGGGGGAGGGGGTGCGCACTTCGAGACAGAGGTCTCATTGAAATGGATTTTGCCCCTCACGAAATTTTCCCAAAAGAGCTTGGCGACGTGGGCGGCATATTCTCATTTTCTTTCTCATAATCATCGATAAAGAGCTTATACCGTTGGTATTCAATACTTTTGACAATTATTCTGATTCTCTTTGACAAGGTTCGAATCCTTGCGGGGTAACCACCTTCACCTTGGGTTTTCACCTTGGATTCAAGGGGGCTTCCACACCGGGCCCCGCCGGGAGCACGGGTTTGGATTTGGCAAGCGCTGCTGCCTCCAGTCCCGCCAATCCCTGCTCCAGATCCTGCCCCACCCATGAGCGGAACAGGAGGCCGAAATAGCGTCGCCCGGTATTTCCTCCAAAATCGGTGCGGAATTTCCAACGCACCCGGGTCTGCAACCGGTCCGCGGATTCCTCAAAGCGGATCAGACTGACGGCATCCCCCCGTTCCCCAAAATCAAACGCCACCATGACTTCCCGGTCCGGCACCACCGCCGTGATCTTCGCCCGGCCCCCGCCCTCATACTTACTGCGCCAAGTCATCGCCGATCCGGCGCCGTGTTCCGGTCCGGTATAGGCTACCTCCAGGAAAGGCTCGCGTTTCCACCACGTGGCCCACTCCGGCCAACGGTTCAGGGAGGACACCCTGATATATAATTCCGGAGCTGGCAGTGGCACCAGCCGCTCCCGTTCCACTTCCAGCGAGGCGGGCAGGAAAAACCCACCGATAGCTACGAGGGCCATCAGTCCACCTGCCAGCATCGCTGACCATTTCAACCATTTCCGCCACCATTTCATGGGAGAGTTCTGACACGGGTTGCCCTCGCCGTCATGCGGAACATGGGGTGTGGGTCATCCCTGTTCCAGCCACCGGTGCGCGGCGGCTGCCACCGTCTCCCAGGCCAGGCCGCTCATGGGCGCCCCTGCTTGTTTCGGGCGCCATGGTGTTCCCTCGGGCACCCCTGATTGCAGCACGGTGGCGCCCTGGTGCCGCGGTGCCCAATGGAAAGGGTTGGTTGGCCCGAACAGGGCGATCTGGGGCACACAGAAGGAAGACGCGAGATGCATCGCAGCCGTGTCCACAGTCACGGCGAGGCGTGCTCCGGCGATCACCGGGGCCAATTGCCGGAGATTCAGTTTTCCGCTCAGATCCAATACGGGGACGGTGGTTGCTGATAAAATCCCCGCCAGATGCTGACGTTCGAATTCCCAGTTCCCTCCGGTCAGCACAATGGGCACGCGATACTTGTGGTGCAGGTCATCCACCAGGGCTGCCCAATGAGCAGCGGGCCAGAACTTTTCCTCACGCGCAGTTCCCGGGTGTATCAGCACATACCCGTCCGGCAGGTCCGGCCGCTTCACCCCGGACGGCAGCACCAAATGCCCGGCATCAGGCACGGCCACCACTGGCATCCCGGCCGCGGTCGCCAGCGCCTGATGGAAATCAATCGTATGCAGTTCCCTTACCGGCGTCTCACAAGTCAGCGTGCAGGCCATCCTGCGGAAGAGTCCCCCGGCGGATTTTCCATAGCTGGCCCGCACCGGTGCCCCCGAAACCAGGCTCAGCAGGGCAGAGCGGTCCGTGCCTGTAAAGTCCAACACCAGCCCGGGGGAGAGTTCCTCCACACGCTTGAGCAGGGGTAGATTCAGCCCACCGGCTTCCCAGATCAGAATTTCATCAGCTCCGCAGAACAGAGGACCCAATTCCCCGGCGGCTCCTGCCAGCACCAGGGTGATCCGGGCCTCCGGCCACGCCGCCCGCAGTGCTCCCAGGGTGGGAGCCGTCAGGACCGCATCGCCGATACGTTTGAGTTGGAGTATGAGCAGGCTGGGCAAAACGGAATGGGGGAGGCAATCTGCCTACAAAAAGGATCTGAAGATCGAAGGAAACCGGAAAGTCGGTGATGTCCGGGGCGGGTTGGTCAGGTTCCGGTCCTGCGCCGCGCTTCGGCATAGCCCGCCAGAATACGCGACCGGAAGTGCTCCCAGGTAAAGTAGGTGGAGACATGCCGCCGGGCCGCGGTGCCCATGGCGGCGAAACGATCCCGTTCCTGCCAGGCTTCCTGCATCGCCGCCGCCAGGGCGTTTTCGTCATTTGGGGGAATCAGCCGGCCGGTCACGCCGTCAATCAAGGCATCACCGCTCTCTCTGGTGGTGATCAGGGGCAGCCCGCAGGCGGCGGCTTCCAAGGTGACTTTGGCAAATCCCTCACACTCGCTGGGAAATACCAGGGCACTGGCGGTCCGCAACAGGTCAGGGACATTGGGAACAAATCCCGTCACCCGTACCGAAGGCCCGGCGCAGGCATCCAGATCCTGCCGGATTTCGGGATGAGGTTCTCCCACCAGCACCAGTTCGGCATCCCGGAGGCCCAGTTTTTTCCAGGCCCGCAGCAGGTGGTGAACGCCTTTTCGTTTGATCAAGGCTCCAACGAAAATCAGCCGGAAACGGTCCGGTGGAGTTCCTGGTGCATAGCGCGAGACATCCACCCCACGGCCGGTGTAATGGAGCCGCTCCGCCGGAATGCCCGCGTCCAGGAAGGTTTGGGCCGAACATTGGGAAGGCATGAACAGCAAGGTCGCCAGATCGTATTCCATCAGCATCTGCTGGCGGGAAATCAGCAGACGGTGCTTCCATCCGGCGAGGCCCTTCAGAAGGGAAGCTTCCCTTTCCGTCTTGGTCAGGAAGGGTTTTTGCTGGCCCTTGTTCCGGTGCCAGGTCGGGATGTCCATGACCGAGGGCAGTCCGTGCTGCCGGGCCGCAATCAGGCTGCGCACGGCATCTCCGCTCCAAGTGTGCAGAAAATCATACCGGCCCGAACGTATCTCCCGGGCCGTGATCCAGTCCACATAATGTTTTTTCGCTCCGTAGTAGCGGGCGCTGCCCAGCCCGGACAGCAACCGCACCGGATGCCAGGCCAGCGACCGGATCCTGGCCGCCGGGATGTCCTGCTGCTGGTTCGCATAACCAACCGCACGTTTCAGGAATCCCGCTCCGGCGGGGGCCTTGATGCCTTCCAAGGAACTCACGTCCAGTCCGCTGCCCCCGATGCGGGCACTGGTGCTGTAAAGCAGGGCACGCGGCAGTTCCCCGGGCGGAGGCAGGACCGGAAGGGTTTGATAGGAAGGAAGGGGCTGGGCAGGCACGTGGCAGAAAGGAAGGTGAGTATGCGGCAGCGGTCACCGGTTTTCCAGCCCGTAATGCCCGGTGGATCTGCTTCGCCGCGTTCTCTCCCTTGCCCATTTTGGCTCCTCCATAGAGTGGATGGAGGAGCGATGGGTAAATACAGATGAATGATTTTCAAACTCCAACGTCTGAACAGGCAGTTCATCATCCGCCCCCGTTCCCATGAAATATCCCTTCCTTGCGACCCTGCTGGCCTCCTCCAGTCTGCTCATGGTTTCCTGTGACGGCCGCCCCGCCGCCCTCAGCCAATCTGCGGTGGCCCCTCCCACTGGCGCCCAGCCCCTTCCTCCGGATCCGGTGGTGGATGAAAATGCGGCCTTGGAAAGGCAGATCGCGGAACTCAAAGCCCAGGAAGCCGAACTCCGGCTCCAACTGCAGCGGGACCAGTTGGCCCAGGAAAAAGCGGATTTTGAACGCCAGCGCGATGACCTCGCCAGGGAAAAGGCGGCCTTGGAGGCTGCGGCCGCCGCCCCGGCATCCACTGCGCCTCCCGCGGCCAGTATTCCTTCGGTCCGCCGGGCTCAGCCCGTATCTTCTGCCGATGCCCCTCCCGCCGCCGCCAGCCGCGACTATCAAATGTTCTACGAAGGCCTTGCCTCCTACGGCCAGTGGATGGAAACCGCGGAATACGGTTACGTCTGGCAACCCGCCAGCCCGGCGCCCGGTTGGCGGCCCTACACCGTCGGCCGCTGGGCGGACTCGGATCAGGGCTGGACTTGGATTTCCGACGAACCCTATGGCTGGGCCACCTATCACTACGGCCGCTGGGCTCTCTTGGAACGCCAGGGTTGGATCTGGGTTCCTGGCGATACCTGGGCTCCGGCCTGGGTTTCCTGGCGGAACAACGCCGATCTGGTTGGCTGGTCCCCTCTGCCTCCGGAAACGGTCTATGCGGACGACATAGATTACGGACCCGGAGTGGATGACGACTACGGCATCAGCCCGGATGCCTACACTTTCATGCCGGTCCAGTATTTTGACGGGCCCGTCTACGAACATTATTATCCCATCGCGGAAAACCGGAGTTGCTTCAGCCTGACCATCGGCATCACCCGCATCGCCATCCGTTCCGGCAATGTCCATTGTGATGGCCCGGAACGGCTTTGGGTCAATGGCCGCCTCTCCCGCCCCATGACCCGTTACCGGCTTGACCGTGACTACGGTTATGATGATCGCCACGACTACCGTCCGCGTTTTGACAACGACCGCCTCAGCTGTTATTCGCCCCGGGTCCGCACGTCGTGGAACGAAGGTCTCCGCCCTTCCCGTCTCCATGGCCGCATGGATGACATCAAGGTCGTGAGGCGTCAGGAAGTCTTCCGGGGTGACCTCAGCCGCCGTTATCAGGAGGAACAGCGGGAACGCCGCGGACGGGCCACCGCGGTCCTTCAGCAGGAACCCGTGCGCCGGCTTGCCGACCGCCATGGCGCCCTCGAAAAAGTCCGCTCCCAACGGGATCAACTTACCCAACGCCGCGGCGGATCGGAGCGTTCCTCCAGCCTCCAGCCTGCCTTGGAACGATCCGGCCGCAGCGATCGGGTCCGTGGCGAAGGCGCCCGGCAGGAGGTGCTCCAAAAGGAGAGACTCGAAGCCTCGCGCAAGGAACTCAAGGAACGTCAGGATGAGGTGACCAAGCTCCGTCAGCAACGTGAGTCTGCGGAAACCAGAGCCAAAACGGAACCTCAACGTGGCAACCGGGAAGGTGACGCCAAGCGCGGTGACCCTGCCAACCAGGAACGCGAAGCAAACGCCCGCCGCGAGCAGGCCAACCAAAACGAAACGCGGCAGCGTCAAGCCGAACAACAACAGCGCGGCCAGCGGGATAATGTTGACATCAAGGAGCGCGAAGCAAGCGCCCGCCGGGGCCAGACTCAGTCAGCCGAGGCCCGTCAGCGCGAAGAACTCAAGCAACGTGAGGAAGCAGTGACCACGCTCCGCCAGCAGCGGGACTCCGGCGAAAATAAAGCCAAAACCGAACCCCAACGCGGTAACCGGGAAGGCGATTCCAGCCGCAACGAACAAGCTGGCAAGGAACGGGAAGAAGCCGCCCGCCGGGAGCAGGGTAAACAGCACGAAACCCGCCAACGCGAGACGGAACAACAGCGCGGCCAGCGCGAGGCCCAGGGCAACCAAGCGCGGGAGGAAGCGGCCCGCCGGGAGCAGTCCCAACAGAATGAAACCCGCCAACGCGAGGCCGGACAACAACAGCGCGGCAAGCGTGAGGCCCAGGGCAACCAAGCCCGCGAGGAAGCGGCCCGCCGGGAGCAGGCCAAACAGAACGAAGCCCGCCAACGCGAGGCCGGACAGCAACAACGCGGCCAGCGCGAGGCCCTGGCCAACCAAGTCCGCGAGGAATCCGCCCGCCGGGAGCAATCCCGGCAAAACGAAGCCCGCCAGCGTCAGGCGGAGCAGCAACAACGCAGTCAGCGGGAGAGCCAGGCCCGCGAGGAGGCGGGGCGGCGCCAGCAGTCGCAACAAAACGAGGCCCGCCAACGTCAGGCCGGACAGGAGAGCGGCAACCGCGAGCGGGAAAACAACGCCCGCCGCGATCAGGCGAAGCAGGCTGAGGACAATAACCGGCGGCAATCCGCGCAGAAGGCGAAGCAGGACGAGGAAGATAAATCTGAAAAAAAACGGGGCCGTTAGGGATGGCCCGTCGCGCCGGCCCACCGGGCGAGCCGCCGGAAGATCTCCACGTTATCGTCGCCTGGCACCACGATGCCGCCAATGCCTTTGCCTTCGAGCACCGGATTGGCGATCCAGCCGGCATCGGTCACCACCACCACCCGGCCTGCTCCGGGGGTGGCGGTGGCGAGGAGCACGCCGGGTTCATTCCGTTGACCGCCCAGCACCGGCACTTTTAGATCATTGGTCACCAGTGCCTGGGGTTTGGCGGGATGGGCCGGGTCCAGCACGAGGGTGTTTCCTGAATAGTAACCCCATTTCAATCCGCCGATCACCGGGGTCTCCGCAGGGAGAGCAATGCCTTTGATGTCGGAGTAACGATCTTCCCACCGCAGGCCGAATTCCGCGAGGAGGCGGTTGGTTTCCACGGTTTCCAAATTATGATTTTCCTGATTCCCCATCAGGATCAGCCCGCCGCCGCGTTTTATAAATGCGGTGAGCACGGTCCGGTCATCTGGACCGAGATGCCGTGGAACCGGATGCTCTTCCACTGCCTTGTCCGAGGGATTCGAGATCAAAACGACCGCTACGCCAGCGAGTGCGGCCGCCGTCACCGGATCTGCGCTGACCCGGACTTCAAAGGTGTTCCGCAGCTTTGCCAGAATGCCGCTGTAGGTGCCATCCGGCTGGTAGCGGGTCTCTCCTGCTGCGTTCCAGGTCCGGCTGTAGAGCAGGACGGGTTTTGTAGTCTGTGCGGAGAGCGGAAGGGCAGCCAGAAGCCACAGGCCAGTGAGGGATGCAGAGAAGGAACGGCGTTTCATAGGTCAGGCCCGGGCAGGTCATTTGGAATCAATAATATCGAAATGGTACCAAGCAAAGGCATCCCGGGATTTTCCCGCCACGGCAGCCCTGGGCTGCCGCGCAGGATTTCCCGGACTGCGCTGCCCGTTGCACAGTGGGGTGGCGTGGGGTATGCGCCAGGTATGAAACCCCACGTTTTCTGTATCACTGCGGCCCTGTTGTCCCCGTCCCTCGCGGTGCGGGAGGAACAATGTGTGGGAAATTGCGGCAAGCAGAACCTGCTTCTGCCGATGAGCGGGGAGATCAAGCCGGGCCGCAAATATGCCCGCGACCGGCTGGTGGATATCCACCATCTGGCGCTGGACGTCACTCCGGATTTCAAGGCCCGCACCGTCCGGGGAACGGTGACGATTTCTTTTACCCCCATCGCGGAGCCGCTACGGACCCTCGCGCTGGATTCAGTGGATCTGACGATTGATCAGGTCACCGCGGCCGGGGTGCAGATTGTGGACCGGCAGGTGACGGAAGACCAGTTGCTGCTGCACTTCGCCACCCCGGTGGAGCCCGGCAAAGAGGCGAGTGTGACCGTTTCCTATCATGGACAGCCGGAAAATGGCCTGCATTTCCGTACTCCGGAGCAGGGTTATCCAGCCGGGGATACCCAGGTCTGGAGTCAGGGTGAGGCGGAGAACCACCGCTACTGGTTTCCCTGTTATGATTACCCAAACGAACGGTTCTCGAGCGAGGTGACCTGCCATGTGCCCGAGGGCATGGAGGTCGTTTCCAATGGCAGTCTGGCCGGCCGCACCCCCGGGCCGGGCGGGTTGACGGCGTGGCATTGGCAGCAGAAGCAGCCGCATGTGAATTATCTGATCGCCCTCGCGGCCGGTCATTTTTCCAAGCTGGAAGCGCAGGCCGGAGCCCTGCCGCTGGCCTTGCTGGTGCCTCCTTCCGAGAAGGCCCAGGCGGCGCTGGCCTTCCGCGATACCCCGGCGGTGATGGCATTTTTCGAAAAGGAAATCGGCGTGCCGTTTCCCTGGGATAAATACTATCAGGTCTACTGCCATGACTTTCTCGCCGGCGGCATGGAAAATACGAGCTGTTCCTTCATGGCGGGCGGGCTGTTATTTCCGGAGGAGGTAGGCCGGCTGGATTCCCTGCATTGGCTGGATGCCCATGAGATGGCGCACCAGTGGTTCGGGGATTTGCTGACCTGCCGTGACTGGGCGCACCTGTGGCTCAATGAGGGCTTCGCCAGTTATTACACGCTGCTTTACGATGAGGAGAAAAATGGCCGCGATGGCTTCCTCGCCGGCCTGCACAAGTCGGCCGACCGGGTGATTGAATCCAAGGACCGGCGGCCTATTGTCTGGCGCGACTACGGCGAGCCGATGCAGCAGTTCGACAGCCGGGCCTATCCAAAAGGGGCATGGGTGCTGCATATGCTGCGCAGCCAGCTGGGCAAGGCCACTTATCAAAAAGCGATCCGTCTCTACATCGAACGGCACCGGAATGGCATCGTGACCACGGATGACTTGCAGGATATCATGGAGGAGGTGAGCGGCCGTTCGCTCGATCAGTTTTTCGACCAATGGGTGCATCATGGCGGGGTGCCGGAATTGAAGGCTGACTATGCCTGGGATGCGGAGACCAAACAGGCCAAGGTGACGATCCGGCAGACGCAAAAAGTGGATTCGGAAGTGTTGCTCTTCCGCCTGCCGGTGCCGGTGCGGTTTACCGTTACGGTGGATGGCAAAACCGAAACCAGGGAGTTCTCGGTCACGGTGAGCAAAGCGGAGGAATCCTTTTACTTCGCGCTGCCGGCCCAGCCCGGGATGATGGGGCTGGACCCTGATTTCACCCTCCTGGCCAAGTGGGACTTCACTCCACCGCCGGAATTGCTGAAGCGCCAGCTCAAGGCCGACTTCGAGAGCCGCTGGCGTGCAGTCGAGGCGCTTGCCGCCAAAAAGGACGATGCCACCGTAAAGCAACTCGGTGAGGTAGCGGCGCAGGATGAACACCACGCCATCCGGGAGAAAGCCGTGCAGGCTCTCGCGAAAATCGGCACCCCGGAAGCCCGGGTCACGTTGATCACCCAATTAGCCCAGCCGGACGAGCGGGTCAGGATGGCCGCCGTGGAAGGGGTTGCCGCCTTGTATCATCCCGACTCCCAGTCCGCGCTGGTGGCGCTCGCGGGGCCGGAGCGCAATCCCATGATTCTCGCCAAAATTGTGTCCAGCTTCGCGGCGTGGCCACAGCAGGATGTGCTGCCGTTTTTGAAAGTGGCTTCCTATCAGGAAATGGTGGCGGTGGCAGCGATCGGGGCTCTCCGGGGGCAAAATCGGACGGAGGCCGTTCCGGCGTTGCGGGAGTGGCTGAGCCAGCCGGGCCGCCGGCTCCAGCAGAAGGAACTTGGCCAGGCGCTGGAGGCTGTGGCCTTCCTCAGCCGCGACACCAAAGACCCCGGTGTGCAGCCTTTCCTGGCTGGTTACCTGACCGATAACCGGGAAATCGTGCGCACCGCGGCGGCCCGATCCCTCGGATTGCTGGGGGATCCCCGCTCCCTGCCGGTGCTGCGGGGATTGGCCTCGGTAAAACGCAATCCTTCAGCCAATGCGGCCGCAGAGGCTATGACAAAAATCGAGGCCGCTCTCACCGCTCCCGTCCAGACACAGGAAGCATGGAAAAAAGTCCAGGACCTGACGCAGAAGACGGAAGAATTGGAAAAGAAACTGGAGAAGCTCGAGAGCCGCGCCAAGGCGGAACCGGAAACCAAGCAATAACATGTCCCTGCGCGATCAGATTCATCAACTCGGCCGTCAGGCCCTCGAAGCCAGCCGGGGACTCGCGGTCCTGCCTGCCGCTTCCAAGAACCGCATCCTCACCGCCATGGCGGAAGCGCTGGAAGCGCGTGCGGATGAAATCCTCGCGGCCAATGCCAGGGACTTCGAAGCTGGAAAGGCCAAGGGCCTCAGCGCGGCGATGCTGGACCGTCTGATGCTGAATCCCGCCCGGGTCGCCGCCATGGCGCAGGGCGTGCGTGAGGTGGTGGGCCTGCCTGATCCCGTGGGGGAGGAACTCGCGGCCTGGGAACGGCCCAACGGTTTGAAAATGCGCAAGGTCCGCGTGCCCATCGGGGTCATCGGCATCATCTACGAAAGCCGCCCCAATGTCACCAGCGACGCCGCGGTGCTCTGCTTCAAGAGCGGCAACGCCACCATCCTGCGGGGTGGCAGCGAGGCTTTTCATAGCAACACCGCCATCGCTGCCGCCCTCCAGGCCGGGGGCGAATCGGCCGGTCTGCCGCCCCACAGCATCCAGTTGGTGCCTTTTACCGACCGCGAGAGCGTGCAGCACCTCGCGGAGATGAACGAGTATCTCGACCTCATCATTCCACGTGGAGGCAAGGGCCTCATCGAAACCGTGGTGCGCCTCGCGCGTATGCCGGTGATCAAACATTACGACGGCATCTGCCACGTTTACGTTGATGCCACTGCCGATCTGACCATGGCCGAAAAGATTCTCCTCGATGCCAAAACCAAAAAGCCCAGTGCCTGCAACGCCGCCGAAACGCTGTTGGTCCACGAAAGCGTGGCGAAACGCTTCTACCCGCAAATCATCCCCGTCCTGCAGGCCGCCGGCGTCAAAGTGTATGGTGATGCTTTCCTGACAGGACTTTTCCCTGGCGTGGTCCACTCCGCCACGGAGGAAAACTACCGTACGGAGTATCTTGACCTCGCCTTGTCCGTCAAAACCGTCAGCAGCCTCGACGACGCCATCGCCCACATCCGCACCTACGGCTCGCGCCACAGCGAAGTCATCGTGACGGAAGATCCCGCCAACGCCGCGCGTTTCCTTAACGAAATCGACAGTGCCGTCCTGTTATGGAACGCCAGCACCCGCTTCAACGACGGCGGCGAATTCGGCTTCGGCTGCGAGATCGGCATCAGTACTGACAAACTCCACGCCCGGGGCCCCATGGGTCTCCCCGAGCTGACCAGCTACAAATACCAGGTCACCGGCACCGGCCAGGTGCGGGGGTAATGGAGCGCGGACTTGTAGTCCGCCCCGGAGCACCGCCAGAGCCGTAACGTTGAGCAAGGAAGACTGTCCCGGCGGTGCTGGAAAACCCGGATATTGACGACTTCGGCGTCACGGGTAATTTGTCCATCATGTCAGGCGTTCTCTCCACCCACCAATTGATCACCCCCGAGGAGTATCTCGCCGGAGAGCTCGTCAGCGAGGAACGGCATGAGTTCATCGCGGGTGTCGTCCATGCGATGGCCGGCGCCAGTGCGGTTCACAACACGATCACGCACAACCTTGGCGGAGCGCTCTACAACCATTTCCGGGGAAAATCCTGCCAGCCATTCGGCAGCGACATGAAACTCCGGCTGAATTTCGGAGCCGACACCGTTTTCTACTACCCTGACGCCATGGTGGTGTGCGACCCCACGGATGATGCGACTTACTATCGGGAGCGGCCCATTCTGATCATCGAAGTGCTTTCCCCGGAAACGGCCCGGGTGGACCAGCGCGAAAAGCTCCTCGCCTACCGCACGCTCGCCTCGTTGGAAGTGTATGTTCTGGTGGATCAGTCTCAATGCCGAGTCACCTGCTATCGTCTCAGCACCGGCTGGACGCCTGAATTCCTCAGTGGTGCGGATGAACTGCTAGTAGTTCCCGCTCTTGGGTGGACGATTCCGCTGCGGGAGATTTACGAGCGCACGGGCTTGGTGGTTGGATGATTTGGCACGCGATCATTTTTGCCGCCGGGGTGGACGCTATCCTTTGGCCTGGGCTACGCCCAAGGCCAGATTCGGATCAATGTCCGAGTCCAGGGCGGTAAACTGTCCGGCTTGATAGCGCTGGAGGGCGGCGTAGGCGATCATGGCGGCGTTGTCGGTGCTATGGGTAGGAGCGGCAAGGTGCAGGGTGCGGCCGGCGCGGGCGCAGTGTTCGGTGAAAACCTGGCGGAGGCGGGTGTTGCAACTGACGCCGCCGCTGACGCTGATATGCTGGGCGTTGAGTGCTTTGGCGGCGGCGAGGGTTTTGGAAACGAGGACATCGATCACGGCTTCCTGGAAGGAGGCGCAGAGGTCCGGGAGGCGGTCGGCGGCGTTTTCCCCAAGCGTGGGGAGCAGATAGAACATGGAGGTTTTGAGGCCGCTGAAGCTGAAGGCGAAATCGCCGCTGTCCTTCATGCTGCGGGGGAAATCGAAGGCGGCGGGGTTGCCGGTGCGGGCGAGTTTGTCGATCTCCGGACCGCCGGGGTAGGGGAGACCCAGCATGCGGGCGACTTTATCAAAGGCCTCGCCGGCGGCGTCGTCGCGGGTGCGGCCCAATAATGGATAGTCGCCGGGGCCGCGCAGGTGGAGGAGCAGGGTGTGGCCGCCGCTGACGATGAGGGCGACGCCGGGTTGGATGCCTTCCGGTTTTCCGAGAAAGGGGGAAAGCAGATGGCCTTCGAGGTGATTGATGGCGAGGTAGGGTTTGCCGCAGGAAAGGGCGAGGGATTTGGCGATGGTATTGCCAATGAGGAGGGAACTGGCGAGGCCGGGACCGGCCGTGGCGGCGAAGGCATCGATTTGCTGGAGCGTGAGGCCGGCTTCGGTCAGGACCTGGAGGATAAGGGGGCGGATGCGGATGAGGTGATTGCGTGAGGCCAGTTCGGGGACGACGCCGCCGTAGGGCTGGTGGTCGGGGATTTGTGAGGAAATGGCGGCGGCGAGGATGCGGCCGGAGCCATCACACAAGGCCACGGCGGATTCGTCGCAGGAGGTTTCGAGCGCGAGGATGAGCGGGGAGACAGGCATGGGGCGGGCAATGGGGCGGGCCATCCGCGGCCCGTCGGTTATCTTTTTACAGGCGGCTTCGCGGCTTTGTAAGCCAGAATCCCGTTGAGGGCGGTGATGGCGCGTTCCAGTTGGCGGTCGCCGAGTTTGGCGAGGGCGGTGGGGTTGGGTTGGCTCAGGGTGCGGTCGCGGAAGGACTCGAAGACCCGTTTTTCCTCCTCGGGGCTCAGGGTGGCGATGAGGTTGGGGAGGATACCGACCCCATGGATCATCTTGTGTCCGGGGGTGAAATAGCGGGCGGTGGTGAGACGGATGGCAGTGCCCCGGTCGCCTGGAATGATGGATTGGACGCTGCCTTTGCCGAAGGTGGTGGTGCCCACGATGACAGCGCGGCCGAGGTCCTGGAGGGCTCCGGCGACGAGTTCTGCGGCGCTGGCGCTGTTGTGATTGACGAGGACGGTTATGGGATAGGGGCGGACGCGCCGCTGGCGGCCCGGCGTGCGCAGGGCGGGTGGATTGCTGGCGCCGGGGCGGCCTTCCGTGGTGACGACTGCGGTATTGGGGGGGAGGAATTCGCCGAGCACCTCGACGGCGGCATTGAGCAGGCCGCCGGGGTTGTTGCGGAGGTCGAAAACGAGGGCCGTCAGTCCTTGGTCTTCCAGTTTATCGAGGGCATCGGCGAGTTCTCCCGGGCTGGGGGCGTTAAACTGGACGAGGCGGAGGTAGCCGATTTTGGCCCCGCTGGTAAGGGTTTCGTCCAGCAGCATGATATCGCGCACCGTTTCCTGACGCATGACTTCGCGGACCATGGCCACCTCTTTGGTTTCGCGGGTGGAAGGGCGGCTGTAGGTCAGCGTCAGGGTCTCGCCGGGCTGGCCGCGCAGGCGCTGCACGCATTCGAGGAAGGTGAGTTTGGCGGTGGGATCGTTGCCTAGTTTGAGGATGCGGTCTCCAGGGAGAATGCCGGCGCGGGCGGCTGGGCCATCCTCGCGGACGGAGACGATCATCAGGCCGCCGGGCTCGGGGGCGATGGTGAAGCCGACCCCTTCGTAAGTGGCTTCGCCGCTGTCCTTCATCTGCTGGAAGACTTCGGGCGACATGAATTGGCTGTGGGGGTCCAGTTCCGCGAGCATGCCGCGGAGGGCGGCGGCCATGAGTTTGGGGTAGGTGACCTTATCGGGATCGACGTAGTTTTGGCGGACGGTTTCGAGGACGCGGGTGAGGGTTTCGATTTCGGCGTAACCGTCGTCAATGTCAGCATGGATGCCTTCCTTGTCTGCCTGCGCCATGAGGGAGGAGGACGACACCGCGAGCGCGAGGGCCAGGCAGGTGGGGAGGAAGCGGGACATATCCATGCAGTTCCCAGAACAAGCACCAACTGATTCAGGGGGAAAGCAGGGAATCCGGTGGGGGAATCGGAAATTGACGGGCGGGAGGCGTATTCCAGCGTTGAAGGCGTGGTCGGGGGCGTATTTTTGGGGCTGATTATTTTCACCGGGCGGTGCTGCCTGTTCAATAATAAGGCGCAACGGGAATGAGCGGGGCGGGGGTAAGATCGATGTGCGGACACGCGGGAGGGGCGAATAAACGCGTGGAAGGGAATTGCGGGAAGCACGGGAGCCGGCCAAAACCCCGCAAGTTACCCCCCGGCATTTCCCGAAGCGCCCTTTTAAAAACGGATGGCTGTGGGCAGGTGTGCACGCCGTCGGCCCAGCGGGAGGCCTTGTTGGATGCGTTTGAGCGCAGCCGGCTTGCATGCATGAAGTTTGCCCGGCGGCACGGGGTGAACTGTCCAGAATACTCCCGCCATACCGCACAAGGCTGCGAGGCGGGGGGAACCGAAAGGGCCGTCGTTTCCCTCGTTGACGGCGGATGCCGCGGGGGGTGAAGCTGGAAATGTCTTATGAGCACCCTGAGCCGCATTTTCTGTTATACCGCCCGCTACCGGGGGAGGGCGATACTGGCTTTTCTTCTCGCGGTTTCCGGTACCTTGCTGGTCCTGGTGATGCCGGCGATGACCCAGCGGTTTATCGATGACATCATTCCCAATAAAAAGTGGGACGCGATCTGGCCTACGGCCCTGCTGGCGGTGGGGGCAATTGCCCTGAGGCAGGTCATTTTCACGGCGCGGATGCTCAGTAATAATTCTTTTGAGCAGGTGGTGGTGCATGACCTGCGGCGGGAGCTGTATGACAAGATCCAGCGGTTGCCGATGCGGTGGTTCGACAATCAGCCGACGGGGGATATCATGACCCGGGTGGGCAGTGATGTCCCGGCGATCGAGAAGGTGATCGTCGATAGCATCGACCAGGCCCTGAGCGGAGTTCTGCAGTTTGTCATCGTGCTGGGCTGGATGCTTTACCAGCATGTGGGGCTGACCTTGATAACCTTGGCCCCCATGCCATTCGTGGCACTGGCGACGTGGATTTATTCGCGCCGAAACGAGGCCCGCTACCGGGCAGCTTCGGAAGCCAGCAGTTCCCTCAACTCCATGCTGCACGACAACATTGCGGGGATCCGGCAGATCAAAGCCTACACGGTGGAGCCGCAGGAATTGCTGCGGTTTGACCGGACGAGCACCAAAGTGCAGCAGGCGCAGCTCACGGTGGCAAAAGCGAATGCGATGACCTGGCCAAGTGTTTCGCTCATCGCGGAGTCGGGCATTGTGGCCATGCTGGGGGCGGGGGCGTATTGGGTGCTGCGGGGCGAGATTGAGCAGGGGACGGTGATCGGGTTTTTGGTGGCTTGGGGTTTTTTGTTTGATCCGCTGTCGCGTATTAATCCGCTGACGCAGACCTTTGTCAGCGGCGTGGTGGCGGGGAAGCGGGTGTTTTCCATTCTGGATCTGCATGATGAACCCAATCTGACTGAGGGATTGCGGCCGGACACGCTGAAGGGATATGTGCAGTTTGAAAATGTCGGGTTCTCCTACGCGGACAAGGCTCCGACGGTGAGTGGGATCAATGTCGAGGCGCTGCCGGGCCAGACGATTGCATTTGTGGGGCCGACAGGGGCGGGGAAGAGCACGCTGCTTAATCTGCTGACCCGGTTTTACGAATGTGATGAAGGGCGGATTCTGATAGATGGAACGCCACTGACGGAATTGTCCAAGGAGTGGCTGCGGGACAATATTGGTTACGTGACGCAGGAGAGTTTCCTGTTCAACGCCAGCATCCGGGAAAACCTGGTGCTGGCCAAGCCGGACGCGACCGATGAGGAATTGTGGGCGGTGCTGACGGCGGCGAACGCGGATGGATTTGTCAGACGGCTGGACGAGGGTTTGGATTCGGTGGCCGGTGAGCGCGGCACCAAACTGAGCGGCGGGGAACGGCAGCGGTTGTCGATTGCGCGGGCGCTTCTGAAAAACCCGCCGATTTTGCTATTGGATGAGGCCACCAGTGCGGTGGACAACGAGACGGAGAAACTGATCCAACAGGCGCTGGACCGGCTGCGCAGCCAACGGACGTCGTTTGTGATCGCGCACCGGCTGAGCACGGTGCGGGATGCCCACCTGATTTGTGTGATGGAACGCGGGCGGATCATTGAATCCGGACGGCACGAGGAGTTGTTGGCGGAGGGGGGGCTTTATGCGCGGCTGGCCTCCACCGGATTCAAGGAGGAGAAGAAGCCGGCGGTGGTGGAAGCGTAAGCAGGAGAGCTGGTTTGAGTTGATTGGCGCCGTGGGTGGAGAGGTGGACGGGGTCGTGGAAGAAGGATTGACCGTTGGGCGATTGGAGGATCAGGCTGCCGTCGGGGTGGGTGAAAAAAGGGTCGGTGTCGATGATGCTGACGCTGGGGGAAGCGAGGGATTTTACGGCTTGATTGAGGCGCTGGCGGAGCGTGCGGTCGGCCGGCGATTCGAAGAACGGAGGGCGGCTGCCCTGGCGGATGGCGGAGCGGGTGGCGGCCGGGGGAAGCAGCGGCGGCTGGGTGAAGAGGATGATTTTACCGGCGTGGGGTTGGATGGCTTGGATCGTCAGGGCGAGGCGGTCAGGGTCCTGTTGGAGCTTGTAAATCCAATGGCAGGCCAGCAGGACGATGGTGGGTTTTTCGTGGCGGATGGTATCAATGTTACGTTCGAAGAGCGTTGATGATCGGCCCTGTCTGGTTGCGAGCGGATCTGCCCCGGCGGTGCTGAGGATGATCAGTTTCAGGCCGAACTGGGTGGCGAGGTCGCGGGAGAGTTGCCCATACATGGAGCCTTGGCTGTCGCCCATCAGCACAAGGGTGCCGCGTGGCTGAGAGGTGGGGATGACAAGGGCTCCCTGGTGGCCATTGGAGGCATCAAGGTAGTGACGCCGATGGATGGAGTAGCCGGGCGGGGCCAGCAGGGCGAGAGCGGCGCCAAGGAGGAGCAAGGGAGACCAGCGGCGGCGGGGTTGATTCAACCAGGCGCGGGCGGGTTGCTCGATGAAGTGATGGCAGGCGGTGGCGGTCAGGAGGGTGAGGAGGATTTTGAGGAGCAGCCTGGTCGTGGGGCTTTGATAAAGGAGGGAGTAGTCGATGAAGGAGCAGACCGGCCAGTGCCAGAGGTAGAGGGAGTATGCAAGGCGTCCGGTCAGGACGAAGGGTTTGGTGGAGAGGATGCGGTAGACGGGGCCGCTTTGGCTGTAGCGGATGACCGCGGCGGTGCCAAGAACGGGCAGGAGAGCGTGCCAGCCAGGAAAGTGGGGGCCCTCGTGCAGGAACAGGAAACTGGCGAGGATGGCAGCCAGACCGCCGAGGGCGGGAAGGTGGGAAGGAGCGGTCTTGGCCGGCCTGCGCGGGGCGGCGTGCAGGGCGAGCAGGCTGCCGGCGAGCATTTCCCAGGCCCGGGAGGGCAGGAGGTAAAAAGCGTGGATGGGCTTGGTCGCAGTGAGGAACAGGCCAGTGGCAAAACTGAGCAGGACCACCACCCAGGTTAGGAGGAGGCGGCCCCGGGGTTGGGTTTTGAGGAGCAGGGCGAAGAGGAAAGGGAAGATCAGGTAAAACTGTTCCTCGACCGAGAGGGACCAGGTGTGGAGGAGCGGTTGGGCATCGGTGGAGAGTTGGAAGTAGTTTCCCTGACCGAGCAGATGGAAGTTGGCGATGGAAAGAAGTGCGGCGGAAAAGGCGGCTCCTGCGGAGGCATAGTCCCAGCTGGAATAGCAAAACCGCGCCGCCAGCAGAGTGACCAGCGCCATGGTCAGGAAGGCCGGGAAAATCCGCGCGATGCGGCGTTGATAGAAGGTCCGGAGCTGGAGGCGGCCGGCGTCGTGATCGCGCAGCAGGATGGAAGTGACCAGATAACCTGACAGGACAAAAAATACATCCACGCCCGCAAACCCGCCTGGCAGCCACGTGGCGTCGAGATGGAAGAGCAGCACCGCCATGACGGCGATGGCGCGGAGGCCATCCAGTTCAGGTCGATAGTGCTGCGGGGCGGCTGGCATGGGGTGGAGGGCCTGGAAATGATGCCGCCGGTTTTTACCTGGCGGGGGGCGGGGATGGGGATGGCTTCACAAAAAAGCGCCTGCCCCGGGGTGGGGCAGGCGCTGGAAGGAAACTCATGGGCAGGAGGCCCGTAATGCTTTCACTTGTAGCTGGCCTGGCTGCCTTTGATATCGCGCTTCTTGACCCATGGCATGAGGGCGCGGAGTTTGGCACCGGTTTTTTCGATTGGGTGGTTTTCGCCTTCCTTGAGGAGGCGGTTGTAGTTTTCGTAGCCACCTTCGTATTCCTTGATCCATTCCTTGGCGAACTTGCCGGATTGGATGTCCTTGAGGGCGGCCTTCATGCGCTTCTTGACACCGGCGTCGATGATCTTGGGTCCGACATGGACGTCGCCCCACTTGGCGGTTTCGGAGATGGAGAAACGCATCCCGGCGATGCCGGCCTCGTTCATGAGGTCGACGATGAGCTTCAGCTCATGGAGGCATTCGAAGTAGGCCATCTCCGGGGAGTAGCCGGCTTCCACGAGGACTTCAAATCCGGCCTGGACGAGGGCGCTGGCGCCACCGCAGAGGACGGTTTGTTCGCCGAAGAGGTCGGTTTCGGTTTCTTCCTTGAAGTCGGTTTCGATGACTCCGGCACGGGTGCCACCCACGCCCTTGGCCCAGGCGAGGGCGGTCTTCTTGGCCTTCTTGCTGGGGTTTTGATAGACGGCGATGAGGGCGGGAACGCCTTTGCCTTCGGTGAACTGGCGGCGGACGATGTGGCCGGGGCCCTTGGGGGCGACGAGGATGACATCGATATCTGCCGGCGGCACGACGGTCTTGTAGTGAATGGCGAAGCCGTGGCTGAAGAGGAGGGTTTTGCCTTTCTTCAGGTGGGGGGCGATGTCCTTGTTATAGACTCCGGGAATCTTGGTGTCGGGAACGGCGACGAAGATGACGTCGGCCTTCTGGACGGCGGTGGCGGTGTCCACGACTTCAAAGCCGAGGTCCTTGGCGACCGGGATGGATTTGCTGCCTTCGTAGAGGCCGATGATGACGTGGGCGCCGCTGTCCTTGAGGTTGAGGGCGTGGGCGTGGCCTTGGGAACCGAAGCCGATCACGGCGAGGGTTTTACCTTTGAAGAGGGCGAGATCGGCGTCTTTGTCCGTGTAAACTTTGGCGGGCATGAAGTGTGGTTTTAGTTAGGGTGAGTGAGGAGGGTCAGAGAAAGGGTCCGCAGGCAGGGCGGGGCCGTGGCCGGAAACCTGAAGGCTGGTGCTGAAAACGGGGATGGGGAATCATACCCCGGCGTCCGTGGTTTCTTCGGGGGCTTCGTTGAGGCGGGGGAGGGCGATGCGGCCGGTGCGGGTGAGATTGATGATGCCGAAGGCGTCCATCAGAGAGGTGAATTTATCGATCTTGCCGGAGTCGCCGGTGATCTCGATGGTGAGCACGGTGCGGCCCACATCGATGATTTTGGCGCGGAAGAGTTGGCAGATTTCGATCACCTCGGCGCGGCTCTGGCGGTCCACTTTTACCTGGAGGAGCACCAATTCGCGTCCGACATAGTCGCCTTCGCGGAAGTCAATGACTTGGATGACATCAATCAGCTTGTCGAGTTGCTTGATGATCTGGTTTAGGACGTTTTCCTTTTCACTGACCACGATGGTCATGCGGGAAATCCTGGGGTCGTGGCTGGGGCCGACGTTGAGGCTGCGGATGTTATAGCCGCGGCCGCTGAACATGCCGGCGACGCGGGCGAGCACGCCGAATTTGTTTTCAACGAGGACGGAAATGGTGTGGAAAGTCATGGTTCGCGGGGACCCGGTGGACCGGGAAAAAGAGCGTGGAGATTCCTCCGCTCTTTTCCAGCGGTCAATGCGGATTTTTACCCGATCCGATCCGCTGGTAACTGGAGACGGCCGTGGAGTGCGATGAGGCCGGGGAGCCCGCCGGGGCCGGGGCGCTGGATCAGGCGTGGGCTGTAGACGGGGAGCGGGGCTTTTTTGACATGCTCAAAGGGGCGTTCGGGGCTTCCGTTGGTCAGTGACCGCGAGGCGGCAACCCTGCACTGATCGAGGGTGTGCTGGCCTGAGCGGCCGGGCCGCCTTCCCCGGCTGGTGTTTTGACAAAATTATGGATTGTTCACGCAGGCCGGGGCCGCTTTGGTGATGCCCATGCGCCGCTTTGATCCTGACGATCCTGAAATGATGGACCGTCCCCAGCCGGTGTCTCCGGCGTTGGAGCGGGATCTCGCCAATTTGAGGGGGCTGAACCGTTGGTTTGGCGCCTGCCGGATCGTGCGGCGGGTGCTGGGACCGGTGTTGCGGGGAGGGGGGACGGTCCGGATTGCGGATTTATGCAGCGGGACGGGCGATCTGCCCCGGTTGATGGTTGGCCTGGGCAGGCAGCAGGGAACGGAAGTGCAGGTGGAAGCGGTGGAGGGCCACCCTGCGACGTGGGAGATCGGGCGGAAATTTTGTGAGGATGAGACGGGGATTTCCTTCGTCCATGGGGATGTCAGGACGTGGGAGCCGGAGAGGCAGCCGGATTGGGTGGTGTGCTCCCTCGCCCTGCATCATTTCACGAGGGAGGATGCGATCCATATCCTGACGAAAATGCGGAGGATGGCCCGCTGTGGAGTGCTGCTGGCGGATCTGGAACGCAACTGGTGGGCCACGGCGGGGATTTATGCGGCGTCCGTGTTTTATCGTGAGCCCATGACGGTGGAGGACATGCGGCGCTCCGCCCGCGCAGCATTTTCCTGGGAGGAACTCCGGGAGATGACGGCGGCTGCGGGCTGGGAAAAGGGGAGGCAAAAGAGGTTCTGGTATGGCCGGCAGGCGGTTTGGGAGGCGTGGGATGGGCATGAAGCGCAAATTTGCCGGAAATGGAATGTTGAAGGCCGGCCTTGGAACGGCTAACGCTGAAGGTTACTCCATGCCGCCGACTTCTTTTGTTCCATCGCCCCGTTCCTTCTCCCTGTTGGCCCCGGCCAAGATCAACCTGTGGCTGAGGGTGCTGGGGCGTCGGGAGGATGGATTTCATGAGTTGGAGACGCGCCTGGCCCCGTTGGAATTGTGTGACCGGCTGACCTTGACGGCCGACCCGGCCCTGCCCCGGGGGGAGATTGCCTTCAGTTGTGACGAGGTGTCAGTTCCTGTCGATGGATCGAATCTGGTGGTGAAGGCGGTGCGGGCGCTGGAGCCGGTCACGGGAAAGCTGCCGGGGATGCGGCTGCATTTGGAGAAACGGATTCCGCACGGGGCGGGGTTGGGTGGAGGCAGCAGTGATGCCGCCGCCGCGCTGCGGTTGGTACGGGAGGTGTTTTGTCAGGATTTGAGGGAGGGAGTGCTGCAGGCGGCGGCGGCGGAGGTGGGGTCGGATGTGCCATTTTTTCTCCTGGGCAACGTGGCGGATGCAACCGGCCGTGGGGAAAAGGTGGTAGCGGTGCCGGAATTCACGGCCACCCCACGGGTGCTCCTGGTCAAGCTGCCGTTTGGCATTCCGACGCCGTGGGCCTACCGGCAGTGGAAGGACGCGTTGGAAGTTCCGGGCTTGCCATACCGGCCGCAGGCCACGGCCTGCGGGGAGTTGAGCAATGACTTGGAGCGCCCGGTTTTTGAAAAATTCCAGGTCCTGGGGCATCTGAAGGCCATGCTGCTGGCCATTCCGGGCGTGTCGGCGGCGCTCATGTCCGGCAGCGGGTCCACCGTGTTTGCGTTGCTTGGGGATTCGGTCGATCTGGCCGCGGTGAAGGCTGCGGTGCACGAGGAAGTGGGGCATGAAGTCCAAATCATCGTCACGCGGCTGCGGACTGGAGCCCACCCCATTGTGGAGCCAGCCGACTTTTCCTCCCTGCCTGCAACAGACGTTGCGCTTTAACGTCTGTGGTAGTCTATTCCGGGGAACTCCCCCTCCGCCAAATGTCCCTTTCTCCCCCCTCCCAGGACTGGATGGTGCTGCAATGCAGCGCCTGTGGCACGCGCATGAAAGTTCCGCGTGGATTGGCTGCGGCCTCGCGGCTGCTGTGCCCGCAGTGTCATGCTCCCGTTCCCTTTGAAGACGAAGATACCGGCTCCGGGGAACCTGAAGCATTCCGACCGTCCGCTTTGCCCCCCCGTGAGCACGGGATGCCGGTTTCGCATCTCCCGCAGCCCCAGCGGGAGAGCACTACCCTTCAGGGCGGCAGTTACGCGGCCGGTCCACGGGCGGTAGCGCCGGTTGCAGGAGGGGCGGGCGGATCGCATCCGGAATTCCATGGCCGCCTGGAGGACGACGCTGAGGAGGAGGGAGACGACGGGGATGGTTTCCATGATCCTGCCTCCGGGGAACGCCGCCGGGTGAAGATCAAAAAGCGCCGGACAAAACGGACCGAAGTTCAGCGCTACAAGGAACTGACCGATTGGGATCAAAGCGAATTGAGCCACATTCCCGAGGCGGAAGTGGCCGCCGACATCTGGGCAGACGCACGCCCCATCCCCGAGGATGTGGCTCCGGCCCAGCACGAAAATGAATACGTGGTGGAGTCCGTGGAGGGCGAAGACGGCCAGACCCGCACCACCAAAAAGAAGGTGCGCCGCCGCCGCCTGCTCCTCGGAGCCCGCCTTCTTTTTCAGCGTGTTACCTGGCTGTCCCGCTACCTGACGGCGGCACTTGCGGTGGCGGTGGCGGTGGTGGCGGTTTATGGATTTTATGTCTTCCGGCAACAGTATGAGGCTCCGCCCCTGCCGCCGGTGACGGAACTGCCTATCGACCGCTCGGTGCTGACCCAATATGACGAATTGGGTGCTCAAAAAGCGGTGCGTGATTTCCTCGCTGCCGACGGCATTGAAGCCAAATTGGCTTTTGTCCGCCAACCGGGCCGCATCCGTCCGTTGATGAAACGCTGGTACCGCGGCGAGCGTTCCGCCGGGCCGTTGCAGGCAGGGGAGCCCACGATGCGGGATAAAAAAGGCGGTGAGCCGGGCAGTGAAGGCTATTACGTGATGCTTGCCATGCCGGTGCTGGTGCCCGATCTCCTGAATCCCGGCAGCGTTTACGAGGAGATGACTTTTTTTGCCATCGAAGAAATCAGGAATGGACCTGAGAGCACATATCTGGTGGACTGGGAAACCTCCACGGGATATCAGGAATTGCCGCTGGAGACCTACAAGCAGACCATGCCGCCCGAGGCTTACCCCTTCCGCATCTATATGAAGGCAGATAATTACTACAATCACGGCTTCAGTGAAACCGATTGGCAATGTGTCGCGCTTTATTATCCAGGGCGGGATTTCCACCTCTACGGCTACATCAGCCGGAATTCACGGGAAGGCCGCGACATGCTGCCGCTGGTCGCAGAAGGCCAGAGCGCCGGAGTCATCGTGGAATTGGTCTACCCGTCCAACCCGGCGTCACGGGATCAGGTCATCGTGAAACGGTTGCTGCATTCTTCCTGGTTTTATGCCAAACCGGAGGATGCCCAGCCGGACCAACTGCAGCCCTCTATCCTCTCCAATTGAAGTTTAGACGATGGCTAAAAAAAAGTTTAAGCCCGATCCGGCTCCCGAGCCACTGTCCCCAGCCACTCCGCCATTGGATGGGGAGACCGATGCCGGGCAGGAAGCCCCAGCCGAAGCTTATGATCAGCAGGCCCCGGTGAATGCTGCGGACCAGGCTCCCGAAGGAGAAACCGCCGAGGCGGTGCTTCCTGAAGCTGATCCTTCGCGACCTGTTCCCCGGTCGTCCCGGGCGGATAGTTTCGAGCAAAATCCGCGTTCCAACCTCCGGGCGGTCTCCACGGAAGGCGTGGGCCGGGCGGAACTGGATGATAGCACCCGGGTCCGGGAGGCGCTGCGCAGCGTGATTGAACAGGGAGACAGCGTCAAGGATGCGGCCCGGGATTGGCATGTGGCCCCCAGCACCGTCGCAGAGTGGCGCAACCGCTACCAGGATCTCCTCAAGGAGGATTCTCCGATTGAATTATTGGAGGCCGATAGCGCCAAGAAGGACGCGGATCTGACTTGCATCCCGGATGCCACCCGCGGGATTTTCACGGAAAACTGGGATCGGCTGGTCACGGAAACGGCCGCCACCCCGTCTGATTTCCGCCAGAGCCCGCGTCAGATTTTCCTGCAGACCTCGCGGCTCACCTCATGGCTTTTCCAGGACGGACATCTGGACCGCGGCATTCTGACCGGGGCTCTCAGCGGGCTGGTGGGGCTGGCTATCCTGACTTCTTTTTTGATGGCGGATTACAATCCTCCTCCCGTGGTGACAGTGCCTGAAGCTCCGCCCGGGGAGGATATCGTGATCGACGAGGCTGCGGCCGTCGCCCAGTCCTTCTTCAAAGCCCCCAATTGGCAGGAGCGGCTGAAATTTGTCCGCCAGCCGGATGCGGTGCGCGAGATGATGGAGAGCTACTACCGCGATCATTCGGATGCTCCGATCAACGACGCGGCGCTTTCCCTGGCGATGCCGGTCCGGCATCTGGTGAATCTCAGTTTCGACGTCCCGTCGCTGAACCGCTCGCACTTTCTTTGTGTGGTGATCTCCAAAGGCCGGCATCTGGTGGACTGGGAAAGTTCCTCGCTCTACCAGGAAGCCCATCTCGCCAAGCTCCGTGCGGCGCGTTCGACGGAACCGGTCCGCATCGCGGTGACCGTCGCCAAAAGCGAGGCCGCCAATTACTACAATTACGCCTTCCGCGATGCCACCCGCTGGGAATGTTATCAACTGGGGTATCCCGGACTGAATCTGAGCTTGTTCGGTTATGCCGCCAAGGATTCCAGCGACGCCATCACCTTGGATGCCATGCTGGGCATCGTGGACAAACAGGCCGTGGTGATGGAGGTGCGGTTCCCGCTGGATGCTGCTACTGACAACCAGGTCGAAATCATCAGTGTGCTGCGGAGCGAATGGGTGCCGGACGAGCCCTGAAAGTTCAAAGACGCCGCACCATGACCCAGGTGGTGACTTCACGGCCGGTCGCCGGATCGCGTGCCGTGAGGGTATGGCGCCCCGGGATCAGCAAGGCGGTGTGGTGATCGATTTTCAAGCTGGGCGAGGTCCAGACCACGGACTCCGTGGGAGGATTTACGCGCAGGGGCAGGACTTTTCCGCCCTGCGGCAGATCTGGATCCAGCAGCACCGTGGTGCCGGGAAGGGGACTGGTGATTTGCCACGTCACGCCGGAGGCTGAGGGGGCCGCGGCAACGGCGGCGGTGCCCAGCCAGTTCTCCGGACCGGCCAGCCAGGCGGCATACTCCGGAGCCAGCCGCACCCGCCCGGTGGGGTCATAACGGTCGGGATCAGGGCCCCCGGGAGCCAGATCGCGGCGGAATTTTTCCACGACCACCGGACGCCGGGAGGCCCATTCCGCCGGCCGGGGCAGGCCGGTCAGGGGATCCACCTCCCGCTCCACAATAGAGGGAGGGCGCTCATACCATGCGGAAGGGTAGCGGGCGTCCAGCCACGTGAAAATATCGCGGAAAACCGGGGCGGCTCCGGTGACTCCGGTGACTCCGCGCATCGGCGAGTTGTCGAAATTTCCCACCCAGACCCCCACGGTGAAGGCTGCGTTATAGCCGATTGCCCAGTTGTCCCGGTAATCCGTACTGGTGCCGGTTTTCACGGCACAGGGAAAGGGCAGGCGCAGGG
>CAIZWU010000238.1 GCA_903936775.1 uncultured bacterium | reverse complement strand
CAAAGGCTGGCTGGAAGCGGCCCGGGGCGTGCCTGGGGTGATCGGGGTAATGTATACCACCTGGCAGAATAACTACACGGACCTCGAAGCCTTTGCCGGGCACGTCACGGCTTGGGAGAAGGGAAACTAACTCGCTGACGGATCAGTAACGCGGGACGGTGGGATCGACTTCAAGGGACCACCCTTCGATGCCACGGGCCATGCTCCAGACGTTCGGGTAACCTTTCTGGCGGAGGAAAAGCGTTGCTTTGGCGCTGCGCATGCCGTGGTGGCAGTGGATGACGATGCGTTCGGAAGGGTTGGCGAGAACCTCCCCATAACGGGCTCCGAAGTCACTGAGGGGCAGCAGTTCAGCTCCCTTGATCCGGGTGGTTTGCCATTCGTCAGGCTCGCGGCAGTCAATCAGGCGGAAGGTCGTTCCGGCTTGCTGGAGGGCGGAGACGGCTTCGGGCTGGATTTCGATTTCAGCGGCATCAGGCCAGTCCGGGGTGGAGGAGGAACTCATGTCAGGAGGAGATCTAATCGATGGTCACCGGGGTGCCCAGATTGACGTTGTTGAAAAAGATTTCGGACATGTGCTCCGGCATGCGGATGCAGCCATGGCTGGCGGGATAACCGGGGAGGAATCCGGCGTGCATGCCGATCCCATCATTGGTGAGCCGCATGAAATTGGTCATCTTGGCACCTTCGTATTTGGTGCCGGGAGGGAGCTTGTCTTTTTTGATATCGATTTCCGCATCCACGACGTTGCCGGCGGCGTCGACGGCTGCGCCGTAGCGGCTGCTCTTGTGCCACTTGTTTTTCTGGATGACGCGGAAGCTGCCGGCCGGGGTGGCATGATTGACATCACCGGTGGACAGCCACGACTTGCCCACCAGCTGGTCGCCACGGTAAAAATAAGCGGTTTGGTCGTTCCGGCTGATCCGGATGCGGGGCGGCCCGTTGCCGGAACCGCCTTCCCAATAACTGATGACGTCCGGAGGGGCGGCCGGGGCCGGGGGTTGGCCGGGCAGGGAGGTGCCGCGGGCGCTGGGGTCGTAATAGAGGGTGCCGTCGGCTCCCCGCACGATGCCTGGAGGCATCTGCTGCTGGCCGGCCGTAGGGCTTTGACAACTGCTGAGGAGAAGAGCAATCGTACCAAGGAAGGCGGCGGAAAGCAGGCGGTAGGTCATCGGAAGTTGTTTGAAGGGGGGAACTTGGGAACAAACTTCATACCACTGAACTGTGCGGCGTCCATTGAATTTCCACTCATACGGTCCATGGGTGAGGCTTATGGAAATCCGGGAATTTGCCCAGCGGGTGCTTTTTGCGAACACGTTAGAGGAGAAATTGGCCATGCCTCCGGTGGGGCTGCTCACGGATGCCGATCCCGGCCCTGCCTTGGCGGCGCCGCCCACCCCGGGCCGGCCGGCTGGTCTGCATTTTTCGGCCAAAGGCCAGCGGGCGCGCCTGCCGAAGGCCGATGAACTGCAGGGGGCGGAGGCCCGGGCGGTGCTGCTGCACTCCTTTGCCAACCACGAAATGCTGGCCGTCGAACTGATGGCTCTGGCGCTGCTGAAATTTCCCGACGCTCCCGCGGCGTTCCGTCGCGGTTTGGTGCATACCCTGCGGGAGGAGCAGGAGCACACCCGCCTCTACATGGAACGCATGGCCGTCAGTGGTTTGTTGCTGGGGGATCTTCCGGTGAATGGGTTTTTCTGGAACAGCATCGCTGGCATGGGGACCCCGCTCGACTACGTGAGCCATCTCAGCCTGACCTTCGAGCAGGCCAATCTCGATTATGCCCGGCATTATGGACAACTGTTTCACCGGTTGGGCGATACGGAAACCGGGGCGCTGCTGGACCGCATTTACCACGATGAGGTGGCGCATGTCGGTTACGGACTGAAATGGTTCCGCCGCTGGAAGGATCCGGCGCGGCCGGACTGGGAGGCATGGCAGGACACCATGGCGTTTCCGCTGTCGCCGGCGCGGGCCAAGGGTAATGCCCCCTTCAACCGGGAAGGCCGGCGCCAGGCCGGGTTCAGTGAGGCATTTATTGAGGCCCTTGATCTTTTTTCACACAGCCGTGGCCGCACCCCATGGGTCGGGGTTTTCAATCCTGCGGCCGAAGCGTGTGCGTTGAGCCGCGACCCGGCCACTGCCCGTCAGGAGGCTACCACGGACGCCCTCGCCCGGGACCTCGATGTGTTGCCGGTCTTCAGCCTGCACAGTGAAGACGTGGTGCTGGTGCGCCGGGCCCCGCGGGCGGAACACCTGAAGTGGTTGCGGCAGGCGGGGGTGGAACTGCCTCAATTTGAGGAACTGAATCCTTCCGGCAACTTGAGGGCCGGCTCTCCGCTCCTGACGAGGAAACTCGGACGTCTCCGTCCATGGGCATGGTCGGCCGATTCGGCGCCTCTGCTCGAGCCGCTGCTGGCGAATGTGGGGGAAGCGGCTTTTGCGGGGTTGCCCTGGGATGAGAACGTCAGGGCGCTGTATGCCAAAACAACCGCGGCTGGCGCGGCGCGGCGGCTGGCAGAGACGGAGGACTATCCTGACGAAACCTGGGGCGTGGTAGCCGGGGATGAGGCGGCGGTCGCGGCGGCCCTCGCCCGCCTGGCGCAACAGGGGCATGGGCGGGCTGGTCTGAAGGCGCCGTTCGGCATTGCCGGACGCGGCCTGATCCAGGTCCGCACGGACGGGCTGGCCGAACGCGATTTGACGTGGCTGCGTCCCATGCTGCTTCAGCAGGGGGCGGTGGTGGTGGAGCCCTGGCTGGAACGGGTGGCGGATTTTTCCTGCCAATACGAACTGACGCCCGGCGCCCCGCCAAAACTCAAAGGGCAGGTCCGGCTTTGGAATGACGCCGGAGGCCGGTTCCTTGCCTGTGAGTCGGCCCCTGCCTTCACGCGGTTGCTGCCGCCGGAGGCCGCGCGTTGCCTGCATGAAACCGGAGCTGAAAAGCTTTATGGCGACGTGTTGCCCGGACTGTTGTCCGGAATGCCGGGGCTGTCGCAATTGCAGGGCAATCTGGGGATTGATGCCTTCCTTTACCGGGATCTGACCGGCAAAATCCGGCTTCGTCCATTGGTGGAAATCAATCCCCGCACCACCATGGGCCGGATCACCTTGGATTTGAGGCGCCTCGTCGATCCCTCCAAGCCGTTCCGTTTCCGGATCATGCATCGCCGGGCCGTGCAGGCGGCGGGCCATTTGACTTTGGCCGCCTACGCCACATTTCTTCGGGAGACCGCGCCGCCGGTGCTGGCGGAGACTTCGTCGGGACTCAGAATCACCCAAGGCAGCCTCGTGCTCAATGACGGGGAACGGGCCGAAGCGTTCCTTGGGATTTTGAGCGTCGGGGAAGCGGCGGTCTGATCCGGTTTTGCCATCAAGGGACGGAGAGTGGGACCGGGAGCGCTGCGCTTCAGTCCTTTTTCTCAAACCGCCCGCACCATTCCCGGCCTTCGCGGCCGGGATAGGCTACGTCAGGATGCCAGGCCTCGACCAAGCGAAAACGGGTTTCCATCATTTGCCGCAATTCATCCAGGCTGGTGCCAAAAGGAGGTCCCTGGGTCTGGTCTTCGTGCTCATCCCATGGATTCAGAAAAAATACGCCCAGCAAATGGCCACCAGGCTTCAGGGCGGCGGCAACCGCCGACACGTAATCTTCCCGCCGGCCTGGGGGAATGGCGCAATAACAGGTGTGTTCCCAGACCAGATCAAATTGCCCGGCCAGGGAAGGCGTATGGCAGACCGTGAAAAGGTCGCCCAGGAGCACCTGGGTGTGCGGCGTGTCTGCAAGAAACTGCTGCGCCCGTTCCACGGCCAGAGGTGCCAGGTCGAGCCCGGTGACTTCCGCCGCCCCTGCCTGAGCGAGGGCCTTCACATCCTGCCCGGTCCCGCAGCCCGGCACGAGGACGCGTCCCGTGACCGGATGGGTGGTCAGATAGTTGAGCAAGGCCGGGGCCGGGGCTCCGCGATCCCACGGCGTTTGACCTGTTGCGTATTGATTTTGCCAGTCAGTCATGATTTTTGGAGGAAAGGGTCCTGAAGCAACCGCTTGGGCAGGGCTGGGACAAAACGCGTTGCGCGGGGACTGGGATTCCCCACTATGGAGACTTCCCGATTTTCCACGACCCCGCATGATTCAGGACAAAAGCACCCGGTTTACCCTCTTTGCCACCGGCATTCTGTTACTGGCCCTCTTTCTCATCAGTTGGGTTCTGAGCCGTGCCGCTACGGCCCGCCGGGCCTCTGCTGCACCGCCGATTCCCATCGTGGCACCGGTCGCCCCGGAACCAGCCCCGCCGGCCGGGCCGGTCCAGCCACTTCCCGCACTGCCGCTCAATGATGAGGGCCGACCGGTCGCCGACTACCAGGTGCTGACTGAAGTCACGTTGCTGGAAGATCCTGCCAATGATGGCGATACATTCCTGCTCAAGACACCGGAAGGGGAACATCGTTTCTGTCTCTACTTTGTCGATACGGTGGAAACGGATGGGGGGCAGCCGGAAGCAGCCCGGGACATGGCGGGTTACTTCGGTTTTGACAGCGAGGAGCCGCTCCGGGCACTCGGACTGGAAGCGAGGGAGTTCAGTCTGCGATTGCTGCGGGCCAGCGCCATGCGCGTCGTCACCCGCTGGGAAAAAAATCCGGATGAGGATGCCTACCTTGCATTCATCTATATGAAGGATCAGGAGCGCGGGCTGATCAATCTCGCCCAGTGGCTGGTCCGCTACGGGCTGGCCCGGATTGTGCCCTGCGAACAGGACCAACCCAACGGGGCCACTGCCGCTCAATTCCGCGGGCAACTGCTCGAAGAGGAAGCCCTCGGCAAATCTGAAGCCGTGGGAGCGTGGAACCGGAAAGTTCCCTGAATCCGTTGATTCCGCGATGGCGTCCGGGGCCGGTGGTTTTTAATTTTATGGACAAGCCGCTCTGAAACCCGTTTTGTCCCTGAATTCTCCTCCCCGACCGGTCGCATGGCTTACGAAGCTCCCCCTCCCCATACTTACTGGAAGTGCCAGCGTTGCACGGCCTGCTGCCGGTGGCCCGGGGATGTCAAAGTCAGTCCGGAAGAAATCACAGAAATTGCGGCCTTCGTGGGTTTGGGCGAGCCGGAGTTCCTCCAAAAATATACCCGGCTCCGCACGGACCGGGCGGGGCTTTCCCTCATCGAACAAGCGGACGACTCCTGTATTTTCCTGAACGGGAACAGTTGTGTCATCAACGCCGTCAAACCGCAGCAATGCCGCGATTTCCCGAATAAATGGAATTTTCCCGGATGGCGACAGGTTTGTGAGGCCATTCCAGTTCCAGTGGAAGGGGAGCCTTGTTAAAAAACAATGAGATTTTAGCTCTTGTCGTTTCTCTGGTGGGCTGATAAAACCCGCAAATTAATTAAGCTGAAAGGGGACCCCCATCCCGCTTATCTTTAGAGAAAGCTCTTCCAAATCCCTAAGAGGTGAGCCTATGAAATCCCAGAACATTCGAACCATCACGACCCTGTCCGCCATTCTGCTCGGCAGCCCGCTGGTGGTTTTCGGGGTGCAGAATTTCTTCCACGCGCCAGATCGCTCCCCCGTTCCCGGAATCCCCCGTGCCCCCGAAACCAAACGGGCCGAAATCAGGGTGCCTTTGGGAACAGGCGAGGACATTGCCCGGGCCATTGCGTCCCTGCCAGCCGATGGTGGCCGCATCCTGCTGGCTTCCGGTACCTACCTGCTGAGCCGGCCCCTCGTGTTGGACCGGAATGACATTGAGGTGTCGGGGGACCAGGAATCCACCATTCTGATGCTGGCCGACCACGCCGACTGTCCGTTGGTGGTGATTGGTCCCATGGAAACCCCTCCGACCCGGAAAGTCAGCGGGATCGCCCTGCGAAAGCTGATCCTGGATGGGAACCGCCTCAACCAACTCAACGAGTGCCATGGTGGCCCCTGCGACAATGGGGGAATGTCCTTTATCCGGAACAATGCCCTCACCATCCGCAGCGCCGAGGACATCCGCGTGGAACGGGTCACCACCCGCTCTGCCCGCAGCGGTGGTTTGGTGCTGGAAAAGCACAGCCGCCGCATCCATGTGAGCGATTTCACCTCGCACAGCAATCACTTCGATGGATTTGCAGCCTACGAGACGGAGGAAAGCTTCTTCACCCGGATCTATCTGCACAGCAACGAAGCGGCCGGCATCAGCATCGACCTGCGCTTTGACCGGAATATCGTCTCGCACGCCCGGCTCGAAAACAACGGCAGCCAGGGGATCTTCATGCGGGACAGCAACTTCAACAATTTCAACCACCTCACCGTGAGTGGCAACGGCGCCCAGGGGATTTTCATCGCCCAGGCGGACGACCAGAATAACACTCCCTGCACCGGCAATATCTTCAGTGATCTTAAAGTCAGCGGCAGCGGCGGGGCCGGCCTGCGGATCAACGACGTCAGCTGCATCGCCAACGTTATTGCCAATTCCGTATTCTCCCTCAACAAGGAAGGCGGCGTCAGCGAAGCATCTGAAAAACTGATCGCCCAGCAGAATGTCAGCCTGAACTGACCGCCCGCTGTGGGCGGAGCATTTCTGAAATGACCCTTCTCCTGACCGGTTTTGAGCCTTTTGGCGGGGATGATTTCAATCCCTCGGGGGCCATCGCCGGTTTGCTGCATGGGGTGGAACTGGGGGCGGGAACGGTGATCCATGGTTTGTCGCTGCCGGTCAGCGGCCCGGCGGCGTGGCAAAAGTTGTCGCGCACCATCCGGCAGGTCCGGCCGCGTTGGATCGTGGCCACCGGGGTGTCCGGCCGGCCCGGACTCTGCATTGAATCCACCGCATGGAATGAAGCGGACTACCGGATTCCTGACAATGCAGGCTTTCAACCAACCGGAGCCCGCATTCTGGCCCGTGGCCCGGCCCGCTTGGAAGCACGGCCCGCTCCACTGCTGCACCGGGCGCGTCCCCTCCATCCACGATTGCCGGTCCGCCTGAGCACGGATCCCGGCCGGTTTGTCTGCAATTTCCTCTACTACCGGCTGCTCCATCTGACAGACCGCCCGGATCATGCCGCACACCACCGGGCGGTTTTCCTGCATCTTCCCGCCACCCCGGAAATGCGCCGTTCTCCCCAGGATGACCGTTTTTTCCATCCTTTGGATGACCTGAGGGAAACCGTGCGCGGCCTCCTCAACCAGTTAGTTCAAGGTTCACCTTCAACCTGAAATAATCCTAAACGGGAAAATGACGGGCCACGGATAACACCGATGATACTAATGATCACGGATTTACAGAAAATAGGGACCTCACCTGCAAGATGAATCGGGAGTTCTTAATAAATCCGTGAATATCACTCCGATCCGTGCCATCCGTGGCTCGTAAGCGTCCTTTGTAGGATAAGAAGGGTAGCATCAGACGGTGGGCTGGTTCGGAGGCGCGACCGGGCGTTCTGGAATTGAGCAGACCAGCCCAACACATTCAGGAATGGGTTTCCGCCGGTTCGTCCGGTCCGGCTCCTAGCTTACGGCGCACTGGAATAGGCTTTGGCGCGGGCGCGGTATTTCTGGTTGTCGGACCATGCTGCGGTATTGAGAAAGGCTTCGGCGGCAGTGGGATCAGTGCGCCACCACTCGCTCCAGTCTTTGCGGGAGGTGTCTTCCGCCAAGCCGGGCACCGGGGGAGCGGAGGTGAGGCGCTGCGCGGGCGGAAGCGGCGTGGGTTCTTCTGAGAAAGCAGCGGGTGGTGGCGTTCCGCCCTTGGCAATAAAGAACTGCGCAGCTTGCCGGGCCTCGGCGGGAAAGGTTTGCAGCCAAGTGTCACAGGCGGCGGGGGCGAGCTGATGGTAGGCGCTGGCAGTTTGCTCGAAGAGGATGTTCCATGCGTCTTTTTGCCTGGTGTGGCGGGAGGAGCTTCCGTGTTCGAGGTTCCATGGCAGGTTGTCAGGAGCATAAATGACCTGGCCTTGGACGGCTGCGGCCATTTTCCGGACAAAATCGGGTGAATCGAATAGCCGGGCAGGCACGGCATCGCTGTCACCACCAAGGACAGAGTTGGCGTTGCACGGCATTTCCTGGAACCGGGCCCAGGCCAGTGGATCGCAACTGACCAAGGCCAAGCCGATTTCCGATTCGATGAATCTCAGATCGTCCTTTTCGCTGAGCTTCGCCTGATCAGCCCAGTGGGCCAGACCCATGCCATCGCTGACAGCCCAGGTCCGGGCGATCTGGAGCAGGCACATCCGGCGGGGACCATTGCCGAGTTCGCCCAGCTCAGCCAAGGCCCAGTCGGCAGCCGCTTTGGGATCGGTGGAGGCCCAGCCGGTGAGCAACTGGAAGAGGAGAGTCTGGCGCTCGGGTTCCTCACGGAGCTTGGCCTCTGTTAGCAAACGAGAACGCAAGGTGGGATCGGTGGCCCCAACGCTGGCGAGCTGCTGGCTGAAGCGATAGGCATCGGCGGGAGTCAGGCTGTCCAGCGTGTCATGCTGCGGTATCGCCAACAGCGGCATGTTGCCAGGAGCCTTTGCGTCCCTGCCCAGCGGGGGTGCCGTGGCGGGACGGGCAGCGGTGTGCCGCGGGTATGGCGGAGCAGTTTCCTGCACCGCCAAGGCACCGGCAATGAACTGTGCGAGGGGAGCCGCTGCGAGGAATCCGGCGGCAGCGGCCAGCCAGGGGCGCAAAGCATAGAGACGACGGTTCATTTTGCGTGGGCGGGGGGTGGGGGCGTTTTTGGCACAAAATCGGCCCGGGCGAGCTGAGTGATGGCTTTGATCCCGGGGGGCAGGGAGCTACGGTCCATCCACATCTGAGCGTAGTCCTTGCCCTGGTGGTAAGGCATATCGTTGTCCTGCAACCATTGGCGGTAGAGACCGTAGATGAGCGGATCACGCGTGGCCGGATCTGCCAGCTCGGCGGCCCACTGGATAGCGGCGGCCTGGCGGGGAAGCCGGCTGTTCCATTCAAAAGAATCCGTCGAGGCGGTCTGACGTGCCGCTTGCAGGATCAGCGCGTCGCGGTCGGGCCCCGTGAGCAATGGCAGCACCCACGAACGCGCCCCGGCACCGAGGCCTTTGGCTTCAGTGATCAGCTGCCGTGCTCTTTCTTCCATCATGTCCGGTTGCGTGCTTTGCAGGACGGCCAAGGCGTGGATGGGAGCAGCTTCGTCCCACGAGGTGGCGGCGGCTTTGAGCAGGAGATCGGCGGCTAGCACGGCCTGCGGTCCTGGCGGCAGGGTGGCGAGCCAGGCATCCGCTTCGCTCGCGGGCATGCGCTTCGGCGGGTAATTGTTGCCGTCCATGCGCATCCAGTGGGAAAAGACTTCGCCAAGGGCCATGGTGGCGAATCCGGTGTCTGTCTGATTGGCCAAGGCGGTGCAGAGGCGGTTCCACTCCCCGGTGGTGGTGTTCTTGATAGGGTGAGGGATCAATGGTTTGAGGGCGGCCTTGCGCAAATCGTCGCCGCCGAGTTGCGCGGCCCATGCGATCACGGCGTCGTCGGAAGTCGTCCGCAGGCTTTCGGCCACGGAGGTGATGAACCCCGGCATGCATTCGGCCAGCGGGGCATCATCCTGATGTTCCACGAGCCAGCGCCGGGCGGCGGAGGGATCGGTCCGGTGCCACTGCTCGAAAGCAGTGCCAGCCAGGGCAGTGCCGCCTGGAGATTTTTTCTGTCCCGCCATGCCGGGCACGGCAGACGATGGATCAGCGAGGGCCCAGGCGCGGGCGAGCGGCCCCATGCAGCGGCGGCACTCGTCGGCGAAGAGCCGTTCCCCGGCGAGAGCCGCGAAGGCTGGCCACGCCCCGGGTGAAATACCCGCCAGCCAGGCGTCCAGCCGGTGCTGTGTGAGGATGTTGTCAGGCTGGCTGAGGATTTCCAGCAACTGGGCCACGAGGCCTTCGGGAGTCGCCGCAGGTGCCGGCACGGGGCTGGGATCAAACCCGTGAGCTGACGATTTGTCCACCACTGGCTTTGCGGGTGGTGCCAGGGCGCTGGCCGAGGGAGGGCGTGGTAAAGTACCGGCCGGTCCGGGCCACGCGGCCCAGATTCCGCCAACAGCCAGGCCAAGGGCAGCTCCGGCGGAGAGTGCTTTTATTTGGGTCATGATCGTAATAAGTTTGGCTGGAAAACCGGTGCCTGCCGCCGCATGCGGCAGAGCGCTTGCGGCAATGGCTGCGCCCAGCGTCGACGGAGCAGCCTCCACGGAAGATCCGCTGAACCATGCCGTCAGAGCCACCACCGGCACGGCCACGCCGCGGCGGGCGAGGTGTTGGCGCACGCGTTCCAGTGCGCGGGCCAGGCGCTTCTGCACAGCACCGGTGTTCACCCCCAGGCGCTGCGCGATTTCCTGCTGCTGACAGTGATCAAAGTAGCGCATGACGAGGACGCGCTGATCCAATTCCGGCAGGGCGTGGATCGCCTGATCCACGAAAGGCTGGAGGTCCGCGTGGAGCGGTTCCGGGTCGGGGGAGTTCATGGTGAGAATGTCGTGAGCCGTGCGTTCCCGGGAGGCACGGCGGGCATCGGAACGGCGGGCATTGAGCGCCAAACGCACCGTTTGCCGGTGCAGCCAGCTTCCTACCACAAGATCTGCTGGCAGCACTGCAGCCTTGCGCGCGAGTTGGATAAACACCGCCTGCGCCACATCTGCCGCAGCATCCGCACGCCCATCCATCACTCGTCCCGCCGCAGAGTGGACCGCGTCAATGTGCCGTTCCACCAGCCGCCGGAAGGCATCCGCACAGCCGTCGCGGGCAAAGGCGGTGAAGTCGGCGTCGTATTCTGGCATGGCGTGAGGTCTCTCTGTATTCCACCGCTGCGCGGCGTTAAACGACAAACATTTTTTCACCTTGCGGAGGTCCCATTCTGCAGAGCCATCAGAATCGTCCTCAGACGGCATCGTAATTCATACGGACCTGCCGGCTCAAGGCATCTCCTCGCCAAACCAAATTACCCGGCCATTTGCAGGAGAAAAATCCCGCAATTTGACGCGTGCTTGGTTTCCTGGACAGCGACAGAAGGACCGGGCCTCGTGAAATCTCCAAGTGACCGGCGCCCAATCAACCAAGGGGAAGAAAGAAAATTTGCCGCCCCCTTCAATGCAGAATCGCGGTGCCGGTGGCGGTCTTGTCCTTGGTTTGCCAGCGCTTGAGCTGGCCGAGGAAATCCCCGGTGGCGAGGGCGGCCGGATCGTTGAGGAAGACGGCGGCGGTGGGGAGTTCAGTGAACTCCTTGATAACGGTGAGGAGATTGCCGGTGGCGCTGAAGAGGCGGACGGTGTTGTCGCGGCCGGCGGTGAGGAGGCGGCCGTCGGGCGCGATGTCGGCGCTGAGGATGCCGGGGATTTTCAGCAGCATGGTGCGGCGGCCGGGTTCGTCCTTTTTGACGGCATCGTGCGGGCTGAGGCTGCGGGCCGCAAAGCCTTCGGAGGTATCCCAGAGGACGAGTTTGCCATCATCCCCGGCGCTGGCCAGCACTATGGAATCGCCACGCCAGGCGAGGCTGGTGATGCGGGCCTGGTGTTCGGCGAGAGTAAAGAGGATGGTGCCGGTTTCAGGGTCCCAGAGGTGGAGGCCGCCATTGCGGTCCGCAGTTGCGAGCTTTCCGCCATCAGGACTGAACGAGAGGGCGGTGACCCAGTCGGTGTGTTTTTTGATGATGCGGACAAGGGTGCCGTCCTTGGCGGAGTAAAGTCGGATCAATTTGTCAGGTCCCCCGGTGGCGAGGAGTTGGCGGTCGGGGCTGAGGTCGGCGGCAAGGATGGCATCGCTGGCTTCACTGCCGGCTTCAATGAGGCGTCTTCCGGTTTTGATGTCAAAGACCACTGCTTTGCCGGAATGCGCTCCGCGTCCTCCGGCGGCAAGGAGCAGGGTGCCATCGCGGCTAAAGCGGAGCACGGTCGCGGACCGCTCCGGGAAGGCCAGCGCTCCCAGCGGGGCGCCGGTGGTGGAATCGAGCAGCGCGATCGACTGATTGCGGGCCAGCGCGAGCAGGGGCGCGCGGGGGCTGGCGGCGAGGGTGGTGACCGGGGATGGGCGGTCCAGCAAACCGGCGGGGGCGGCGGGGACGGACTCGGGGAGCGGCGGAGGGCCTTCGCTGGCCGCAGTCGCCGCCGGGAGGGCCATGGCGAGGGCGGAGTCTCGGGATTTTGCGGCAGTGCCTCCGGTGGTGGGCAGACAGCCGCCTTCGATCCAGGTTTTGATAATTGCTAGCGATTCGTCCGGAAGCCTGGGTTTTTTGGGCGGCATTTCGGGCTCTTCGAGATGGGCCACCACGCGGTAGAGCAGGCTGGTATCGGGGCTGGTGCCGGCGATGGAAGTGCCGCTGCTGCCGCCCTTCATGGTGGTCTCGTAGGTGGTGAGATCAAGATCCGCCTTCAGTTTGTCAGGATTGTGGCAGCTGTTGCAGTGCTCGCGGAAGATGGGCAGGACGTCGTCCTGATACACCGGGGCGGCGAAGGCGGGGAGGGAGGTGGCGCAGAGGGCCAGGACCGGGAGCCGGACCACAAGCGGGAGGCAGAAAACTGTCTTTGGAAATGACGGGCCACGGATGGCACGGATATTTCTGATGTTCACGGATGTGCTTAAAAAGGGGTTCACTTGAATGGTGATAGTAAAGATCTTCATCAATCCGTGATCATTCGTGGCCCGTCAGCGTCCTAGTGGTTGAAGGCGAATTCGGTGGTGTTGATGAGAGCCCAGAGGGTGTCATCGAAGAACTTGCGCAGCGCGGCCTGATCGCCCTCCGGCAGGCTGCGTGCGGACTCCATGAAGCGGGCCAGTTCATACTCCGTGGGGCGGCGCGCGAGGGCGCGTTCGTAAAGAGCAACCACGCCGGCTTCGGCGGTCGGCTTTTGTTTCATCAACTCTGTGAGGACCGGGGAACGCTGGATGGCGCCATCGACGACGTTGCCGTTAATCAGATGCAGCGCCTGGGTGAGGGTGGGCTCCATGCGGACTTCGGCGGTGCAGACAGTCTCGCGTTTGCTGCTGCCGAAGGTCTTCAGGAAATAATCACGGTCGGCCCCGCCATCGAAGATCTGGGTGGCGCGGGTGCCGGGCATCTGGCCGGAGAAGCTGTTTGGCGTGCCCGTCACCGCCGCGAGGGTGTCGAGGATGACTTCGGCCTGGAGCCGCCGGACGTAGCTGCGGGAAAAGTTGCGGCCGTCGCTGGCATTGGTTTCGTTGGCGGTGCTGGAAAGCTGATAGGTCTGGCTCTGGCAGATGGTGCGGATGAGGGACCGGATGTCAAAATTGGCGGAGCGGAGGTGGTCCGCGAGGGTGGCCAGAAGTTTCTCATTGGATGGCGGGTTGCTGATGCGGCCGTCGTCCACGGGTTCGATGACCCCGCGGCCGAAGAAGTGGAACCAGGCACGGTTGGCAAGGGTGCGGGCGAAGGTGTCGTTGCCAGGGGCCGTCAGCCAGTCGGCGAGGAAGTGCCGTGGATCGCCGCCTTTGAGGTCCGGCTGATCGCCCCCGAGGAAGCGCGGACTGACCGCCCGTCCATCGACGGGGTGGTCGACCGTCGTTTGGCCAGGACGGTTGAAGATGAAAACCTCGGTGGCGCTGGCTCCTTTTTTCTGGGAGACGCCTTTGAAGAAGGCGGTGAAGCCATAGTAGTCATCCATCGTCCAGCGGTCGAAAGGGTGGTTGTGGCATTGGGCGCACTGGATGCGGGTGCCGAGGAAGAGCTGCGCGGTGTCCTCGGCGCGCTCCATCGGGGTCCTGATGTTGCCGTTGGCGGAAGTGTAGTAGTTGGCCGGCGGGTTGGCGGTGTTGCTGCCTTCGGCGCGGATCAGGTCGCGGACGAGTTCGTTGAAGGGACGGTTGGCGGCAATCTGGGCGCGCAGCCATTGATAGTATTTCCAGACCGGCTGGCGGCTGCGGCCGGTGTCGGCGTTTTGGTTGTTGACCTTGACCTGGAGAATCTCCGCCCACTTCATGGTCCAGAGATCGGTGAAGGCTTCGGTGGCGAGGAGCCGGTCGATCCCCTCGTTCCGTTTGTCAGGGGCGGTGCCGGTGAGGAAGGTGGCCAGTTCTTCCGGCGACGGTGGCAGGCCGGTCAGGTCCAGTGTGACCCGGCGCAGGAAGCTGGCGTCGTCCGCGGGGGCAGAAGGGGCGATTTGCAGTTGGCGGAGACGGGCGAAGACGGCCTCGTCGATCGGGTTGGCGGGTTTCAGATCGGGCCAGGTGAAATCCTTGCGGTCAGGCAGGACGATGATCTCGGTGCCGGCGGTAAATTTGTCAAAACGCGCAAAAACATGGGCGCCTCCGGATGAGCCGGCCGTGACGGTGCCATCTTTGCCGATGGTGGCGGTGGAATCGTTGTTGGATAGGAAAAGCGCGAGGCGGGTGACATCGCGCAGGCTGCCGTCCGAATATTCCGCCATCACGAGGGTGCGGTGGTGGGCCGGGTCCGTGGCGGAGGCGCGGACCTCGATTTTGTCGGGGAAAATCCGGATTCCGGTGGCGAGGAGGGTGCCCGGGGCGTCGTCCTTGGCTCCGGCGGCGATCCAGTCGTGGAGCACCCGGTAATAATCCGAGTCCGGCTTGAAGAGGGTGCCCCCGGTGTGCGGCACGGCCCCGATGGATTTTTCGAGGACAAGGCTTTGGGCGGGGACTTCGAGGTCCACGCGGCGGCCGATCATTTCGCGGGTGAGTCGGAAAAAATCGCCGGCGGGATCATAACCGAACAGGGAAAGCCGGAAGCCGTCCTGCCCGCGGCCGGAGCCATGGCAGGAGCCGGTATTGCAGCCGGCACGCATCAGGACGGGTTCGACATCCAGCCGGAAAGAGGGCGTGCGGGCCTGGGCGAAACCGGTGGTGGTGACGGTCAGGGTGGCCTGTTCGTTTTCCCACTGGATCACGGCTTCGCCGGAGCCATCCCCGGTGGGGGCAAGCAGCCCGGTGGGGGCATCCCATTGGACAGGTGCAGGGCTTTGGACTTTGACGTTGGCGGTGACATCGGTGGTGCGGCCGTCGCCGGCGACGTGCTGCACAACAAGGGCCTGACGGGACTGCGGCCCGGTGAGGGTGACACGGTCAGGATAGACCTTCAGGGCGGCGGAGGCGCTGAAGGGAAGCAGGAAAAGCAGGGGGAGCGGACGCACGGGGGATCAGGGGTTGGCTTGACGCGAGGGATCGACCCGGATGGGGCCGGAACCGGCGATCTGGCGGAGGTGGCCGCCGTTGCTCTCCACCGAAATCTCGCAGGCCATACCTTGATAGGTGCCGACGAGGGCATCCTGGGTGGAGGAGACGGTGAAGGTGAGGGTATTGTCAGGGCCGACCGCGACGGGTTCGCCTTTGAGGGTGACCCCGCGGGGCAGGCGGATCAGCGTGGCGGTGGCCTTGCCGGGGAGTTCGCGCAGGCGCTCGAGGGTGGCGGTGACGGTAGTTTCCATGCCGCGTTCGATGCGGGCACGGGCGAATTTGATTTTCAGATAGGGGTCCGCAATTTCAACCGGGACCAGATTGGAGGCGGTATAGATTTTGCCGGCCCCGGTGCGGTTGTCTCCTGATTTGTTCCGGGCAGTGAGAATGACGGGATATTGGCCGGGGGTGGCGTTGGTGTCGGCGGCGAGACGGAAACCGGTGGATTTTTGATCGCCGGTCAGGGTGACGCCCTGGGCGCCGATGATTCCCGTGGGCGGGGTCTCCAGGAGGATATCCAGCGGTTCTTCAAAACCAGGGGCGCGTTCGAGGGAGACCTCGAGTTCCAGTTCGCCGTTTTTCATCAGGGGGCCGTGCGCGGGAGCGACGGTGAGCTTGAAGGGGGCGGGATCGCAGACGGCCACCGCAAGGCGGTCCACCGTGACAAATTGCGTGGCATCGTTCCCCAGCTGGGCCAGGGGAATGGTATGGCGCAAGGTGTCAGGATAGTTGGTTTGGCCATCCCGGGACTGGATGCCGATGGTGACCGCCGTAATGGCCGGCGCAGCATCGGGAGAGGCTTCGAACAGTACCGGAATGCGGGCCGCGGGCAGGTTGAAGGGTTCCGAAAGCAGGGTGACTCCGGCCGGGAGACCAGTGGCCGTCAGAATATATTCCCCGGCCGGGGTGGTGCCGGGCAGGGGACGGGCGCTGAAGGTGGCATTGACGCGGTTGCCGCGGGCGATGGAGACAGCGTTCCGCAGGAGCCGGGTGTTGCGGTCGAGGGGTTGCAGGGTCGAGATGAAACCGGAATCGGCAGCGGTGGCTTCGATGCGGTAGATATTTTGCGGGGCAGTGCTGCCCTGGCTTTCGTTGACGGTTAAGAAATATTCACCGTCGGCGGGGGGCGTGAAGAGGAGGAGGGGGTCCAGCTTTTCGCGGACGGTGCCGGAATCGAACAGGCCCAGCTGCTCGTCATTGGAGTCGTCGGCGCGTTCGGTTTTGCTGGAGTCGCCGGCGCGGGTGATGGCGAGTTTGAGATCGAGCGGCGAACCCAGGGCCTGGGCAAAGGCGCGGAATTGAAGGCGCTCATCCTTTTTGGCGGTGAAGCGGAAGTGGTCGGTATCCCCGGCCGTGGCGAGGCGTCCATTGCAGGCGAAGGGCAAGGGACCGGCAGGGACGGCGGTGGCCTGTTCCGGAGTTTCGTTGGGCTCGCTTTCAAGGACGTTTGGCCCGGCAAGGAGGCGCAGCAGATTGGGTGAGGGCGTGCCGGGGGAGGCTTGCCACGGGAAGTCAGGACCGGATGAGGGCAGGGGGATGGTGACCCTGGGGTTCTGGCCGTCCGGCAGGCCCTGGAGCCCGGCGGCGAGGGCGGTGCCGGGATTGCCGCCGGCCGGATAGACGCCATCCGGCCGTTGGAAGGCGCCGAGATGGAGCCGGTAGGGGATGCGGCGGGAGGTGTTTTCCGGCGGCAGCGCAGGGCGGATGGTGACAAAAAGCGGACCGTCGGCGGGGGCGGCAAGGCTGAGGAAAGGATCTGTCAGGAAAAGCGGGTGGTCGCTGCCGGAGGCAAGGATTTTCCCGGCGGCATCGGTGATCCCGAGGCCGGGCTGGAAGCCATCTTCGCGGGGCGTGCTGCGGAGGCGGGTGGCTTCGAGCTCGGCGGTGAACAGCTGGCCTTGTTTGAGTTCGACGCGGAAGGTGTCAGGCTCCATGCCGTTCAGGGTCCCGTTCACGGTGCGGTCCAACGGGATGAGTTCGGCTTGTCCGCTGGTGCCGTTGCGGTCGGTTTTGGAATTGACGGCATGTTCCTGCTCCACCACTTCGGGCAGGCTGCCGATCCAGAAGGTGGCGATATCCGCCACGCCGCTGGAGGTCAGCAGGCGGATGACATGTTGGCCGGATGGGCAGTCCGGAGCGATCCGGAGCGTGGCCACCGCGGTGGAAGGCGGCGGATTTCCGGGCCGCGGAGCCGGATTGGCTGAAGGTGGCGGGACCGAGACGCTGGTGCAGGTGATGGCCTGCGTCGTGAGGCAGACCACACTGCGGGGATCGCCCAGGCGGGTGCCGGTGAATTCCACCTCCACGGTGGTGCCGCGCTGGGCGCCGCGGGGCCAGTGGCTGGTGACGGAGGGATTACCCTCGAATTTGTCAGGGCTGCCCTTGTCCTGGGCTCCGGCGCGGGCTGTCAGGGTGACGGCGGCCAGGGTAAGGAGGTTGACAGGGAAGGACAGGCGGAGGGCGGGGTTGGCCATCGCGGGAATCAAGTGAGGATTTCCTTCACGATGCGTCCGCCGTCCACGATTTCCATGGGGCGTCCGCCGGGGGCCATCAGTTCCTTGTCGGCATTGATGCCCATCTGGTGATAGACCGTGGTCATGAGATCCTCCACGGCGACGGGATTGGATTCAGGTTCCGTGGCGGTGGCATCGGTGGCACCAAAAATCTGGCCCCGGGTGAACCCGCCACCGGCGACCATGCAGGAGAAGACGCGGGCGAAGTGGTCGCGGCCGGCGGTGGCGTTGATTTTGGGGGTGCGGCCGAATTCGCTGGTGACCATCACGATGGTGCTGTCCAGCAGCCCGCGTTGATCAAGGTCGGTGATGAGGGCGGCCAGCGCCTGGTCCAACGGCGGAAGTTGTTTGCGGATGTTGTCTGCGATCCCGGCGTGGTGGTCCCATCCGCCGTAGGAAACGTTGACCATGCGGACGCCGGATTCCACCAGGCGGCGCGCTAGGAGGAGGCGGCCACCGGCTTCGTTTTTGCCGTAGGTTTCGGCTAGTTTGGCCGGTTCCTTGGAAAGATCGAAGGCATCGCGCGCACTGGCGGAACTGATCAGGGTATAAGCCTGCTGGTAGAACTCATCCATGGCGCCGAGGGCGTCGGATTTTGTGTCGAGCGAGCGGAAGTGGTCTTCCACCGCGAGGCGGAGGCCGCGGCGGCGGGTGAAGCGGGATTCATCCACGTGCGGCATGAGGGTGAGGTCGCGGACCTTGAAGTCGCCTTTGCCAGGATCGCCGCCGATGCCGAAACCGGCATATTTCGCACTGAGGTAGCCGGTGCCCGCGTCCGGGTGCACGTTCGGCACGCCGATGTAGGCGGGCAGGCCGTTGCGGCTGCCGAACTCGTGGGAGATGATGGAGCCGGCGGAAGGATGCTTCAGGGCCGGGCTCATGCGGTAGCCGGTGAACATCGTGTAAGTGGCGCGGCCGTGGTCCGCCTCGCGGCCGGTCATGCTGCGGATGACGGTCATCTTGTCAGTGACCTTGGCGGTGTGGCTAAGGTTTTCGCTGAAGGCGACGCCGGGCAGGCAGGTTTTGGCGACGCCGAGCGGGCCGCGGTATTCGAGCGGGGCTTCGGGTTTCGGATCCCAGCTTTCCTGGGCGGCCATGCCACCGCCAAGGGTGATGTGGATGATGCTCTTCGCTTTCCCTTCCTTGCTGTCGTAATGTTTGAGGTCCGCCCGGGCGGTGGTGCGGAGGAGATCGCCGAGGGTCAGGCCGAGGCCGCCGAGCACGCCGACCCTGAGAAAACTTCGCCGTTGGGTGCGGAAATGGGCGGGGTCCTGCGGCCAGGTGACGATGTCGCCGAAAGTGGGGGTTTTCATGAGCGGATGGGTGGATGAATCAATCCTGTTTCACCTTCCTTGACGGATAAGCGCAAAGTGGAGCCTTCTCTTTCACGCAAATACGGATCTGGCCCAGGGGAATCCCTGGTGTTCTGTGGGTTACACTTGGCCGGGGATGGATTCATTCCCGCCCGGGGTTCGTTTTTGGCCCGGGTCCAGTGGAAAGGAATGGCCGGGAATCAGGAGAGGATTTCCTTGACCACATGGCCATGGACATCGGTGAGGCGGAAGTCCCGTCCGGCATGGCGGAAGGTGAGCCGTTCGTGATCCAGGCCGAGCAGGTGGAGGATGGTGGCATGCAGGTCATGCATGTGGATTTTGCCGGCAATGGCGAGATGGCCGAACTCGTCTGTTTCGCCATAGCTGAATCCGGGTTTGACCCCCGCCCCGGCGAGCCACTGGGTGAAACCAAGCGGGTTGTGGTCGCGCCCGGTGCCATTGTCCTGGGCATACGGGGTGCGGCCGAATTCGCTGCCGAACCAGACGAGGGTGTCTTCCAGCAGGCCGCGCTGTTTGAGATCCTGGAGGAGACCGGCGACCGGTTGGTCGACGGCCATGGCGTGATTTTTGTGCTGCGGCATATTGCCATGCTGATCCCACGCCGGATTGTTGCTGTTGTCGGTATAGTTGACCTGGATATAGCGCACGCCGGATTCCGCCAGACGCCGGGCCATCAGGCACTGGCGGCCGAAGTTGTCGGTAGGTTTTTGACCGATGCCGTAAAGGCTTTGGGTGGCTGCCGATTCGCCAGCGAGGTCAAGCACATCCGGGGCATTGGCCTGGAGCCGCCAGGCGAGTTCGTAGGAATTGATGACAGCTTCCACAGCTTCCTGATGGCCGCTGCCGGCGGCCTGGTGCAGCTGCTCCTGATGGAGGCCCCGGAGCAGCCCGAACTGGCGGTTTTTGTCCCCGCTGGAGAGGATCTGGTTATTGAGATTCCTGATGGTGGCTTCGGCCGCAGGTTGGCCGGTGCGTCCCAACGGGGTGCCTTGGAACACCGGCGGGAGGAAAGCGGTGCTGTAATTGCGGGGTCCGCCGTTGCTGAGGCTTGGGCTGATGGAGACAAAGGACGGCAGATTGTCGTTCTCGGTGCCGAGCCCATAGCTGATCCATGATCCCATGCTGGGGCGGATGAAATTGGTGGTGCCGGTATGGAGGAACAGGGTCGCAGGGCCGTGGGCGACGCCTTCGGTGTGCATTCCTTTGACCACGCAAAGTTCATCCATCAGGCCGGCGAGGTGAGGGAAGAGTTCGGAAGCCCACTGGCCGCTCTGGCCGCGTTGGCGGAACTCCCAGAGCGACTGCATCACCCGCTGCTCCGCTCCCTTGCCGGTCTTGGCCACCGAGCGGGCATCGTCGAACGATCGTTTGTTGCCGTTCTCTTTGGCGAGGCGCGGTTTGTAATCAAATGAATCCACCTGGCTGATTCCGCCGGCCATGAACAGAAAAATGACGCGTTTGGCACGGGCGGGAACGTGACCGGGGCGGAGGAAAAGAGGCTGGCCGGACGCCTGGTTCTGGCACATCGCCGCGAGGGCCAGCGAGCCGAATCCGCAGGCAGTGGTTTTGAGCAGATGGCGGCGGGTGGTCACGGTGGGGAAATTAGGGAAAGGGGGTGGGCCGGAAGGTCAATCCAGAAACCGGAAATCAGCGGTGGCGAACAAAGTTTGCACGAGTTGGGCCCAGCGGGCCTCTTCCGTCGTGGGGACCGGTCGGGAGGAGGGAAGAGTCAGGTAGTCCAGCGCTTGGCGCCGTTCGGCATCGGTGGGGGTGCGGCCAAGGACCGACCGCCAGAGCCAGTCGAGACGTTCCTGCTCCGGGGCGGAGGGAGGGAGGCCGGCCAGCCGTCGGGCGGTCGACTGGCTTTGTCCGATGATGAACGGATGGTTCAGGAAAAACAAGGCCTGGGGGACGATGGTGGCGCGGGTGCGCTGGCCGATGGGGCCGTTGATGTCGGCAAAATCAAAGTTCTCGAAGAACTCCAGCCGCCGGTTCCGGAAGGCGGGGGAATACACGCTGCGGCGGAGGTCGGTGAAAACATAACTGTATTCCAGGGTTTGGGCTTCCGTGGAATTCGGGTCCACCGTTCCGGCCTGGACATTCGGGCCCAGAAACCGGCGGTCGATCTGGCCACTGACCGTCAGGATGGCATCGCGCAGGGCATTGGCATCGAGGCGGCGGCGGTGGGCGCGCCACAGCAGCCGGTTGTCAGGATCGGCAGCCTGCCGGGCTGACCACGACGCAGTGCCCGGCAATGGACTGCCGGCGAGCTGATAGGTGCGGGTCAGCACAAGACGGCGGACCAGCTTCTTGAGACTCCAGCCGTCGTGGATGAAATCGTGGGCGAGGTGATCCAGCAGCTGGGGATGGGTCGGCGTTTCCCCGGAAGCGCCAAAATTGTCCACGGAGCGCACCAGACCTTCCCCGAACAGGTGCATCCAGATGCGGTTGATCATGACCCGCGCCGTGAGCGGATGCTTGGGGTGGGTCATCCATTGGGCCAGTTGCAGGCGGCCGCTTTGGCCGGGCGGAATGGCGGGAAGGCCGGGGATCATGGCCGCCCGGATGAAGCCCCGGGGAACGATCGGACCCAGGTTGCGGATGCTGCCCCGGATGTGGACCGGGCAGTCGCCGGGTTCCGCGTCTTCCTGCACCCCCATGGTCTCCGGGCGGAAAGGAGGTTTGTTTTGCACGCTTTTGATCTCCGCCTGCAGTTGCTTTTGGCGGGCCGGCGCATCGAGGTCCGCCGGAATCTCCGCGGCACGGTCTGCCTGGGCGGAGGGCCGGTCTTTCCCGGAGAGCAACTGGATGGCATCCAGGGTGACGATGCCGTTGGTGCCCTCATTCGAGATGAGGATGAATCCGGCCCCGTCCTTCTCAAAGCGGAAGGTGCCCAGCGAAACAAAGCGGCCATCCAGCGGCGGCGGGACCGATTGATCGATGCTCAAATCCTCCTCCCCGTCGGCGTGGAGAATATGCACCGGAACATTGGTGGCACGGCCAGGGGCGGGAGTGTAGGCGACCCTTACTTCGTATCGGCCGGTCTCCGGAATGGACGGAATGAAGGTGGCGGTGCAGGTACCTTTTTCCGCTTTCTTGTCGTGGAGGTAACCTTGGCCAATGTAGTTCCGGTAAGTCGTGGAGGGCTTCCAGTCCCCGACAATCCTCGCGGCGGAATCATCCAGCACCAGGCCCGGAAGATCGGCCGCGGCGGCCGGCCCGCCGGCTGTCAGGGATCCTGACATGGGCTGCTGCGTTTTGATGAGGGCGGTGATCTGTTGCAACTCCGTCTGCAGGCTGGCGAGCTGCCGGTCTTTTTGTTGCAGGGCTTCCTCCAACGCCGGACCGGGGGGCAACGGCAGGTCCACCCAATGAGCCACATTGCTGGTGTAGTCCCGCAGCGTCTGCGTGCTGCGGAAGATGCCGGCGAGGGCATAATAGTCCTTGGTGGTGACCGGGTCGAATTTGTGATCATGGCAGCGGGCACAGCCGAGGGTCAGGCCCATGAACGAGCGGCCCATCGTTTCCAACTGCTCGTCGATGATGTCCATGCGCAGGACCCCCTTGTCCTGTTCTTCGTAGTTGGTCGGACCCAGCGCCAGAAAGGCGGTCGCGGTCAATTGCCGCGTCCGGTCGGCGGTGGTGGGCGCTGGCAGCAGATCACCGGCGAGGTGTTCCCGGATCATTTGATCGAGGGGCACTTCGCGGTGAATGGATTCTATCACGTAATCGCGGAACCGCCAGGCATCCTTGAAAGGCAGGGTGCGTCCGCCCCCGGAACTTTCCGCGAACCGGGTGATGTCCAGCCAGTGCTGGGCCCAGCGTTCCGCAAACGCTTCGCTGGCCAGCAGGCGGTCCACGAGGGGGCCGCAGGCTTCCGCGTTGAAATTACTAACTTCTTCAGCGCTGGGCGGCAGACCGGTGAGATCGAAAAACAAGCGCCGCACGAGGGCCTCGGGAGGCGCGTCCGGCACGGCGGTGAGCCCGGCTTGTTCCAGCTCCGCGAGGATATGGTGATCGATCGCATCCCGGGGCCAGGCGGTGTCTTTGACCCGCGGGCGGCGCGTTTCCTCAGTGGGAACCGCCGGCGGTTGGAAGGACCACAACGCTGCGGCGGAAATGTCGCGGGCAGGTATCCTCGCTGGGGCCGGATCGCCCGGGACTTCCTCCCGGGGGTCAGGTGCTCCGGCGGCGATCCAGTCACGCAGGATGGCGGTCTGTCCGGCGGAAAGCTTTTGCTTCGGCGGCATTTTGAGGTCGCGGTCCTCGTACGAGATGGCGCGCAGGAGCAGGCTGGTGGCCGGGTCACCGGGTGTCAGGGCCGGACCGGAGTCGCCGCCGGTTTCCCATCCGGCGCGATGATCCAGACGGAGGCCGCCTTTGATTTTGTGTCCGGCACTATGGCACTCATAACAATGTTCCACGAGTAAAGGCCTGACCTTGTCCTCGAAGTGCTCAAGGCCAGGGGATGCCTCGCCCGGAACACTGCCTGCGATCAGCAAAGCAAGGAAAAGTCGGGGGCAGGGCAAAGCCATCGGAACGGGGAATGGAAACGTTTTCGGAACGCGGTCACGGGACGTGCTCTTTCAAAACCGGATTCCGGAAGCCCTCGCCGGCTAGGGCCTTCCGGGCCGACGGATGGCCCGCCGGGTGCCTGCAAAAAGAGCCCGGGCCATGCCATGGCCCGGGTTCTCCTGATGCGGTTGAAGGCCTTGTTTCCGCCCGGCTTACTTCTTGCCTTTTTTATCCTTCTTCTTGTCCTGTTTCTTTGCTTTATCTTTCGGTTTGGTTTCCCCGGCCAGATCACGGCGGGCGGTGGCTTTCAGGCGCAGGGCGTTCAGGGCGATGAAACCGGTGGCGTCATTCTGGTTGTAGCTCTGGGTCGGGTCCTTCTCCATGGTGGCAATGGCTTCATCATAGAGGCTGAGCGGGCTCTGGCGGCCGGCGGCCATGATGTTGCCCTTGTACAGTTTCAGCCGCACTTCACCGCTGACACTCTTCTGGGATTCCGTCACGAGGGCTTGCAGGGCCTCGCGTTCCGGAGCAAACCAGAAGCCGTTGTAAACCAGCTGGGCATATTTGGGAACCAAGCTGTCGCGCAGGTGCATCACCTCGCGGTCCATCGTGATGGATTCCATCTGGCGGTGCGCGGTATAGAGGATCGAGCCGCCGGGGGTTTCATAGATGCCGCGGCTCTTCATGCCGACAAAACGGTTTTCCACCATGTCCACCCGGCCGCAGCCATTGCGTCCGCCGAGGGCGTTCAGCGCCTTCATCACGCCGTAGGGAGTCAGCAAGGTATAACCATCCCGCTCGCCGGTGGATTTTACTTTCATCTTGTCCAGCAGCTTGCCCAGGCCATGCGCCATCAGGCCGATACAGTTCCCCTTTTCAAAGAGGAGCTGGACGTATTCCGGTTTGTCCGGGGCGTCCTCGGGAGCCACACTCATGACATACATGCCGCGCACATCCGGCGTGGTGCCGTCGAACCAGGTGTCTTCCAGCATCCCGGCTTCAAAGGAGATGTGCAGGAGATTCCGGTCCATGCTGTAAGGCTTTTTGGCCGAGGCGGTGACGGGAATCTTGTGTTTTTCCGCGAAGGCAATCATCTCGGCCCGGCCGGGGAATTCGGCGCGGAAGTCGTCCATCCGCCAGGGCGCGAGCACCTTCACCTGAGGGGCCAGGGTGGCTGCGCTCAGTTCAAAACGCACCTGATCGTTCCCCTTGCCGGTGGCCCCATGAGCCACCGCATCGGCTTTTTCCTTCGCCACGATGTCCAGCATCCCTTTGGCGATGCAAGGCCGGGCGATGCTGGTGCCGAGGAAATACTGGCCCTCATAGATGGCCGCGGCCTGGAACATCGGAAAGATGTAGTCCCGGGCAAATTCTTCCCGCAGGTCGCCGATATAACATTTGGACGCCCCGGTGCTGGTGGCTTTCTTTTCCAGCCCATCCAGTTCCTCCTCCTGGCCCACATCGGCACAGTAGGCAATGATCTCACACTGATACTTCTGTTTCAGCCACTGCAGCAAAACAGAAGTGTCCAATCCACCGGAATACGCGACAACGATTTTTTTCATAGAAGCGTGCAGGAAAGCACAATGCCCCGGAAAGACAAATGCCGATGCGGCCGGTTGTTCCCTGCCGGGGAGTGTCTGGCTGATGGGCAGGACGGGGATTTCCCAGGTGCGGCGAAGTTGCTTGCCTTGCGGCCGGGTGGCAGCGCATCTTGCTCTATGTCCTCCCGGTCCCTGCTGTTTTTGTTGTCGTTCCTCCCGGTGCTTGCTTTTGCCGATGTGCCGTCATGGCCCCAGTTCCGGGGAGCCAATGGCCAGGGCATCGCCGCCGCCTCGGAAAAACCTCCGGTCGAATTTGGGCCGGACCAGCGCCTGCTTTGGAAAACGGCGGTGCCGGAAGGCGTCTCCTCCCCCAGTATTTGGGGGGACCGGATTTTCCTGACCGCTGCCTCCGGTGCCCAACAATTGCTCCTCGGCCTCAACCGGCAGGACGGAAAAATTTTGTGGCGGCACGAAGTTCCGGCCCCCGGCCCCGCCAGTCTGCACCGCACCAACAGTCCGGCCGCGGCGACACCGGCCACCGATGGACAACGGGTTTACGCCTACCATGCCGGATTTGGGCTCCTGGCCTGTGATTTTGACGGCAAGGAGGTGTGGCGTTTCCCCATGGAGGCTCCCTTCGTGGTGAATGGCAGCGGGACCTCGCCCATCGTGGCCGATGGCAAAGTGATCCTGGTCTGTGATCAACAGGGCGGGAAATCGTTTGTTCTGGCCCTCGACGCGGAAACCGGCCGCCAAGCGTGGCTGACCCCGCGGCCCCAGGCGGTCAGTGCCTACACCACGCCTGTGATCTGGCGGCGGGAGGGAGGCGCCGAAGTGGTGGTCGGCGGCAGCCTGCGCGTCACGTCCTACGGACTCACCGATGGGAAGGAGCGCTGGGCGGCCGGTGGTTTGGAAGGGGTGAGCGTCTGTCCCACCCCGGTGTTGGGGGACGGCCGGCTGTATCTGATGTCGCGCAGCTTTGGCGGCAGCGCTCCGGGCCCTTCCGCGGTGGCCGGAATGTTCCTTGCAGATGGTGACAAGGATGGCCGGCTCACCCGCCAGGAAGCCCCCTTTCTGGAAAAGGATGGGGTCTTCGATTTCATGGACCAGGACCGGGATGGGCTGGTGAGTGGCGATGAAGCCAACCGGGCCATGGAATGGACCCGGTTGGGCGACTACGGCTTGTTCGCGCTCAAGGATCCCGGGGCTGCCTCAGGCCTGTTATCCGGAGACTTTACGGTGTGGAAACACCGCAGCGGCATTGCCAAAGTAGCCTCACCGGTGCTCTCGGACGGGCGGCTTTTTGTGGTGCAGGATGGTGGCATGGTGACCTGCACGGATGCGGCCACCGGGACGCTGATCTTTGAGCGGGAACGCTTGGGCGGCGAGGCCGGGGGCGATTATTTTGCCTCCCCGGTGGTGGCGGATGGCCGGATTTATGTATGCTCCACACGCGGAGTGGTGACCGTGCTGGAAGCGGGCCCGTCGCTGAAAATTCTGGCCCGGAATGCGGTGGGGGAACCCGTGCTGGCCAGTCCGGCGCTGGCCGGTAACCGTATCTACATCCGGGGGGCCTCCCATTTGCTCGCGTTTGGAAATCCTTAGATTTCTCCCTCCCATTCCCAAAGTTTTCCCCGAACCTGCGTATCCTTCCCATGCCGCGCTTCCTCCCTCTTTTTCTGCTGTCCTGCCTCGCTGCCGCCTTGCCAGCCGCGGCGGTGGATTTTTCCCATGAAGTGGTTCCGATCCTGAAAAAGCACTGTGCCGAATGTCACATGGGCGACAAGAAAAAGGGAGGATTCTCCATGAACACCCGGGAGGATCTCCTGGCAGGCAGCGAAAACGGCAAGGTGCTGATCGAAGGCAGGGGAGCGGAAAGTTTGCTCATCCAATTGATCACCTCGGTGGACTCCGATGAACAGATGCCGCCCAAGGGAACCCGCCTGACGGCGGCGGAAGTGCAGACCCTGACCGCCTGGGTCGATGCCGGAGTGCCATGGACTGCCGGGTTTGCCTTCAAAAAAGGAGCCTACGAACCGCCGCTCAAACCCCGCCGGCCCCTCCTGCCCGCAGCCTCCGCCGGGCGGGAGAATCCGGTGGACCGCATCCTTGATGCCCACTTGGCCAAACAACCGGGACCCGTGCCGGCACCGCTCAGCGACAACGCATTCTTACGCCGGGTGTATCTGGACCTCGTCGGATTGCTGCCGTCGCCGGAGCAATTGACGGCTTTCCTCGCCGACTCTGCCCCCGGAAAACGCCAGCAGGCCATCGCGCTCCTGCTCAACACGCCCCAGCCCTATGCCGAGCATTGGCTGACGTTCTGGAACGACCTCCTCCGCAACGATTATGCCGGCACCGGTTATATCGATGGCGGGCGGAAGCAGATCAGTGCGTGGCTGTATCAGGCCCTGCTGGAGAATAAACCGTATGATCAATTTGTCAGGGAACTCGTCGCCCCTACGGAAGGCAGCGAGGGCTTTGGCAAAGGCATCAAATGGCGCGGCCAGGTGAGCGCTGGACAACTGGTGCCGGTCCAGTTCGCCCAAAGCATGGGGCAGACTTTCCTGGGCATCAATTTGAAGTGCGCCTCCTGTCATGATAGCTTTATCGACCGCTGGAAACTCGAAGAAGCCTACGGTCTCGCGGCGGTGTTTTCGGATGAGCCGTTGGAGATCCACCGCTGCGACAAACCGACCGGCCGGCAGGCCAAGGCTTCCTGGCTCTTTCCGGAATTGGGTCAAATCGATGCCAGCCAGCCTCCGGCGGAGCGCCTGAAACAGCTGGCCGCTTTGATGACCCATCCGGAGAACGGCCGGTTCACCCGCACCATCGTCAACCGGCTCTGGCACCGCCTGATGGGGCACGGCATCGTGCATCCCGTGGACGCCATGCAGAGCGAGCCGTGGAACAGCGATCTGCTGGATTTCCTCGCCACCGATCTCGCGGATCACCAGTATGATTTGAAGCGGACCCTCGCCCTGATCTGCTCCAGCAAGGCCTATCAATCGGTCGCGGAAGTCCTCAAGGAAGACGCCGACCGGAATTACACCTATGCCGGCCCGCGGTCCAAGCGCCTGACCGCCGAGCAGTTCACGGATGCCATCTGGCAGATCACCGGGGCCGCCCCCCGGAAATTCGATGCCCCTATCAAACGGGAGGGTTCCGCCCCGCGTCCGGAACAGGCCCTTGCCGCGAAATGGATCTGGTCCGGTGATCAAAAAGCCAAAGCGGCGGCGTCCGGAGAAACCGTCAGCTTCCGCACCCGGTTCCACCTCGCTGCCCTCCCCCAAACCGCCTCCGCCGTCCTCACCTGTGACAACGGATTCAAACTCTGGGTGAATCAAAAGGAGATCGCCCGGAGCGATCAATGGGAAACGCCGGTCGCGGTGGATCTGCTGGATGCCCTCCGGACGGGAGAGAATGAAATCGTCATCGTGGGGACCAACGGTGGCCAGGGACCGAACCTAGCGGGGCTCTGGATGCAGGGTCAGCTGCGTTTCGCGGATGGTTCCCTCCAAACTTTAAATTCCGGTCCTGCCTGGCTTTGGAACTCCGCCGTGCCCCGGTCGGACGGGCTTTTCACCCCGGACCCTGGCCACTGGAAACCTGCCGTCGAAGTCAATGGCGCGGCCTGGCAGGGGATCAATGACGCCTTGCAGGCACTCCTCGTGGAAAATGCGAACGGTGGGGGGCCCATGGTGCGGGCGGCTTTGATGAAGAGTGATTTCCTGATGCGGGCGCTCGGCCGGCCGAACCGCGAGCAGATCGTGTCCATGCGGCCCAATGACCTGACGACCCTCGAAGCGATGGATTTGAACAATGGGCAGATCCTGACCACCCGCCTTGAAACCGGCGCCAGGGCGATTTTGCAGAAGCAGGCCGGAGCCGGCAGCGCCGCCTTGGTGTCATGGCTCTACGCGTTTGCTTATTCCCGCGCTCCCTCGCCGGCGGAGCTGGCGCTGGCCACAGAAGCCCTCGGATCGCCCCCCAACGCCGCCGGTTTGCAGGATTTGTTGTGGGTTCTGCTGGTCCAGCCGGAATTCCAGATGGTCCGCTAAGTTTTTTATCATGGCCCGCACGCTCTTATTTTCATGAACCCTCTTCCACTCGATTCCACCCAGCCCCGCCGCGATTTTTTGAAGAAACTGGCCGCTGCCACCACCGCCGCGATGATGTCGCGGGGCGGCCAGCTCATCGCTTCGGATGCCGTCATCCAGCCGAAAGCCACCGCCGATGCGGTGATTATCCTGTGGATGGCCGGGGGCATGGCCGCGCCGGAAACCTTCGATCCCAAACGATACCAGCCTTACGAAAAAGGAGCCCCGATGGCTAATGTGTTGAGCACGTTTCCCGCCATCGACACCAATGTGGATGGGATTAAAATCTGTCAGGGGCTGGAGCACCTCGCGCAGGTGATGGACCGGGCCACGCTGATCAGGTCCTGTGTGCAGCCGGATTTGGGGAGCATCCTGCATTCCCGGCATCAGTATCACTGGCACACCGGTTATGTCCCGCCGCAGACCGTGGCGGCTCCGCATCTCGGGGCGTGGATGGCGAAGGTGCTGGGACCCCGCAATCCGGTGATGCCCGCCTTCATCAATATCGGCCAGCACCTTGAAGGACATGGGGAAAGTGAGGAACTCAAGGCCTTCACCACTGGCGGTTTTTTTGGATCGGAGTTCGGACCGATGAACCTGCCGGTCCCGGACGAGGCCGCGCAATCCGTCCGCCCGCCCAAAGGGATGGATGCGGGCCGCTTTGAAAACCGCAGCGCCTTGTTCCGGAAGTTGCTCGACCAGAATCCGCAGCGGGATATCATCAGTGACTTCCAGCGGGAATCCATGCTGCGCTCCCTTGAGAATGCCCATCGTCTGCTCAGTTCCAAGGAACGGGCCGCCTTCGATATTTCCTTGGAGCCCAAAGAATCGCAGGAGGCCTACGGTAGCGGCCGTTTTGGTCAGGGCTGTCTGCTGGCCCGCCGTCTGGTGGAGAACGGGGCGCGGTTTGTGGAGGTGACCACGGAATACATTCCGTTCGTCCATTGGGACACCCATTCCGATGGCCATGCCACGGTGGAGCGGCTGCATCAGGAGATCGACCGGCCCATTGCCCGCTTGATCCGCGATCTGGAATCACGCGGGTTGCTGGACCGCACCCTTGTGGTGGTGGCCAGCGAATTCAGCCGCGATGCCATGATCGAAGGTGTGCCCAATTCCACCGCCGGGGATCAGGCCACCGTCAAGGGAGACACCCTCGAATCGCCGCAACACTATGGTCTGCACCGGCACTTCACCGGCGGGACGAATGTGCTGATGTTTGGCGGCGGGATGAAGCGGGGGCATCTCTACGGCGCGACCGCGGAGGAGCGGCCCCTCGTGGCCATCAAGGACCCTGTCAGTATTCCTGACCTCCACGCCACCATATTCACGGCCATGGGCATCAGCCCCAAAACCGCCTTTGATATCGAAGGACGGCCTTTTTATGCCACCATCGATGGAACGGGCCGGGCGGTACGGGATTTGTTTGCCTGAAAGTGGTCCCGGGTGAAATCAGGTCAGGATGGCTTTGACCACATGGGCTGGTTCCACCCCGGTCAGGCGCTGGTCGAGGCCTTGGTATTTGAAGCCGAGGCGGTCGTGGTTGATGCCCAGTTGGTGGAGCAGGGTGGCGTGGAAATCATGTACATGGACCGGATCCTTCACGATGTTATACCCCATCTCGTCGGTTTCGCCGTGGGTGAGTCCGGGTTTGATGCCGCCGCCGGCCGCCCACAGGCTGAAGCAGCGCGGGTGGTGGTCGCGGCCGTAATCGGTTTCCGTGAGGTTGCCCTGCGAGTAGACCGTGCGGCCGAATTCGCCGCCGAACACGACCAGGGTATCGTCCAGCATGCCGCGCTGCTTGAGATCCTGGATCAGGGCATAACACCCTTGGTCAACGTCCTTGCATTGCATGGCCAGATCGTGGGGCAGGTTGCCATGCTGGTCCCATCCGCGATGGAAGATCTGCACAAAACGCACCCCCCGCTCCACCAGGCGGCGGGCCATCAGGGCGCTGTTGGCGAAGGTGCCGCGGTCCTTGGATTCCTTGCCGTAGAGCTCGAAGGTTTTTTCCGTTTCACTGCTCAGATCCGTCAGGTCCGGTACGCTGGCCTGCATCCGGAAGGCCATTTCATACTGCTGGGTGCGGGTCTGGATTTCCGGATCTCCGACCAGTTCGTAGGTGGACTGATTCAGCGCTGAAAGGCCATCCAGCATGTCGCGGCGGAGTTCGCGGGAGATGCCCGGCGCATCCTTCAGATACAGCACCGGGTCGCCCTTGGCCCGCAGGGACACCCCGGCGTGTTTTCCGGGGAGGAAGCCCGCGCCCCAGAGCCGGGCGGAGATGGCCTGCACATTGGAACCGGGATTGGAATGGGTGGCGTGCAGCACCACAAAGGTGGGCAGATCCTGATTCATCGATCCAAGCCCCCACGACAGCCAGGACCCCATGGAAGGTTTGCCGCTGATCATGCTGCCGGTATACATCAGCTGATTCGCCGGCTCATGATTGATGGCGTCGGTTTTCATCGAGCGGATGATGCAGAGGTCATCCACCATCTTCGCGGTCCACGGCAGGGTTTCGCTGAGCCACGCGCCGGACTGCCCATGCTGGGCGAATTTGAAGGCCGAGGGTGCGACCGGGAACGAGGATTGGCCGGCGGTCATGCCGGTCAGGCGTTCGCCCTGGGCCGCGAGGAAATCCTTGAGGTCCTTCTTGAAGGCTGCCTTCAGGTTGGGTTTGTAGTCAAACAGATCAAGCTGGGAAGGAGCACCGATCAGAGAGATGTAAATGGCGCGTTTTGCCCGGGGCGGAAAGTGCGTGCCCGGCGGGAGATCCTCCGCAGAGCTGGAGCCCTGGCCGAGCAGGGAGGCCAGGGCGGCGGCGCCCAGGCCCATCGCATTGTGCCGGAAAAACTGGCGGCGGTTGACCGCGCTGTTCCACGTTTCGACAGCCGGAAGGTAAGCAGGATGTATCATGTTTGGAAAGGAAGGGGTTATTTGCTCAGGGATTCATCCATGTTCAGGATCTGGCTGACGGCGAGGGTCCACGTGGCGAGTTCCGCAGGAGGCAGCGAGGCGTCAGGTTTGGAATCCCCCACCGTGATCAGCGCCTGGGCGGCGGCGGCATCGGCCTGATAGGCGGCGAAGGCGCGTTCCCGGGTGCGCTGGGAGATGGCCCGCTCGGCGGCGGTAAAGGCCCGGGAGAGGAGCCGGGTGGTCACGAAATCCAGCCGCGCCTCCGGATCCGGAGACGAGGCCATGGCCAGTGCCGCAAGCTGCCGGGACGCTTCCACAAATTGAGGGTCATTCATGGTCACAAACGCTTGGAGCGGAGTGTTGGTGCGCTCCCGCCGCGTGCAGAAGGTTTCCCGGCTGGGTGCATTGAGAATGTCCATGCTGGCCGGTGGGGCGGTGCGTTTCCAGAGCGTATACATGGAACGCCGGTAGAGCCCCTCCCCGCGGTCCTGCTGGTAATTTGCCGTGGTGGAACCCGGCATCGCCACCGCTTCCCAGACCCCATCAGGTTGATAAGGCCGCACCGGCGGGCCACCGACCATCGGCACCAGCAGTCCGGCGGCGGCGAGCGCTCCATCACGGATCTGCTCGGCATCCAGCCGGTAGCGGGGCCCGCGCGAGATCAGAAGGTTGAGCGGGTCCTTTTCCAGCTTGGCAGGAGTCAGGGCGGCCGACTGCCGGTAGGCCTGGGAGAGGATCATGCGTTTCACCATCGCGCGGTAGTCCCAGCCGCTTTCCATGAAGGCGACCGCCTGCCAATCCAATAGATCCTGGTTCACCGGCCGGGCGCCGCTGATGCCCAGATCCTCGGTGGTTTCCACGATGCCGGTGCCAAAGAGATAACCCCACACCCGGTTCACGGTAACGCGGGCGGTCAGCGGATTTTCTTTCGAAACCAGCCACTGGGCCAGACCGAGGCGGTTGCGGGGTGCGGCCGCATCCATCGGGGGCAGGGCGGACGGAGTGGCGGGAGTGACCCGGTCGGTTGGTTTCCGGTAATCGCCCCGGGCGAGCACGAAGGCGAAGGGATCCTCCTTTTTCTCCTCCATCACCAAAGTCTTCACCGTGCCTTTTTGGACCGCCTCCTGTTCGGCTGCGAGGGCGGCCAGTTCCTTCTGCAGCAGTTGCCCAGGTTGGTCGAAGGCCAGCGCATAGCGGTCAAACAGGGCGTTTTTTTGAGGCTCGGTGCGGGAGGCGGGATCAGTCGCGAGCCATTGCTGAAGGGGCAGCCTGAGGGACAGCCGCTGAATTTCCTCCGGGGAGAGGGCGGTGTTATAAATGCGGACGTCCTGGACCGCGACTTTGGCGCTGACCACGGCATCAAGCGCATCGGCTCCCCGGCTGCGGGCTCCGATCCGGACCGGGACATCCACCGAAATATCCGGCCCCAGACTGTTCTGCTCCACGTCCACAGCTTGGAGCACCCCGTCCGCGTAGAGCGAGACGGCTTCCGCACCGGCCTTGGTGCCATCAAAAACGACCATCAAATGGTGCCACGCCCCGTCCGTCAGCGCGGCCTTGGCGGTTACTTTAAGGGCTTTGTCCGGCCATTGATCCACGATATGCACCGCGGGCCGGCCGGCCGAGAGGAAGAGGTCCCACCCCCGGAAAGCCCGGGCGGCATCCATGCGCGAGAGGATAGCTCCGGAAGCCTGGGCCTCACTCCGCACCATCAGACCATAACTGGCCTTGCCATCCCGGGCGATCGCCGGAGCGCGGCCGCTGACGGCTTGGCCGGAGGCGATGGGGGCAGAGCCGGTCATTCCTTCAAAAGGCTCCGTCCTCTCAGTCCATTGCGCCGGTTCTCCTCCGCTGGTGCCGTGAAAAACGCGGGCGGCTTCGTTCAGGGGGAAATGAAAGGCGAGAGCAGCCTGGGCAGGTTCCTCCATCGCTGTTTTGCCCCGCTCGGCGAGCCATGGCTCAAATTCGGCCCGCGCCTGCTGGCGGCGGTCGTCGGCGGCTTGCTTTTTGCCCGCGATTTCCTGGGGCAGGGCGGTCAGCCGGGCCTGCTCCGCGGCGGTGGGCAGGGCCAGCACCGGAGGGTGTTCCGCGTTGTTGCCGTCCAGGGACGACATGGGGGTGTTGCGGAAGAAGGCGGTCAGGGAATAAAAATCCTTGGTGGGGATCGGGTCGAACTTGTGGTCATGGCAGGTGGCGCAACCCACTGTCAGACCCAACCAGACCGCCCCCATGGTATCCGCCCGGTCCTTGGCGTAAACCGCGTCATATTCCTCGCCGATCGCGCCGCCTTCCCCCGTGGTGGGCATGCAACGGTTGTAACCGGTGGCGGTTTTCTGGTCGGTGGTGGCATTGGGCAGGAGATCCCCTGCCATTTGATCAATGGTGAACTGATCGAAGGGTTGGTTCGCTTTGAAAGAGCGGATCACCCAGTCGCGGTAAGGCCAGATGGAGCGGTAGTTGTCGATGTGAATGCCGTGGGTGTCGCCGTAGCGCACCGTGTCGAGCCATTGCCGGGTGAAATGCTCGGCGCAGGCATCGGTAGCCAGCAGGCGGTCAGCCGCTTTTTCCCAGGCTTCCGGGGAATTGTCCGCGAGGTAGGCCTGCAGGGTCTCGGGGGCTGGCGGCAGGCCCGTGAGATCGTAACTGAGGCGGCGGAAGGCGCGGGCGCGGCTCTCTGGCGGATTCATGGCCAAACCCGCCCCGGCCAGCCGGGTAGTCACAAATTGATCGATTTCGTTCAGTTCTGTCCCATTTGCGGCAGGCCGTGGTGGTTTCACCGGAGGCAGATACGACCAGTGCATCTCATACTTCGCTCCTTCCGCGACCCACTGTTCCAGCAGGGCCTTTTCTTCCGGTTTGAGTTGCTTCAGCGATTCCGGCGGCGGCATGACGTCATCCGGGTCGGTGCTGTGAAGGCGTTGGATGAGGGCGGATTTCCCCGGGTCACCTTTAATAATCGCGGGAGCCTCATCCCCCCGTGGCTCAAAAGCGAACTGCGCGGCATCAAGGCGGAGGGGGGCCTTTTTGGGTTTCCTCGTGGCCGCATCGGGCCCGTGGCAGTGGTAGCAATATTCGGAAAGAATCGGTTGGATCTGACGGTTGAAGGATATCGGCCCTTCGGCCCGCAGCGTGGGCGCTAGCAGGGTCAACAGGGGTAGAAACGAACCGGTGAGTCGGCGGACGGATGATCGCATGGAACAACTACCCGGAAAACGGGGCAGTCTTTTCAGATTCAGGCGCATGAACTGCTACGCGTGGAGGCCCGCGGCCATGAGTCACTGGGCCGGGCGTATTAGGTAAAGGGGCCAACGTGGCCAGGTATTCTCCTGAAAGGCGGCCGGGAGTGCCGTTTCAGGGGCACTATCCGGGGCAAAAGCCGGAACCGGCCGGTTTTTAGCCTTCCCCGCCGGTGAGAGTGGGGGCGGGCTCAGAGCCTAGGACGCATAAGCTTGAATCCTATCAGCCCCCGCCCGTCCTGTAAAGATGGTTGAATCATCTGGAACTAGTCAGCAGCCCTTGCCCCCGCCAAGGATATCCTGCTGCGAGCCACCATTAACGCTCCTGCACCACACTATGACTCTGCAACATCTGCTTGTCCCAGTAGGCTTCTCCGAAGGACCGCCAGCCACCTTGGCTTTGGCTGTGAGATTGGCCGGAAAGTTTTCCACTCACGTTCTCAAGCAAATGAATCCCCAAGCCTGCCTTTCGCTCTCCCGTTTTTCCGATCTTCCGACCGCTCAGCTTGCCTCCGGTGCCCCCGAAGTCAGGCTGCGGACCAGTTGTGCCGTCGAATACGCCGTAAGCCCTGATCCGGCTCTGCGCCGGTTTCTCACCGTTGCCCGCGGGAGCAGGGCACCAAGGACGGACTTCCCACTGTCAAACTCGCCGCAAGTGTCGCCCCGTTGCGGGAACCTCTCCAGGGATGGGGTCTTCACCCCATTGATGTTATCGAATATGGGAATACGGTCATAAATGAAATCATTATATGCAAAAGCTATACTCGAGAGTGCCGGTCAAGACCTTCGGGGGTCGGAGTTTGGCACTCGGTAAGTTGCAGAGTTAAGAAAACACGCAAGAGGAAGCCATTTGAAGATTACTGAAAATATGAAAAAACGAGAAGTAATACTTAAGTGGGAAGCCTCTCCAAGTATGGGGTCTTTACCCCATTGAGGTTATCGAATAATACAATAAAGTCATAAATGAAATCGCTTTATGCAAAAACCATACTTTGGATCGCCAATGATGACCTACTGGATTCGGGGTGTGTTACTTGCTGAGTTGCAGGATTGAGAAAAACTCGATGGGGACCTATTTGTAAATTCTTAAAGATATGAAAAAAAATAAAAATGATACTCAATCCGGTAAAATTTCCAACTATGGGGTCTTTACCCTATTGATATTCTCAAAAATGACGATAAAGTCATAAATTAAATATTATATACAAAAGCCATATTCAAAATTTCCAGTCCAGACCTTAGGAAGCCGGGGCATACCAATCAGTAAGTTGCAGAGTCACAAAAACGCCCCACAGAAATCAATTTTCCGCTGTCTAAAGCTATGAAAAAACGAGAAATAATACTCAAGCCGGGATCCTCAGATCCTGACCGGGCTCAGCGTAATTCCAATTCATTGCCTGCGGTTCCCGTCTGGAAAGGCTGCTTGGATCGGGCTGTCATTCTGGTGACCTCGCCGGTCTGGATACCGGCCGCGCTTTTCTGCTGGGTTTGGATCAATCTGGTTTCCAAAGGCGGGGCTCTTTATATTCAGGAGCGGATCGGATACGGCGGCAAGCCCTTCACGATTTATAAATTCCGCAGCATGAGCAAAGGGGCGGACACGAACGTCCATCATCAATATCTCAAGGAGTTGATCGCCAACGGACGGCCGATGACTAAGCTCGATCATGATGACTCCCGCCTGATCCGGGGGGGGAAATATCTGCGGGCCACCGGGCTCGACGAGCTTCCCCAGCTGATCAATGTGCTGAAGGGGGAGATGAGCATCGTCGGGCCCCGGCCCTGCACTCCGGCGGAAAGAAATCAATATACTCTCTCCTACCGGAAACGGTTCAACGGCCTGCCCGGCATCACGGGCAGTTGGCAGGTCAACGGTAAAAACAAGACCACCTGCCGCCGCATGATGGCTCTGGACATCCAATATCTGCGCCATCAATCCATCATCACTGACCTTGTGATCATGTTCCGCACCGGCCCGGCCATCCTGGGTCAGCTGATGGAATCGCTCAAAGTAAAAGCCGCCATTGCCCGGTCTGTCCGTCCAGTGACCTACATCCGGAACCCCTCTCCCATCCGGCAGCATGCTACCCAAATTTTCCATGTCGCCATGAATAGCGCCCAGCCCCTCGCTCAAGCCCCCAGCCGGCATACCGAGCGGGTTCGTTACCAGCCTAATGGCGAATAGCTTTCGCAGGCCCACTTCCCCATCCCACTCCTTAATTCAATCTCTCCATCTCTCTCATACCCTTGCACATGAATACTTCCCCGGAACACGACCGCCTCTCCAACGAGAAAAGTTCAAAAAAATTGACCGTCGGCGTAATCGGCTGCGGTTATTGGGGTCCCAACCTGATCCGCAATTTCAACAATCTCGCTGACTGCCGGCTGAAGGCGGTGTGCGACCGGGAAGAATCCCGCCGCCGCCACATGTTATCCCTCTATCCTGGCGTGGAAGCCGTGGATGATGCCGATAAGCTGTTCCAGGATCCGGAGATCGACGCCATCGTAGTAGCGGCTCCCGTCCGCTTCCATCACCCACTTGCCAAAGCGGCTCTGCTCGCCGGCAAGCACGTGCTGATCGAAAAGCCCATGGCATCCTCTTCCGCTGAATGCGAGGAGTTGATCCGGCTGGCCGACGAACGGGGCCTGACCCTGATGGTGGGACACACCTTCATCTATTCCGAGTCGGTCCTTAAGATTGCCCAGATCGTCAACTCCGGGGATATTGGCGAAATCCGCTACATCAACTCCCAGCGCCTCAACCTCGGTCTCTTCCAGAAGGATATTAATGTCGCCTGGGACTTGGCGCCACACGATCTCTCGATCATTCTTCATATCCTCGGGGAATCTCCCACGACGGTGAACTGCCAAGGCAACGCCCACATCACCCCGGGTATCGAGGACGTCACCAATATCTCGCTCAGCTTCGGTCCGCGCCGCTTCGCGACTATTCAAAGCAGCTGGCTGGAGCCCCGGAAGGTTCGTCAAATGACCATCGTCGGCACCAAGCGGATGATCGTCTATGATGACCTCCAGCCCACCGAAAAAATCCGCGTCTATGACGTCCGGGTGGATCGTCCCCCCCATTACGACACCTTCGGGGAATTTCAGTATTCCTATCACTACGGGGACAGCTATATCCCCCACCTCCAGCACTCCGAGCCGTTGAAAGTGCAGTGCCAGCACTTCCTCGACTGCATCAACAAGGGAACCCGGCCCATGACCTGCGGCCGGCGCGGGCTGGAACTCGTCCGGATCCTTGAAGCCAGTTCTGCTTCCCTCAAAGCCAAAGGTGCCCCCATTGCTTTCTCCCAGAGAACGGACTCCGGGGAAGCTTGGCAGGAAGGGAAACGTGCCTCCAATTCTCCGGCCCAAGTATAATCAAGCGGGCTTTGGCTGGGCATCCCTTCCCGCCGCCCTTGGCACCACAACTTGGTTCGGGCTCATTTTGGTCCGGAATACTTCAATTAGGGAATATAAATACTTTACTTTTATCATAACGGCCATAATGTCGTTATCTGTCACCCCGAAGTATTGAGGGGGCGTCGGATAATTTGATAAAATTGCAGTCTCCCGGGAAGTTTAGCACTCCCCCGGGAAGCGTTACCCTTCTCCGGGAGAGGCAACGCAACAAAGGGCACGGGCCCATTCACCAATCGTGTGGAGCAAATGCCATACACTGAAAACCTGAAAAGCTTGAAGGTCTTGGGGTCCGGAAGGACGCTAAACGACCAAGGGCGGTAGCTTATACATAATCGATCCTTCAGAATGAATGACT
>CAIZWU010000237.1 GCA_903936775.1 uncultured bacterium | reverse complement strand
GCCGTCTCGTTGAGGTGTTTGATGATATGGAGCCGACCGCAGGGAGACAGCCAGGCGGAGGCTGCCCGGAGGGTGGCGCGGCGCGGAAGCAATTTGTCGAAGACGATGGCGGCCTCGGGCCGGGCTTTCTCCGGCACTCCGATACAGGCGGGCCACCTATCCATGGCGACTGCCTGAAGGCTGCCGGTGCTGCCTTAGGGCAATTGTCCGGGCAGCTGCAGCACCGCCTCCTTCGTGCGCTCCTCCACCAGATCAATCACGCAGGCGTTGTCCACATCCGTCAGGATGGTGGCGTAGCGCTGCCCCTTGCGGATGGCCTTTTGATTCGCTCCGCTCACCCTCCGGGCCGCCTGTGGCGGTCTATCCGCGCTACGCTCCGGTTCGTCAAATCCAAGGAGCGCAGGGGGCTGGAGTTGGCGGCGCAGCAGACCGCGCTCCACCGCCCGGCGCATCACGCCATCGGCTGCTTCCTCCGTGATCCGGGCCAGACGGGCCGTTCCCCGCACCGTGCGGCACTGCTGGAGCAGGGCGATGACATGCGCCTCAAAGCTTAGGGTGAAGCGCCCCCGCGGCGCCGCCTATGGCACGCCGGCCGTCACGGTGCGTCCGCTTTTGAGCAGCAGGCGCGGCACCCGGGCCGTGCTGATGGTTTGCTTCGCTGTGCTCACCCCTGCGGGGCAGGCCGACGGCCGGCTATCTCCCTGCGGTTGGTTCAAACTGGCAGGTATCCAGATGCCGCCAGGTGCGTTCCTCCCAGTCCTTGATTTCCGCCCGCTCGTGGGTGTCCGGATCTCCCCAGAGACCTCCCACGGGCACATTCCACACGGATGCGTACCTGCCGCGCTTTCCCGTCGATCTTCACCTCAATTACCTTCCAAGGGGCCTTCAATTCCATGGATTGCGCGTAAAATACCTTCAGGCGCAATTCCTTCATTCCCAAACCATAATCAGGATCGCCAAAGATCAATCCACCCGCTCATTCCCGTTGCGCCTTATCGCATTACGCTGGACGTAAACGTGCCTGTAAAAAAAGGCCTTTCCGCGCATGACGGAAAGCTTGTCTTGTCACTTCAGGAGGGGGAGGCCTTATCAATCGTGCCCGCCGGAAATGAGTGAGCCCAACCATAAAATCCGGTATATATAATGACACTGCGCACGGTTTTGAAAACGCTGGTAACAGGATTGATTCTGGCGCTGAGTTTATTGGCGCCTACGGTTTTTGCTGGAGACAAGACAGGGTTTTTTCCCTCTATCCGGCGCATCGAACTCGACCGCGGGAAGGTCTGTGCAGGAGAGCGCGTGAAAGTCCGGATCGACTGGCAGGCCAACACGGTCGCGCATCAGGATTACCAACTGACGCTCGATCTGGCCGGGATTGGGCGGCCGCCGGATTTCAGCACCCACAGCGTAATCCAACCTCCGGCCACGCAGTGGCAAGCGGGGGTGCTGGTGCATGGAGAAGATTTTTTCATCACCATCCCCGGCACGATGGCTCCCGGCTGGCGTCGCCTTCTATGGAGCCTCACTCAGGCCGGCGCGCCCGGCCAGACGCTCCCGCTCGATAATGCCGACCGCCACGAGCGCCATTCGCAGTATTGCTTTGGCGAGATCGAAATCCTGCCAGCCGGTTCGGATGCACCGGCAGAGCCGGTAGTCCGGCTGCCCACCAGTGATCCGGCAAAACCGGAACGGCCCAACGAGGAGTGGCGCCTGAGGCACGCGGAACGGGTGGCGGATGTGAAGTCGCACGCTGACCAGTTGGACCTCTTGTTCGTTGGCGATTCTATCACCGGTGGGTGGCTCAACATTGGCCAGGCGGTTTGGGAAAAAGAGTTTGCTCCGCTGCATGCCGTGAACATCGGCATCGGCGGAAGTCAGACGCAGCACGTTCTCTGGCAGCTGGAAAATGGCGCGATCGACGGGATCAATCCACGAGTGGTGGTTCTTATGATCGGGGTGAACCACTTGCTGGCATCGCCCTCTCATCAGACTGCGGATATCGCCCGCGGTATTTCAACCGTGGTTGCGAAGCTGCGCGAAAAGCTGCCGCAAACCAAAATTATTTTGCTAGGCACCTTTCCCAAAGACCGGATATCCGACTCCCCCGACCGTCTCAAGATTCAACAACTCAATTCCCTGATGGCGGCTCTGGACGACGGATATGAGGTCCGGTTTTTTGACCTGACATCAAAGTTCCTCGGCGCAGACGGCTCACTCTCACCCGATGTTTCCCCCGATGGGGTGCATCTCAGCCCGATGGGTTACCAAATTTGGGCTGATGCGTTGACGCCGATTATCCGTGAAATGACGGCCCTCAGGGCAGCGCGTGAGGTTGCCCCTGCTGTGCCCCTCAGGTCATCGCCATAGCCGGAAATCAGTGAATGGGCCGCATTTCGCATGTGGTCGGACCTGCGGTGTTGGAATGCGAAGACCCGTCCTGCTGGTCTGCTCCCCCGGACTTGAACCATATACTGTGAGAGAAGTGCAAGGGGCAATCCAGGCACGCTTCGGTGGAGGCTTGACACGTGCGTTCCTGTGTCCGTTCGAGACCTTTTACCATGCCCACAGCAAGGGTGTGCCGGCCTTGGGGAGCCCGCTGGTTGGGGCGCGGCACTTCTTTTCACATCGTGAAGGCCATCGCCAATCACGGAGCGGATTGTTCAGTTACAGGCCGCGGGCGTAGCTGGCGCAGCGGTTGAACCAGCCGGCGCGCCATTGGCCTTCCGGTTTCGGCGCCAACTGGATGCGGCGGTCCAAGGTCAGACGGGCCGCCACCGCGAATTCGGCGGGAGCCTGGACGGCATTGGGGGTGCCCCGCATATTTTGCAGGACTTGGAGCAGCCCCCAGCCGGTGCCCTGATAACGCTCGGCGGGGTTGGTGCCTTCCCCTTTGAAATTGACGTAGTCCATCAGGCAATACAGACCGGCGGGACTGGCTCCGAGGGCCCGGAAGCGGCCCTCGATCAGGGCGCGTTGGGCGGGTGGGGTGGCGCCCAGAATTTTGGGCAGACTGCGCAGACTGCGCTGGGCCGCAAATTCCCCCTGCAGCCCGATGGTGCCGGCGAGGAGGTTGCGGAGTTCACCCATTTGGCGGGAAGCGATTGCCGCATTGAAGGCGTCCCGATTTGGCCAAGGGCAGTCCTGCGCACGGATCCATGCCGGGACCGGCACGCCCCGCGAGGCGAGGAACGCCGCGAGGCTTGGGAAGCTTTCCTCGTAGGTGCGTCGGCCTCCTTTGGGATACCAGATGAAGTGACCAATGCCAAAGGAGCCGAAGGCTTCGCCTTTGTTCCAACTAGTCAGGCCCGGCACCGTGCCGCCACACTCATTTTGCCAGATGCGCTGGCCGATTTTCTGTGCCGCCGCCGGTGGGATACGGAATGCTTCGGCCTTGGCCGGGGGGCCGGGCAGGGCACCCAGCATGGCCAAGGCCAGCAGCCATGGACGGCCCCGATGAAAAGGGAACGGGCGGAACATGCCGGACAGGATTTCAGACAAACCGGACCTTGGCGCCGGGGACTTCGCCGGCGGCCATGGCGGCATGGGCTTCATCGGAACAGGCGCGGTCGATGGGAGCGTCGGCTTCCTTTTCGGAATTGCCGACCAATCCCTCTGCGAGGAGGTAACGCTCCACTTCCTCGCCGCTGATGTCGGCCAGCATCACGCCGTTCACCACCACGCAGGGGCTGAGGGGTTGGCCGCTTTTTTGCTCCATTTCCCAACGGAAGGCGGGGTTTTTGATGATGTCCTTTTCTTCGAAGGCGAGCTCATATTTGCGCATGATGGCGCGGACACCCTCGCTCCAACCGCAGAAGGTTTTGACGTAGGCGGTAATGACGGGGGCTGGCTGGCTCATGATAGGTGGTTGGTGGGGGTTGGTTTGATGATAAAACGATATGACGCCGCCACCCGGGTGCAACATGGGAAATAGGGGAGTGTTTTCCTTTGCCCCCTCCGGAAATCCCGGCGATTACCCGGCCTTTCATGCCTGTCACCTCTTTGTCCGAAATCCTCCCTGCTGCGCCCTGCCGCGTGATTCTGCTCGGCGGCAACGGACTGTTGGGCGGTGCCTTCCGCCGGGCGTGGGCGGGACATTCCCGTTTCTCCGTCACGGAGTTTCCCCGGGCGGAACTGAACCTCACCCGCCTTGATCAAATCCAACAAACGCTCGACCGGACGGACTTTGATTTGCTCATCAATGCCGCGGCCTACACCCAGGTGGATGATGCCGAGGTGCAGCCGGATCTCGCCATGGCCGTCAACGCCCACGCCGCCGGCCTTCTCGCGGAACTTTGTGCCGCCCGCCGTGCCCGCATGGTTCATTTCAGCACCGATTACGTTTTCGACGGTCAGCAGTCCGGGCCTTATCTCGAGACGGATCCCGCCTCCCCCCTCAATACCTATGGCCGGTCCAAGTTGGAGGGTGAGCAAAGGGTCGCCGCCGCCTCCCCGCACCACCTCATCCTGCGACTGGCCTGGCTCTTCGGTCCGGGCCGCGATGCTTTTCCTGAGTGGGTCCTGCAGCAGGCGTTGCGTCAGGATGAAGTCCGCGTTGTTTCTGACAAAACCGGCTCGCCCACTTACAGTGAAGATGTACCTGCCGGCGTCGAAGCCCTGCTGGCCGTGGCGGATCCTGGACTGGTGCACCTGGTGAACGGCCCCGCCGGCTCCTGGCAGGAATATGGTCAGGGGGTCCTTGATGCGGCCACCGTCTGTGGCTGGCCCCTGCGCACCAACCGGGTTACTCCGGTTGCCCTTTCCAGCCTCCCAGGCCTCACCGCCCGCCGCCCCGTCCAGAGCGCCCTCGATACCGCAAAATTCACCCGTCTCACCGGACTCACCCCGCGCCCTTGGCCGGAAGCCATGGCGGACCATCTCGCCAGCAAACCCGTGCCGGTTTAGGGGATTTGCCAGGTCACTCCGCGCCCCTTCCCCGCCTGTGGCAGGCCTTCGAAGAATAGTGGGTAAATCTTCCAGGGATTCTCCGCCGCTTCCGTGATGCTGGGCAACCCCTGCCATGTCTTCCCCTGCCGACCGCCTCTCCGCCGTGCTCGACCGTTTCGAGCGTCCCCTCCTGGGGTATGCCCTGGTGCGTTGCGGCGATCATGGACTCGCCCAGGACGCCGTCCAGGAAACCCTCCTCCGCTTCTTCCGGCACGCCCCAGCCGGCGATCTGGAATCGCTCGCGCCCTGGCTTTTTACCACCTGCCGGAATGCCCTGATCGATCTCCGCCGCAAATCCTCCCGCCATCCGCTGATGGACTTTCACCCTGATTCCGGCGTGGATGATCCCATCTCCCCCGCCATGGCTCCGGACGAGGCCCTTGAGGAAAAAGAAACGACTGCCGCCCTTCACCGGCTCATTGCGGGCCTTCCCGGCAATCAGCAGGAAGTGGTCAGGCTGAAATTTGAAACCGGCCTGGCGTACCGGGACATCGCCGCCGCCACCGGCCTCTCCATCGCCAATGTCGGCTGGCTCCTCCACCAGGCTGTCACCACCCTCCGCCACGACTGGCAGCGCCTCGAAGCCGCCGGTCCCCGCCCCTTCGCCACCTGTTAGCCCAATCCGGTTTCACCCCGTTCCGCCGCCATGAAAGCTCCCGACGAACCCTCCGCCGCCCAACAATCTGCCGCTTGCCTCACTGCTTGGGCGGTAAAGGAACTTCCCCCTGCGTTCCAAGTTGATTTTGAATCCGCCCTCAAGGCCGGGCCTGAGCGCCAGGCCGAAGCCGAGGATGTCAGGGCATTTTGCCGCCTGCTGGAGCGTGGACTGCAAACCCGTCTCCCGGAAAGCGCCTTGCGTCTGCCTGCCGCCGTCCGCCAGCAACTGGAAAACGCCGCCCGTCAGGAGGCCCCCCGCCCCGTTTCCCTTGGGATGCCTTCACTGGCAGCAGCGGCGTGTTTCGCTGTCATGCTGGGCGTCTTTTCCCAAAGCCGTCATTCCCAGCCCGCCGACGGTCTGCTCGCGGGAAAACCTCGGCAAGATTCCCCGGCTCCATCCGCCGGCAAAGCGGAAATCCTGCGGCTTTTCCGCATGGGGCTTGGCCATTACGATCTGGGTCAATTCAATGAGGCGGAAAACCAATTCAATCAGGTGGTGGCTCTCGATCCCACGAACACGGCCGCCCGCCGAATGCTTGAGAAGGCCGATCGGGAAGTGAATAATTACCTGCGTGCGTCCCGTGATCACACCCGGATCACCATGCTCAATGACGTGGATAGCCTCTGGGTCACGCCGGTTCCTGACCAACCATCAGCACCTGCGGATACCCGTATCCTGAATCCATCGGGCGAAGCACTGAACTATCAGATCGCAGGCCGCGCCCTCCCGGAAACCCCTTTCCTCTCTGTTTCCGCCCAGCCGCTCAGTACTTTCAGCATCGACGTGGATACCGCCTCCTACGCCATCGCCCGGCGGCATCTGAATGAAGGCCGGCGCCCTCCTGCGGAATCAGTGCGGCTTGAGGAAATGATCAACTATTTCCCCATGGACGACGCCCCTCCGGCCGATCGCAATCCCTTCGCTGTGCATGTCGAAACCGCCTCCGCTCCCTGGGCGGCGGAGCATCGTTTGGTGCGGGTGGCGTTGAAAGGCCAGGTCCCCGCCGCCGAAGTCCGCCGCCCGGCCAATCTCGTGTTTCTCGTGGATACTTCCGGCTCCATGGGCCAGCCGAACAAGCTGCCCCTCGTCCAGCAAAGCCTGCGTCTGCTGCTCGATCAGTTGGATCCGCTCGATCTGGTCACTTTGGTCACCTACGCCGGCGACAGCGAACTCAAACTCCCTGCGACACCGGTTACCGAACGCATCCGGATTGCCGCCGCGATCGACTCCCTCACCTCCGGCGGCAGCACCAACGGCTCCGGCGGTATCACCACCGCCTATCAGCAGGCCCGGACGCATTTGATCGCCGGAGGCGTGAACCGCGTCATCCTTGCCACCGATGGGGACTTCAATGTCGGCCTGACCTCTCCAGACGAACTCCAGACGCTCATTGCCCGCGAAGCCAAATCCGGCGTTTACCTCAGCGTCCTCGGTTACGGCAGCGATAACCCCAAGGACACCACCGCCGAGCTCCTCGCCGACAAAGGAAACGGCAATTACGCCTACATTGACAGCCTCAGCGAAGCCCGCCGCGCCCTCGTCACGCAAAGCCGGGGCACGCTCATCACCATTGCCAAAGACGTGAAAATCCAAGTCGAGTTCAATCCTGCCCAGGTCGCCAGCTACCGCCTCCTCGGCTATGAAAACCGCGCCTTGGCCAACGAGGACTTCAACGACGACACCAAAGACGCCGGGGAAATCGGAGCCGGGCACAGCGTCACCGCCCTTTACGAAATCATCCCCGCCGGGGCGGCCGCTCCGATCACCACGGCGACTACCGATCCCCTTAAATACCAAACGCCACCCGCGCCGGCCTCCGGCACCCTCACGCCCCAGTCTGCCAGCGGCGAACTGCTGACCGTCAAACTCCGCTATCAAAGACCAGAAGGCACAGAACCCAGCCGGCTCATTGAGGTTCCGGTCAAGGATCCCGGCACCGCATGGCCGCAGGCCAGCGCCAATTTCCGCTGGACCGCCGCCGTCGCCGGTTACGGGCTTCTCCTCGGCAACAGCGCCCATGCCGGCGATCTCACCTGGGAAACCGTACGCCGCCTCGCCTCCGGGGCCAAAGGACCCGACCCAGATGGCTTCCGCGGGGAATTCCTCCAGCTCCTCGAAAAAGCCGCCGGCCTCTTCCCGATGGAGCAGCAATGAGGACATTTTTTGAAGGAGTCACCGTCTCTGAACACAGCCGTCAGGACCGGAAAAATCGCAAGAAACGCTGCGCCATGCCAACCGCAGCTTCCCGCTGAGGTCTTGCTTTTGCGCCCTGTCTGTGGGGTCTTCACGACCCTTCGCGACCGTATCCTTCCCAGTTGATCCCGCAAACTTTTTCCCCGGAAGTGGCCAAATCCCTTGACCCGGGCCGAATCGGAGCTAAAGACACTGCCCCTTTCCCGCCTTTTCAATTTCCAGAAATACCCAAGCCTTATGTCCAGAATCTGCATGATCTCCGGGGCCAAGCCCTTCCGCGGCCGCCGTATCCACCACAGCGGTAAAGCCAAAAAAGAGGGCGGGATCGGCCTCAATCACGTCAAGAAGGTCAACCGCACCTTCACTCCCAATCTGCGTGACAAGCGCATCTGGGTGCCCGAACTGAATACTTTCGTTAAACTGAAGCTCACCGCCCGGTCCCTCAAGACCATGAACAAAAATGGTGCCTACAATGTTTTGAAAAAAGCTGGACTCCTCTAGGACTCCGCTGGCACACTCTGGTTTCACCTCTTTTTCATCAACCCCAACTGCGGTTTCCACACCCTTACAACTTATGGCCTTCAGCGTCGTCTCTAAAAAATCCTCCAAGACTTATTACCTCCACATCCGCGAAACGCCCCGTGCGGATGGCAAGGTAACCCGCCTCTTCTACTTCTCCGGTTCCGCCGAAGGTGCCGCCGATCTGTGCCCTGAAGGTTACACGGTGGTCGAAAATGAGCGCACTGGCCTCCCCTTCCTCAAAAAGAAGGTCTAGACCTCTCCCATCCCTTTCAGCCCTCTGTTTCCCGTCGAGGGAGCAGAGGGCTTTTTTGTGTCTTAAATTCAAGAGCTGGCCCAGCCCGGCTCCATGCCGGCAGCCAAGGCGCCTCTTTAACAACTCTTCTGCCGCGATCCGTCCAGTCCAGGCATACTTTGCCCCTTTGGCAGCCAATTCCGCCCTCAGGCCGCAGGCTTCCCCCACTTTTCCCGTCCTTTTCCCATGACCCAACCACACGTTGCCATTGTTGGAGCTACCGGTGCCGTCGGCATCGAAATGCTGCGCTGCCTTGAACGCCGGAACTTCCCCGTCGGCAAACTCACTCTTCTCGCCAGTGCCCGCAGCGCCGGTAAAAAGCTGACTTTCCGTGGAGAGGAACACACCATTCAGGAACTGACCCCGGAAAGCTTTGCCGGGGTGAATATCGCCCTCTTCAGCGCGGGTGGCGGCATTTCCCGCGACTTTGCCCCGCACGCCGTCAAGGCGGGTGCCGTGGTCGTGGATAACTCCTCCGCCTTCCGTATGGACGATACCGTCCCGCTGGTGGTTCCCGAGATCAACGCCGCCGACGCCAAAAACCACCGCGGCATCATCGCCAATCCCAACTGCAGCACGGCCATCGCCCTGATGGCGCTCTATCCGCTGCACCAGGCGTTTGGCGTGAAGCGCGTCTTCGCCAGCACCTACCAGGCCGTCAGCGGCACCGGAGCCCAGGCCATTGAGGAACTCGCGTCCCAATCCCGTGCCTGGGCCGCCGAAGCCCGCGCCTGGGACGACGCCAAACTCTCCACCCCGCCGCAGGTGTATCCCCACCAGATCGCCTTCAACGCACTCCCCCATGTCGATTCCTTCATGGATTCCGGCTATACCAAGGAGGAGATGAAGATGGAAAACGAAGGCCGCAAGATCATGCATCACCCGGCATTCAAGGCCAGCGTCACCTGCGTGCGGGTCCCGGTCTTCCGGTCCCACAGCATCGCCATCAGCGCCGAATTCGAAAAACCGATCACCGCGGCCAGCGCCCGTGCCGTGCTCGAAAAAGCCGCCGGTCTCGACGTGATCGATGATCCCGCCAACAAACAATACCCGCTCGCCCTCGATATCGCCGGGCGCGACAACTGTGCCGTTGGCCGCCTCCGCGCCGATTGTGCCATGGAAAATGGCCTCGCCTTCTGGGTCGTAGGCGACCAGCTCCTCAAAGGCGCCGCCCTCAATGCCGTCCAGATCGCCGAACTGCTGGTGTAACCGGCAGGTCCTTGCGACGGGGCAGGGTGGGGCGATCAAAGGATGCTGGCGCGTTTGGCATCAGCCAAGATTTACTGCGTCCATGGGTCAATCGATGCATCAAATTTGTCGGCATCTTTGGCCGTGAGGCCATCCGCTGATGGCAAAGGCGTTCATTCACAAAAAACAAGTGAGACATATCTTGGATCACATGAAAACAGCAACCGTTCGAGAGCTCCGGAATCATTTTCCGCGCATCGAAGCGTGGGTGCACGAGGGAGAGTCGATCAATATCAGCAAGCGGGGCAAGGTAATCGCCACGCTTATCCCGGCATCGGGAGACGGCCTGTCCCCCCAACCGTCACCCAAAGTGGACATCATGGCGAGATTGCGGGAAACGTGGGGCGACCGCGTTTTCACGATGGAGCAGGTTGCGGCTCTGCGTGCGGATGAATTGGCGGGGGGGTTGGGCTGATGAAGGCTTATCCCGACACCTTGGCCGCAGATCCACCTCGCTGCCGAACGCCTCAGCGAACTCTACACCGATGCCGGCGGTCATCATTCCATGGACATCCTTCATGTAGCTGCTGCGATTGAGTTGGGGGCGAAAGAGTTCCTCACCTTCGACGCGAATCAGAAAAAACTCGCCGAGTCCGAGGGTCTCGTCGTGCCAGTATGACAAGCAAAGCCGCCAGTTTTGACTGGGGTAACTCAACTTACAGGGTAATTGCCGGTCATGGCGGCCCAAGGGATCTGTCTTTACGGGAAAACCCCGGTGCAGTCACAGGTAAAGACGGGGCCGCTCTTGCGTGCGGGCCGCACAGGCTTATCTGAAGCCATGTCAGGTATCATCATCAAGCCCCGCGCCCGTATCTTCCATGGCCACGAATGGGTCTATGGCGCGGAAGTTCAGAAAATGTTCGGCGACCCCCAGCCGGGCGACGTCATCACCCTCAAAGACTTCAAGGACCGCGGCCTCGGCAGCGCCATCTTCAATCCCAAGTCGCAGATCATCGCCCGCCGGTTCTCCCGGCACCGCGAGGACCTCACCCAGGAATTTTTTGTCCGCCGCCTCCGCCGCGCCCTCGCCTGGCGCAGCGAAATTCCGGACCTCGACATCCAGCTCTGCCGCATGGTCTGGAGCGAAAGCGATGGCCTGCCCGGGGTCATCCTTGATCGTTATGGTGACCACTTTGTGCTTCAGACGCTGACGCTGGCCATGGATAAACGGAAGGACCTCATTGCCGCCGCCCTCGTGGAAGTGTTCGCGCCGCAATCCATCATCGAGCGCAATGACAGTCCCTCCCGCCTCGCGGAAGGCATGGAAATCGTCACCGGCGTTCTCCACGGCACGGCACCGGAAGCTTTCCGCCTGACCACCCGTGATGGCCTCACTTTCCTGATTGATCTCGTGGATGGTCAAAAGACCGGCATTTACCTCGATCAACTGGACAACTACCGCCTCACTGCCCGTCATGCGGCCGGCAAGCAGGTGCTCGACTGTTTCAGCAACCAAGGTGGCTTTGCGCTCGCCTGTGCCAAGGCCGGCGCCACCCATGTCACCTGCATTGATGCCAGTGAGTCGGCCATGGCCGCAGCCAAAGCCAATGCCGAAGCCATGGGTGTGGCCGACCGCATGGAGTTTGTGGTGGGCAATGTCTTCGACTATCTGAAGGCTTCTGAAGCCTCCGGCACCAAGTGGGACCTCATCATCCTTGATCCTCCCAGCTTTTCCCGCAGCAAAAAAACCGTGGGCGATGCCCTCCGTGGCTACAAGGAAATCCACCTCCGGGCGCTCAAGCTCCTCCCCTCCGGAGGCAAACTGGCCACTTACTGCTGCTCGCATCACGTCAGCACCGGGGAGTTCACCGATGTCATCCTCGACGCCGCGGTGGATGCCAAAAAAACGCTGCGCCGTCTCGAAATCCACGCCCAGCGGGCCGACCATCCCGTACTCCCCTCTATCCCGGAGAGCGAATACCTCCGTGGTTATCTCTACGAGTTGATGGCGGCCTTCTGAGTCCGTTTTCCGTTCTTTTTACAGCCGGCATCGGCGATGCCCTTTTCCGTTTTCCAGAAACTGACCTGCTGGAAAAAACCGTAGCCACACGCACTCTCTGCCCCCCGCGATGCGGGATCCGGGCCGGGTCAGGGGGGCGCCTGCAGGCTGGCGATCCGGGCGTCCAATCCGCTGATTTTCAGCCGCTCGGCTTTCAGGGCAGCGGTGACTTTGGTGCGGAAGTCTGCCACCTCGGTCTCAGTCAGGATGGCAGGAATCTGGAAAGGCTCGTCCCCGGGGGAGCGATACCGGGCAATGGCCGTTTCGAGGTCGATCAGCAGGGTTTCGTCGCGCTGAAGGCCCGCCTGCAGGCGGGCCGCGATATCAGCGGGGGCAGGTTGGGCGGGCGCTGAGGTGGCGGCCCGGGCGCGGCGGGATTCGAGCAGCTGGATCAGGATTTCGCGCTCGATCCGGAAATAACCGCGCTCCAGAAAATGATGCAGATAGTAGAGTTGGCCGGGCTCGAGGGTGTCAGGGTCGAGGGCGAGGAAATCGTCGAAGTGGTTCTCGACGTGAAGTTGCTGGAGGCCGGCCAGTTCCTCACGCAGGGTGGCCAGCTGTATCCTGACGGATGCCGAGGCCTCAAGCCAGCGGTGGACGTCCGGCGAAGGGCTGGAATTCCGCCGGGGTTCCAAGGGAGGGGCCACATAAACCACGCCGCCGGGCGGGCCGGGATTTTCCTCCACAGGACCGCAGGCCGTGAGCGTAAGAACGGCGGAGAGGCTGGCAGCGATGGCGGCACGCAGGGTCATGGGGTGGACCGGAGGTCGTAACAAATCAGACGCGGCGGCAGGCCGGTGAGGCGGTCGTCTTCATTTTGCATCACGTAGAGCAGGCCCCGGCTGAGGGCGGGCAGGGTCCATGATTGCTGGGCAGTGAAGAGCTGGGCAGTGGAGGTCCGTTTGGCCCCGGCGGGGGAGAGATCCAGCCAGCAGAGGGTACCCCATTCGCCGAGGCACAGGAAGCGGTTGCCTACTTTGAGCAAGCTGGCGCGGTAGAGGCTCATGGGGATTTTTTGACCATTGAGTCCCTCGTTTTCCCACTCCAATTTTTCATGCCACAATTGGCGGCCGGTGGCGGCTTCATGACAGACCAGTTCGCAGGAGCGGTCCTTTTCACCGGAGAAAGCGTAAAGGTGGTTGTCGTGATAGACGGGGGTCATCCAATGGCAGCCGAAGGTAGGAACGTTCCAGACCGGGGAGAGTTTGCCCTTGGCATCAGACCGCAGCATCACGCCGCCATTTTGATCGTGGTCGCGGTCCACGTAGGCGTGGGAGATGAAGACCTGGTCATCGCCGCAGAGCACTGGTGAAGAGGCATTCACGCTGGGATAGCGGCGTGCCCGCCAGGGGAACGTGCTCTCCAGTTTTCCGGTCTCAGGGTCCACCACCACCAAGCCGCCCGTGGAGGGTTCACTTTTCCCCCCGGTGAAAAACAGTACCCGGTCAGTGCCATGCCATTTAGCAGCAATGGGCGAGGAATAACTTTGCCCCCAGGGATGCTTCACAACCCATTTCTCCGCACCGGTTTGCCGGTCGAAAGCGACCACGCATTGGCCATCCCCGCCGCCCACATTCACCAGGACGAGGCCGCCCTGCACCATGGGGCTGGTGCCGGACCCGAAGAAATATTTGGGCACGGCATATTTCTTTTCGCAGTCCACCTCCCACAGCAGTTTGCCGGTAACGAGGTCGACGCATTTGAGCCAACTGGTCACGCCAAACGTGTAAATCTTTCCTTCGCTGATCACCGGGCCGGCGCGCGGGCCATCGCTGTAGCCGAAATCATCGGTGTATTCCGTGGGGTAGGAATAACTCCAAATCCGCTTCCCGGTCTCCGGTTCAAGGCAATCCAGGGTCTCGGCGCCTTTGATCCGGTGAAACAACACCAAATGGCCCTCAGCAATTGCGGGACTGGCATAACCACTCCCTTTCCGGCATTCCCAGACCACCGGCGGACCCGTTACGGGAAAGTCCTGACGAATCCCCGTTTCCCCCGAAACCGGAGTGTCCTTCGGTCCCTGAAAGCGTGGCCAGTCCTCAGCCACTGCTCCGATGGCGTGGGGCTGGGGCGCGGCCCGGAACGTCAAGCCCTCCCACGGGGTGGCCGGCCCGGCCAGTAGTGGTCCAGTGCAGAATCCCAGCAACAATCCAATCGGAAGAAAATGACGCATGGTTTGACCATGGCACAGCCTGGGACCCTGCGGAAAGGAGGAAAATGCACCGGAGCCCTGCGCGCTCTCCGGACTCCCCGGCGTTGCCCGGGCTGGCGATCATCCCCCGACCGGGCGGTTGCCAGGGGGCCACGGGTGTGGTTGGAAGCAGGCCATGGCATTCCCCTCGACCCACTGGACCTTGCTGGCAGCGGCGACGTTGCATGGCAGCCGCGAGGCCGCGGAAGCTCTTGGGGATTTTTATGTGAGGTACCGCGGGCCGGTCCGGAGTTTTTTTCTGCTGCGGGGTGTGCCTCCCGGAGAGGTGGATGATGTGGTGCAGGAGTTTTTTCTTCACGCCATGGAGCGCTCCCTGTTGCGCCGGGCGGAGCGGGAGCGGGGACGGTTCCGCTCATGGATCTGTGGGGCGGCCGTGCGTTTTCTCAGCCAGCGCCACCACCACGGCAGAGCCCTGAAACGGGGCGCCGGGGTGGCGGACCTGTCTTTGGATGAGGAGGGGGTGGAGGAGCAGGTAACCATGGATGATCAGCGGGATTTTGACCGGGATTGGGCGGTCCGGATCCTGGAATTGGCTTTTGAACGGGTGCAGTCGGACTACCGCGATCATCCCGCCCGGTTTCTGGTGCTGCGGGAGTTTTTGCCAGGATCGGCGCCCTCCCCGCGATCCGCCGAGGCCGCAGCCCTTTTGGGGATGAATGAAAACACCCTGCGCAGCGAGGTGCACCGGTTGCGGCGGCGCTTCCGGGAGTGTCTGCGGGCGGAGGTGGTCCTGACCACCACGTTGCCTCATGAAGTGGATGCCGAAATGGCCTGGCTGCGCGAGGTGCTCTCGGCGCAGCCCGCCGGGGAAACAACACCGGAATAGCTGTTATGTCCGAGCGCTCCCCCTCGTGCCCGCAATGTGGACGGACGTTCCGCGCAACATCCCTCGGGGCGTTGTGTCCGGCCTGTCTGATGGAGGGGTTGTGGGAGGGGGAAGCACCTCCCGTGGAAGGACTGCTGTTGGCAGTTCCCGGGTATGAAGTGCGGCAGGAATTGGGCCGGGGCGGCATGGGGATTGTTTATCTGGCACGGGAGCTGGATCCGCCGCGGGAGGTGGCGCTTAAAATGTTGTTGCCGGTGCAGTCCCTGTCGGAGGGCATGAAGGAGCGGTTCCATCTTGAAGCGGCCACGGTAGCGGCCCTGGACCATCCTCATATTCTTCCGGTGTATGCGGCCGGGGAACATGATGGGTTGCCGTGGTTTACCCTGAAACTGGCCCGGGGGGGCACTCTGGCGGAGCGGGGTGCCAATCTGACGGGACGGTGGCGGGAGATCGCGGCCCTGATGGTAACGGTGGC
>CAIZWU010000236.1 GCA_903936775.1 uncultured bacterium | reverse complement strand
TTTTTCTTCCCCGTCACCAGCCCCAGCGCCCAACCCATGCCCGTGGTCTATCTTCCAGCCATCCTGCGCTCGGCGGAAATGACCTTCTCCGATGCTCCCAAGGACGTCTTTGTGATGCGCCGGCTCTCCCTGCTCAGCAAGCTCAGCGAGGACATGATCACCCTGGATGCGGCCAACGCCAGCCGCAGCCGCCTCGATGCCTCCGCGCTCAGCCGCGGGCCCATGCCCGGTCCGGTCAGCTTTGCCGCCGTCCCCCCCTTCGCCCTCAAAGCCTCCACCTACACCGCAGCCCGCGATCAAGCCGTCGATTGGCTCTTTACCAACGAATCCATCGACCTCTGGTATAACGAAAAGTACAAAGTCTACAGCAAGCCGGGGGAACCCGAAGGCGACTTCCGGGTCCGCCTCAGCCACCGCGCCAAGGAAGAGCGCGACCAGGAAATCGAAGCCCTCCGCCTAAAATACCAGGCCAAATACCAGTCCCTCGAAACCGCCGCCAACAAGGCCCAGGCCGCCATCGACCGCGAAGCCGCCCAGGCCCGCTCCGCCAAGATCAACACTGCGGTGAGCATCGGACAGACCATCCTCGGCGCCCTCTTCGGCCGCAAGGCGCTCAGCCGCACCACCCTCAACAAAACCAGCACCGCCGCCCGCAGCGCCACCCGCGCCTTCGAGCAAAGCGGCGATGTCGGCCGCGCCGAGGACCGCCTCGCGGAAATCGAATCCCAGATGGTGGAGCTCAAAAACGAAATGGACCGCGCCATGAGCGAAATTCGCCTCACCGCCGACCCCGACCGCCTTGTCCTCACCAAAAACCCCATCCGGGCCCTCAAAAAGAACATCACCATCAATGCCTTCGGCCTCGCCTGGCTTCCCTACTACCAAACCGGCACCGGCTCCCTTGAAGCAGCCTGGGATGAGGCTTGATGGGAAAACTGTCCACCGCGCTACGGCTGCTGCCGGCCTCATGGGAGGCTGCAAAAAAAGCAGGATCGCTTGAGCTTCCCTCACCGCAGGGGGGAGCCTCCTTCCGCTTGTCCTCAAAGTTGCCCCCAGCTGCGGCCTTCCGTCGAGGCCGCAGACTGGGTGTCAGGCTAAGTTCCGAAATTACAGCCCGAACGCTTTTTCCATCTGTTGGCGGACGATGGTGAGCCGTTTGACGTCTCCTCCGCCAACTTCAGCGGTGGTCCAGCCGGTCCAATTGGTATCAGCAATGGCTTTGCGCACCTGGTCCCAGGGGAGATCGTCATCCTCACCGGTGATCTCCACAAATTTATTTTTCGCCCGGCTGAAACCTTTGACATCAAACTTCACGGCACGGGCACCGAAAGCGCGGATCCAGTCGCCGGGCTGACCATACTTCCAGTGGTTCCCGATATCGTAATACTGGCCGACCCACGGGCTGTTGAAGCTGTCGATGAATTTGATGAAACGGTCGGGGGTCTGCTCGGGACCTTTGTCATGATCATAGTGCATTTGATTCCAGACATTTTCGAAGAGGATACGCTGACCGAGCGCCGCGGCGAGGGGGAGGGACTTTTTGATCTCAGCCTGACAACGGGCATCGATTTCCTCCACCGGACCGTCCGAGCCTTTCCCTATCACAATAAGGATACCACTGCCGCCCGCAGCGTGGGAGACGCGCAGGCAATGGTCCATGTTCGCCCGGGCCTTGTCGCGGGTTTCCTGGTTGGCATCGGTGAGCCGGACCCCCCAATGGGTGTGGTTGATGGCATTGTGGACGAAGACCCCGCTTTCCTTCACGGCTGCACGGGCCTGTTCCGGGGTGAAGTTGCCGGCTTCATCAAAATCGACGCCATCAAATCCGGCTTCAGCCGCCATCTGGAGCCGCTCCACGATGCTGAGTTTACGGCCCCCGGCCTCGCCGGCGATCATCCCGAGCTTGCAGGACAAAAGGATTTGCCGGCTGCTTTTGGGCAGCACGATGGTGGAAGCCGGTTCCGCGGCAGGAACCTGAGGGGTGGTGGATACCAGCGCGGCGGTGGCGGCCACGGAGGACAGGAGGAAACGGCGGCGGTCAGGGTGGGGTGTGGTCATGGTGTGGCATATTGAACCACGAAGGCTGCCGCCGGAAAGCTCAAACATAGGTGCTTTCCCGGCATGCTTATATCCTTTGATCCCTGAAGCTGCGGACCAGACGACAGGGTTGCAGGGATCGGATCACGGAGTACGGAAACGGTAGAAGAGTCGCCCGGTCGCCGGAGGAGGCAGCATCGGACGCCAAGTGGAGCGCAGGCGGCCGTCCGGCAGGAGGCTGCGGCTGGTGAGTTCCAAGGGCACCTCCCAGAGGGAAAGATCCTGCGTGGCCTGCGCGGAGAGGGCCGCCACGTCCGCGCCATTGGCGTGATCGAGGCTGATGGAGAGACCACCCAGGGTATCGGAAGTGAAAGCGACCGGAAGTGAATTCGGCACCGCATCGCTGGTGCCGAGCGCGAATTCCATCAAACCGGACAGGCCATCGTTGTCCGAATCCGCCGTGGGCAGTCCCACGAAAACTTGGGAATCGCTGGCATTGGGATTACCATGGGTGCGGGTGCTGACCCGCCAGTTCTGCGGGAGCGCCGGATTGGTAGCCGGGGAAGGATTGATCAGCACCAGACTGCGCCCGGCCCCATTGGCCGCGTCAGGCCAGGGGGGTGAGGCGCCATAGATGAAGTCCACCAGCGGCGTGATGCCGTCCTCCGCCGTGATGAGGACGCGCTCCCCGGCATTGTCGAAGGCCCCGCGGTAAATCCCGCCCAGCCTGGCGGACCAGCCCTGGATTTTTTGATAGGTAAATTGACTGTCCACCAGCACCAGCCGCTCCCCGGGACTGAGGACCTTGTCGCGCAGCTGGGGAAACTGGAAGTCCACGCCGAGGACGAACCGCACCCCTCGCAGATTGATGGCCGCTCCCGACACATTCATCAATTCAATGAATTCCCCATCCCCATCGCCGGAGGGATTAAAATGCAATTCGGTGACCGCGAGAGCGCCGGGAGGACAGGCTGAAGGCCCGACCTGATAGAACCCTTCCTGCAGCGCGCTCCATTGCCCCGAGGACGGCTGCAGGGCGCGCGACCGGACGAGGGTGCTGCGGGTCAACGCGAGGCCTCCGGGAGGCGCCACTGCCGAAGTGCCCCGCTGGCCATGCAGTTCCGCGGCCAGCAGGAAGTCATCGTCCCCGGCGCTGAGGTTCAGGCCCTGCACCGCAAGAACGTTATCGCCCTCCACGAGCATGGGAATGAAGGCCGTAAGATTCACCCGGTCCCCCACCAGCGCAGAGTTGTCCGGAGTTTCCCCCGTGGCCGCGCTGGTCCCGGTGAGGAGCGCTGCGGCATTCCTCGAGGCCACCCGGGCTCCATTCAGATAGACCGCATAACCATCATCGGACTTGACCCGGAGTTCGAGGGCGGTCAGTCCACTTTTGATCCAGGCGGGAACCGGGAAGTGATAGCGTTGATACAGACTGGCATTCACCCCGTGGAGGACGGCGCCGATGTCCTGGGTGACCGCCGCGCCGAGCGGATCGCCGGCGGGAGCGAAACCGATCCCTCCCGCGCCAGCCGGCCAGAGGGAATCATCAAAACCCGCCTGAGCCCACTGGATCACCGGATTGGGCACCGTGCCCGCGGCCAGGGCGCTGACTTCGGCAGGAGAGAGCCCCCGGTCGTAGATCCGGACCTCGTCAATCTGACCTCCGTAGAACCGCTGATCGCCCGGACCACGCGCGCCAATGGCCCAGCCGGAGGTATTGTCAGGAGCCCCGGTGGCGCTGGCCACACTGCTGATCTCCACGCCATTCCGGTAGAGGCGCCACGCCGTGCCGTCATAAACGATGGCGACGTGTGCCCAGTTGCCGATATCGCCCAGGGCGGAGCCTGCCCCGCTGGCTGGCCCAGCCGCCATAACGGAAGCCGTGGCGTCGATGGTGAATCCCCCTTGATAGGCGCCCGCATTGATCCGCAGAAAAGCCTCTCCAGCGGGAGCCGCGGAAGTGTCCGATCCTTTGGAGACGATACTGCGGATCAGGCCCACCGCATGAGGCCGCACCCACGCCGCGATCGTGATTTGACCCGCGAACCGCAGGCCTGCCGGATTGCCCAATTGAACGTAATCATTGATCCCATCAAGCAGGACCGCCCCCCCGCCGCGTTGCCCCGGAGCGGTGATGGAGGCCCCATTCGTCAGGGCGCCGTGAAAGCTGCCCACGGGATCAGTGGCACCCGTGGCCGCACGATCCAGCGGATAGAGGGCGAGGAGGTCGGCGGTCTCCGGCAGGATGGCCCCATCCCCGGCGGCAGCGGGCACGTGGATTTTGCCTGAAGTTGCCGCCGTGATGAAGGGAGTGTTGGGCACGGCGGTGGGATCGGGGCGGGGATCAGAGCCATCGGTGGTGTAATAGACCAGCGCCCCGGGCGTGGAGGTGGTCTGCTGCAGCATGCTGCCGCTGGCCACCAACCCGGCCGGCAGATTGAAGACGGGGGCCACGATGGAAGGATAGAAACCGGCCGTCCGGTAAATGCCGAGAATGTCGTTGGTGCGGCTGGTGAACCAGTTCAAGGCCCCGGTGCGGGCGGTGGCCCAACTGGAGGGGGTTTGGTAGTTCCAGCGCGATCCCTCCAGAATCATGGACTGCTGAATCGGATCGCACAGTTCATTCAGGCGGGCCTTGTTGGCCGCCGCGGTCATGGCGCCCCCGGCCGTCACATAGGAGCGGTGGATGCGGTCGGCCAGCAGGGTGCGGTATTCGTTGCCGCCATTTTTTAGGAGCATGGAGAACAGGCTGCCCGGCCCATCGCCGGCGCGCTTGCCAGGGGCATCTCGGCCGGTCCGGTCAATCCCCGGGCCGCCATAGGGCGCGTAGTAAAGATAGCCGTCGGCATCGTTCAGAACAAACTTATAACCATGGCCGGGCCCTACCGGTCCGGTAGTCCGGTATTCATCCTCCGACTTCCCGAACATCCACATGATCATGTAATCCACGTATTGCGGCACATCCAGCAAGGGGCGGAGCTTTTCATAGGTGTTGCCGCCGGACCGGGCCAGCGCCTTCATCTGCGTCCACTGGGCATCCGTCCCATCGTAGGGAAGCCCCGGATCAGCCCAGCCGCCCACGTTGAGATTGCCATTCACCGATTCGTAATCGCTGCGGTCCCCGCCGTAGTAGGACGCCATCATGGCCGCATTGAAGCGCTCGCGCAGATGATAGAGCCCCCAGTAGCTGCCATTCAGATAGAGATGCACAAACCGGCCGTGCGGCGCATACGATCCCATGTCGAGCATGGTGGCATCAGTAAAGGCGTTGGACATGTAAAAGCCCCGCGAGGCCATATCATGAGACCCGTTGCGGAGTTCCAGCTGATCGAACTCATCGGCCGCCGGCCAGCCCCGGTCGAATCCGGCGAAGAGCGGATAGTTGAGTTTGGAGGCCCCGTATTCACCTTTGAAGGAAACCCGGAAGGACTTCTTGGCGAAGTTGGTGAACGCCCCGCCGAACAACTGCACGCCGCAGGGGATCTGGAATCCCGCCGTCACGCCGCTGGGGTCCAGCCACTCCAGCTTGGCCCGTTTGTCGACCCCGCCATCAATGGTGATGCCGGGCGGGACGGTCAGGCTCATGGAGGGCACTTCGCGCAGCGCGGCCCGGACCTGGACGTCGGTCAGGCCAGAGACGAGCGCGGGGGCCAGCCAACCCTTCGCCGCCGCCGTGCTGCGGACGTCGGAGGGAAAGACATACGTTTGGATATCAATATTGGCCGGAGCCCAACCGGACCGGAAGGCCGCCGCCTTCAGCACCCGGGTGGTGCTGACCGCCACCGGCACTGAGTAAACCGTGCCGGTGGTCGCGGTGGGGTCTGCCCCGTTCAGGGTATAGCGGATTTCGGCCCCCGGCGTGGCGCAGGAAAGGGCCACCGTCTGGGCAGTATCGTAAAGGCCGCGCCGCACGCTGAAGACGGTGTCGGCCACCACGCCGTCAAAGCGCGGACCATTGGCCGCCCCAGGCGTGGGCACCGCGTAAAAACCGGCCACCGCTCCCGTGACCCCATAACTATGATCCTGTTCCTGCGGTGGATACATCAGAGACGCCGGATAACCGGCGGGGAACTGGCTCAGCACCGTGCCCCCGTCCCGGGCCACCAGCCCCAGGTATTCCCCACCGGATGACAGCGCAAAATTGGTGTGGGGCGTCTCCCCGGGTGGCCGGGGGGTGGCGGCATTGGAGGCGAAGACAATGGCATAACCATGACCCGGCACCGTAAAGGCCGGAAACATCCACTTCGTTTTCTGTCCCGCATTGTCCGTCAGAAAAAACCCTGCCAGATTGAGCGCGAACGCATTCGGGTTGCCGATCTCAATCCAGTCCTGCCGTTTACTTTCACTGTCGCGGATCCCGCCTTCATTGGACGCGAGGAATTCGGAAATAAACGGCGGGAGCTCCGGCTCATCCACCCCGATGGTCACGGCCCGCGTGGTGCTTCCCGCCCCATTGGCCGCCGTCAGGACATAGGTGGTGGTCACCGCTGGAGACACCTTCACCGACCCCGCCGGACCCGTCACCGGGCCGATGCCCTGATCCAGGCTCAGCGACGTGGATCCAGTCACGTTCCAGCTCAGCACCGCTTCGCCAGGTTTCCCCGGCGCCCCGGTTTTGGTGATGTTCCCGGCATCCGGTCCAAAATACTTCACCTCCGGCGCCGGTGCTTCAAAGGCCTCGATCTCGGCAATCTGGGGCGCGTTGCTGGTATTGGCGACATTTGTCAGGCGGATGAACCGGCCCCGCATGGTCCCGGCTGGATGCAGGGAGGGCACCAGGTGGTCCACTCCCCCCTGGAGATTGTTGACCCCGTTGGCCCGGATTTCATACCCCCAGCGCTCCACCCCCGGCACCCCGCCATTGTCCGCATACACCGCCATGCGCACCCTGGAGAGCTTGTTCGCCCCATCGTTCACCCGGCTGTAGAGATCGATCGCCTGCAGCGGGTATTCCCGGCCCAGATCGATCTGATAATAAAATCCGATCACCCCCGCCGCGGCCGGCGCGGTGTAGGTGGAACTGTCCCCATCCGTCACCGCCCCCGCCGGGCCGCCCGCGGTGCCTCCAGAGGCGATCACTGGTCGGGACAGCGCGATATTGGAATCACTGGCCTGACAACGCAGGCCGAAGGACCCGGCCAACAGGCCCAGGATCATCAGGAAGGGAAATCGCATCAGAGGGAGGGGGTAGGCAGCCGCGAAAGGCGGCCTCATTCAGGTCAGGACGTGAGCTTTCTCTCCGGCGGGATTTTGGCATCCGGCCGGTTCTGTCCAAAAGCAGGCCTCTGTTTAGGAAACCCGGCCCCTGCAGAGCAAGCCTTTTCCCCCTTCCCCAATCCGGGGGGAATCCCCAAGCCGCCCAGCCCCCTTCCCTCCTGCCCGCTGACAAAAAATACTCGAACGCGTAGGAAAATAGTTTGCTCCGCCTAATAAATCCAGATAATGCAAATCTTCATTAATTCCAGATTACACGCTCTCCAGTCCCCATGGAGACTTGATCCGGAACGATTCCACCCTTTTTCCTTATGATCCGTCGTCCTCTCCTCGCCCTCACGTTGCTGCCCTTGTTCTCGCCCCTCACCGGTTTCGCCGGGGTATTCACCAGCAACCCCATCACGGGGGACGCCGATTCGGGCATCTCCGCTGACAAGGCCTACACCCTCGCGGTGGACATCTTTGATGGCCCCAACCGCCGGATCAATGACGCGGTGTTCACCGGCTCCGGCGGGGCCGGCAACCCCGCGACCAACAGTTACACCACGTCGGGCCTGAATAACGGCTTCACCGGCAACGTCCCTCCCATCACCGGGAGTGTGGGTGGCCTGACCGAGAACTTCCTCTACAACGGCAATCCCGCCACCTACACCCTCAACAACCTGCGGGTGGGCGAAACCTATACCACCACCTTCTTCAATGCCGCCTTCGGTGGGCCGGGCGGGCGCATCCACAATGTCACCGCCAGCGATGGCGGCGTCCTCAACGGCTTCGACCAGAACGCCACTCCCGGCAGCGTGCTGAAATACACTTTCACCGCCGCCGCCAATTCGATCACCTTCGCCATGACGCCGCTGGTTCCCGCCGACACCTGGCACCACTACGCCGTCAGCAACGAGATCGTGAAACAGCGCGCCCTGCTGACCGATAACTTCTACGCCCCGGCAAACCCGGATACCAACAATCTGAACTTCAACCTCGGCGCCCGGCAGGGCGGTCTCCTCACCACCGGCGGGGCCACCATCCCCTGGGTCGCCGTGGGGAACACCCAGGTCGGCAACGCCACCGGCGGCATTGATGGCGGCAACTATCTCCTCAACGCCTTCAGCAATGGCCGGTCCGCCCTGGACTACAACTTCAATGGCTCCGCCTCCGCCGGCGGACTGGCTGTCAGCTTCGACCTCGCGCCCAACTCCGTGGCCAATCCCGACGCCACCTTGTGGGAGGCGGTCAACATTGGTCAATCCAGCGCCAACAAAAACGACGGCATCAATGACCCGCACGCCCACTTCGGCATCCTTTTCCGCGGCAATGGCCTCCTCCAGGCCTTTGATGGCAGCACCACCCTGACCCCCGTCGAACCCATCTGGAGCGAGACCGCCCAGACCAATGGATTGACCCGGATCGAACTGATCGCCCAGGACCCCACCGACGGCAATCCCTTCGATGGCGTGGGCCAGACCGATATCAGCGTCTACGCCGGCGGCATTCTCCGTTATTCCTTCAGCAAGACCGGCGGCGGTTATGCCGACAACTACCTGAACTTCTCCGCCGCCAACATCGGCGGGGTGGACAACCTGATGGTCGCCCAACTGGTCCCCGAGCCCGGCAGCCTCGGCCTGCTGGTCCTGACCGGCGGCCTCCTCGCCCGCCGCCGCCGCCCCGCAGCCCGGTGAGTTGAAGCACCTTGGAAGGCTCCGGTCCATCAAACCGCTCCCACCTTCCACCAGCCCCTGGATTCCGCCCGGTCGGGCGCCCACCTGCCTGACCGGGCTTTTTCGTGTCCCGGCGTCCCTACCCCCTCTCCCGCTTACCGAAACGGCATGCCCGCGCACGTCCTGCCGGGAACCAGCCACCGGAGGGCCCAAGGCGCCGGCCAAGGGCCGTCTTACCCGGAAAACCCTCCCCTGCGGGACCCGGCCAACGCCGCCAGTCCGTCCTGACAGAGGAAAAGCGGGCGGAAACTTTTCCTATTGAAGGCCAGGCTGTCCGCCAAAACAGACCCGCGCCTTCAGGGAAGGCCGTCCGCGAATCGTTCAGCAACCATTCTATCGGACTACGTCCCATTATCACCATGGTCATTAGGCCTCATGGTGCTCTCTTTTTGGCCGATGGCCGAACCTTCCAGCCGTCAACGGTATATTCGCCGTGGACACCGCACTCGAAATCGAGCGCGGCTTCGAGCCCCGTGGGCTTCCCACCCTGAGGGTTGTCAAACCGGGCGGCGGCGAACACGTTTGTGAGCAGATTATTCCGAACCCCTGCTGCGTAGCTCTCCTGATCCCGGAGCAAAGGACGCGCCTGCCCTTGGCACCCGATCACGTTGTCCCGAATCGTGATCGTTTTGAAGTCGCAGCCGGGATTGAAGCCGAACAGACCTTCAATCCGCGGGGTGACCGTGGTGCGCGTGATGATGTGATTGTTGTGGATCTCAAGATTGTCAAAGACCTCATTGATCCAAATGACACCGCGGCCGGGGTTGCTGATGAGGTTATTGTGGAAACTCGCGGGGCCTTTCGCCGGGGCGTCGCCGAATCCCGAGATCAGATTTCCGTGGTCCTTCCTCGCATCAAAGTCGAACAGGTTGTGGTCGATCTCCACCCCGTTGCGGACGAACTCAATCGCGTAGCTGTCCTTGAACCAATTATGATTCATGCACTGCGGCGACGAGCGCAGACACACTGTCCACGTTCCCCGCATGGGCGAGCGCCGGAATGGCAGCGAATACCAACAAAATTCTTTTGAGACAGAGGATCATAGCTATCGGGTTGGCGCTTCTGTGACCTAAGGATTCAGATCAGGCGACGGCGGGTGGGTGTGGTGGGGCGTGAAGGAGGGGGGTGCCATGGCTTCGGTGGGTGGGAGATTGCCCGCCGAAAAAAGATCATTCTGGAGGGGGATGCAGGTCGGTGAGCGATGGAGCGCGGACTTCTATTCCACCCCGGAACATCGGCGGCGGCAACTGGATAAGACCGGACTAGGGGCCGGGATTGCCGGAGCGGACGGGAAGTCCGCGCTCCATTTTTTGGCCAGAGCATCCGTGGAAACCGGGGCACTGGGAATTCGGCGGGAGCCTCATCCACCGCTTTTTGAGGGGAAGGCTGAGTCAGGTGACGCCCGGGGCGAGGGCTGGCGGGTGATGCATGGACACAGGGGCGCGCTCGAAGTCGGCGGCCTCCAGGAGGGACTGGGGAGTGAACCCGAAGCGGCGCGCCAGCAGGGAGTCCGGAAAGACTTCGAGCCGGGTGTTGTAGGCCGTGGTGATGTCGTTGAAATAATCGCGGGCGAGGGCGATGCGCTGCTCCGTCTCCGTGAGGCTGTGTTGGAGCCGGAGGAAGGCGTCGCTGGTTTTCAGGGCGGGATAACGCTCCACCAGCACCGCTAGCCGGACGGCGGCGCCATGATATTCCGGCCCGGGCTGTCCGGGCGGGGTGGCCTGCTGCTGCTGGCGCAAGGCGGTCACCGCTTCAGTGACTTCCTTTTCATGCATGCGCAGGCCATCCACAGCGGCGACGAGGGGCGGGATCAGGTCATGCCGGCGTTTCAGCTGGACCTCGATGAGGGACCAGCCCTGGCGCACGCGGTTCCTCACATCGACGAGGCTATTGAATAACATCCACACCCAGGTGCTGATCCAGAAAATCAGATAGAGCCCGGCGGCCGCCGCGGCCAGCCACGGCGGCGCGGCGAGGCCGGTGCGGACCCCGAGGCCATACCCGCAAGCTGCTGCCAATCCCAGGCCGAGCAGGCCCAGCCCGTCCCGCGAACGCCCATAACGCCGCAGTACCTGGGCCTCCGCCTCGGTAGTAACCAAATACAGCGGCGCCCCGGGGGTGGCCGCGATCTCGGCCGCCACGACATCGGCCCGTTCCCTCGCCTGCCCCACAATAAAGACCTCGGCATGGTGCGGGATGCCTTCTTCGAGAAACCGCCGCACCCCGGTGGAATTCATGATACCGCCTGGCGGCCCTTTGCCATAATAGAGAGGGTCTATTTCGGTGACCCGCTCGGACATCAATTGGAAGGGGCGCACGTCCGCCCCGTCCGGATGCACCAGCACCGCGCCGGTTTCGTCCTGCAGGTAAAACGGGCGCGACTCCCCGCCGCTGGCGAGAGTGGTCCAACCGCTCTCCACGCGCTGCCGGGTCTGGGTGCGGCCCTGTTGATCCCGATAGGTCTCGGTGACGACCCGCCGCCATTCCTCACTGACGGACCACCGGTAGAGGATGCATTCCTGTCCGGTGAGGTAGGAGAGGAAGGGATCCCCCTCGGCGGTGCCTTTCAGCTCGACGAGGCCGATGAACACGCCCTGGGTACGCGAGGTCGGCAGGGCCTCAATCAAGCGGTATTGCCGGTTCGCGGCGTGGCTGCGCCAGAGGCACAGGAGTGCCAGCACGCCGGCCAGCGCAGTCAGAAAGGTGGCCAGGGAGGGGTCCGTCGCAGGGTGCATGGCGGTCGTTCATAAGTGAAAAAGGGACGGATGACAAATGGCCAATGCCGGAACTCACTGCGCCCGCCTGTCAGGCCAGGACGGACGAGGGGAGGCGACTTTCCCCTGGCACCCCCGGGAGCCGCAGCGTAACGCCGCATCATGGCCCGGAATATCGTTTACTTTGACCTCGAAACCCAACGCTCTGCCGGCGATGTCGGCGGCTGGGATAAAAAAGACCGCATGGGGATGTCCGTGGGCGTGACCTACAGCACGGCCGCCGGGGCCTACCGCATCTATGGGGAGGAGGAAGTGGGCGCACTGATCGAAGAGCTTAGCACGGCTGACCTCGTGATCGGATTCAATCACGTGGGCTTCGACTACGCGGTACTGCAGGCCTACAGCATGTGGAATATCGAGGAGCAGACCAAGAGCCTCGACCTGCTGCTGGATCTGGAAGTGAAGCTGGGACACCGCATCAAACTGGATGACATCGCCACCGCCTCCCTGGGCACCGGCAAGACCGCGGACGGGCTGGACGCGATCCGCTGGTGGCGCGAAGGCAAGATCCTGCAGATCGCGGAATACTGCTGCTTCGATGTGAAGGTGACCAAGCTGGTGCACGAATACGGCGCCCAGCATGGACATGTGAGATACAAGGACCGGTTTGGCCAGGAGCGCAGCGTGGACGTGGCGTGGAGTCTGGAGTGAGGCCTCGGAGCGTTGGAAACGGGATCATGCAACAGGTCGTCCGCCATGCCGGTTCAGCCGCGCCGCAGGTGCGCGATCCTTAGCGCATTCGCTGCCAGGGAATTCCGAGTTCCGCAGGAGCGTGATCTTCCGGAAAGATGCCGCCGCCTCCGGCCGGCCTGGGTCAACCTTCATTCCGTTTTCAAGTCTCCTTGGTATTACAACACCCGCCGCAGCAGGCTGTCGTGGCGTTCGCGTTCGTCAGGATCGGGATGGTCCAGGGTGTAGTGCAGGCCACGGCTTTCGTGGCGCTGGCTGGCGCTGTCCACGATGAGAGCGGCAACCTGGGCGAGGTTGCGGAGTTCGAGCAGTTCGCTGGTGATCTTGAAGTTCCAATAAAAGTCCTGCACCTCGCGCTGGAGATTGCGCAGGCGGGTGGCGGCGCGCTGGAGGCGTTTGCCGGTCCTCACGATACTGACGTAATCCCACATCAGGCGGCGGATTTCGTCCCAGTTGTGATAGATCACCACCAGTTCATCCACGTCGGTGACGTCACCGGGCTTCCACGGCGGGAGTTTGATCTCCTCCAGCACGGTCTGGCCGAGCGGGCTGCGCCGCAGGATATCCACCGCGGCCCGGCGGGCCACCACGGCGGCTTCCAGCAGACTGTTGCTGGCGAGCCGGTTCGCGCCGTGCAGGCCGGTGCAGCCGACCTCACCCACGGCATACAGGCCGCGCAGGCTGGTGGCGCCATTCACATCCGTGCGGATGCCGCCGCATTGATAGTGCGCCGCGGGCACCACCGGGATGCGGTCCTTCGCCATGTCGATCCCGGCGTTCAGCAGGGTCCCGTAGATGTTGGGGAAGCGCTCGCTGAGAAACTCCCGCGACTTGCTGGTGATATCCAGATAGACGCAGGGGTGGCCGGTCTTCTTGATCTCGCGGTCGATCGCGCGGGCCACGATATCGCGCGGAGCGAGGGATTTCCTGACATCATACTTCTGCATGAATTCCTCGCCATCCGCCCCGACCAGCACCCCGCCCTCGCCGCGGATGGCTTCGGTGATGAGGAAGCTCTTGATGGTGGGATGATAGAGGCAGGTGGGGTGGAACTGGATGAACTCCATGTTCGAAAGGGTGGCTCCGGCACGCCAGGCCATGGCCACGCCATCGCCGGTCGCGATTTTGGGGTTGGTTGTATAAAGATAGACGCGCCCGCAGCCGCCGGTGGCCAGCACCACGCGGTCGCTGCGGAAGACGGTCACTTCCGTAGTGGCCTCATCCAACACATAGAGCCCGAGGCAGCGGTCGCCGGTGGCAAAGCCGAGCCGGGCGGTGGTGATGAGATCGATGGCGAAGTGGTTTTCGTAAAACGTGATTCCGGGAGTGCGGCGGCAGGCTTCCAGCAAACGGGTGGCGATTTCCTTCCCGGTGGTATCGCCATGGTGGAGGATGCGGCGGCGGGTGTGGCCGCCCTCGCGGCCGAGGTCGATTTCAGTGACCCCGTTCTCCTTGTGACTATCAAACTGCACGCCGCGGGCAATCAGTTCCTCAATGCATTCCGGCCCCTCGCTGACAATGGTGCGGACCACGCCCTCATGGCAGAGCCCGGCCCCGGCATCAAGGGTATCGGCCACGTGGAGGTCCATGGAATCATCCGCCCCCATGACGGTGGCGATGCCGCCCTGGGCCCAGGCGGTGTTGGAGGCTTCAGCGCCCCGCTTGGTAAGGATGGCGACGGACCCGTGGGCAGCGGCACGGAGGGCAAAGCTCAGCCCGGCAATGCCGCTGCCGACCACAAGGAAATCGTAGGTTTTCATCAATAAGGAGTCTCTCCCATACGCGGCCCGATCCCGGATGGAAAGAAGGATTGCACAAAGCAGGAATCCGGCGGTATGGCACGGACTGATGCTGCACGCGACTGCTTTTTGCCCGGCCAATATCTCGCTGGTCTTCGAAACCTATCCGGCCGAGCCCCCCCATGGCCGCGGCTCCCTCGGCGTGGGCATCACCCTGGATGCCGGAGTCACCGTGAAGGTGTCCCGGGCCACCGCAGGCACGCCGGCCTGCCAGATCCTGGTGGGCGGGGAGGCGTGGGAATTCCCCACGGTGCGCAGCGTGTTGGCCGCCCTGACGGCCGAAGTGCTGCGCGTGGAAATCGAGGCGGCCTTTCCCTTTGGTTGTGGTTTCGGCATGAGCGGGGCCAGTGCGCTGGCCACCGCGCTGGCGGTGAACCGGCTGCTGGATCTCGGCCACCACCGCCCGGCCCTTGGGATGATCGCCCATCATGCGGAGGTGGATAATGCCACCGGCCTGGGCGACGTGGGAGGGCAATACAACGGCGG
>CAIZWU010000235.1 GCA_903936775.1 uncultured bacterium | reverse complement strand
CCAGATGTTCACGGGTGGGGGTGAAGCTGGGGGGAATCGTAGCATGACTCTGCCGTAGGCGATCCGTGTATTTCCATAGTCCCGGTCTCATAGCCCCGGCATCGGAAAACCGCTTCCCTGCTTCACGACCCGCCTGCGGCAGAGTCATGCTACGGCCCAGGCTCTGGTCCGTTGCTTTGGGGAGGCTTACCGCCAATATCCGCCAATATCCGCCAATTGTCGCAAATGGGGAGACTCCGTATCGATCCCGGAGGGATCACAGCCATTAGCCGGTGGTTGAGCGAAGCGACACCACCGGAATCAACGGAATCAAAACCGCTCACCCTGAAGGGGTGACAGCATGCGGACCGGAAAAACGCGCCGTGCCCTCTGGCATCCCCTGCCGGGATGCATGGACTTCGTTGGGGATGTTCCGGGGATGTCGCGGCGCTCAATCCCCGGCTAATGGCTTTAATCCCTCCGGGATCCATTCCGCTCACGACTCGCCGGTGGCAGAGTCAGGCTACGGCTCAGGCTCTGGGCCGGTGCTCTGGGGGGCTCTCCGCCAATATCCGCCAATATCCGCCAATGGTCGCAAATGGGGAGCTCCGCAGCGATCCCTGAGGGATCACAGCCATTAGCCGGTGGTTGAGCGGAAGCGACACCACCGGAATCGACGGAATTAAAACGGCTCACCCTGAAGGGGTGATAGAATGCGGACCGGAAAAACGCGCCGTGCCCTCTGGCATACCTGCCGGGATGCGTAGATTTTGTTGGGGACGTTCCGGGTATGTCGCGGCGCTCAATCCCCGGCTAATGGCTATGACCCCGGAGGGATCAAATCTCGCCGATTTTAGCCGGAAATGGCATAAACATTGGACTGGGGAGAGGGGCCGGAGGATTCGGCCGTCCCTGGGTACAAAAAAGCGTCCGGAATACCAGCCACCAAGGGATGACGGATGGTGATCCATCTCCCCGGCGTCTGGTGTTCCTGACGCTTTTAAATAACCAGAAAAAATCCTGTGGGTGGCGCAGGACGCCAGCCCCTGTCGACATAAACCCGTGCCCTCCCAGGCTCAGAACCAGCTCTGGCTCACCGTGATGGTGTCGAAGGGCTTGACGTAAATGCTGGCACTGTCCGTCCCGGACTTCATGTCCAGTTCCCGCCGGGCCAATTTCCCGCCTTCCTGACGGGTCAGGATGACCTTTTTGGCATTGGCCACCTGGGAAAAACCGCCGGATTCCATCACCACCTCATAAACCGTCATCGGGCGGTCCAGCACCACTTTCCCAGGCGACAACACTTCCCCATTCACATAAACCACCGCGGCGGAATTGATCAGGCTGACGATCACCTTCGGGTCCTGGAGAAATTCCTTGTATTTCACCACCAGTTCCTCCTGAAGCCCCAAGGGAGATTTCCCGGCGGCGCTGACTTCACCGACCATGGGCAGACTGATTTTACCATCTAGCCGGATCTTCTGGCTTTGATTCAACTCGGCCGTAGCCGGAAAACCGATGCTGACCACGTCCCCTGCTGAGAGGGTGTTGCTCCTGACTGGGCCGGTGGCCGCGAGCGGCGCGGGGGAGCTGCTGCTGGTCGATTCACAACTAACGCCGCCGCACAACACCACGCCCAGACTCAACAGCGGGAGCCAGGCCCGCCAGATCAGAGCTGAATTCGAAGGAAGGGCGGAGGTGGGTGTGTCAGAAGAATCCATAATGGTTATGTTTGAATATCGATAAAATTTCATGAGAGTCAAGAAGTGTTGAGGGGAGCCAGTGCTCTGTGGTGGGGTGGCCACGGATGGCACGAATCATCCAGATGTTCACGGGTGGGGGTGAAGCTGGGGGGAATCGTAGCATGACTCTGCCGTAGGCGATCCGTGTATTTCCATAGCCCCGGTCTCATAGCCCCGGCATCGGAAAACCGCTTCCCTGCTTCTGAGGTGGACCCCGAAAACCGGGCCACTGGCTAAGCTATGATTGGGCTGGACCTGGGCGCAGGAAACCGCGAACCAATCACAGACCCAATGAAAGCCAAACGAAAGAGACATGATGCAGGATTTAAAGCCCGTGTGGCGCT
>CAIZWU010000234.1 GCA_903936775.1 uncultured bacterium | reverse complement strand
GCAGAAAGGCGAAGGCGGCCAGACCGCGCCCGGAGGCGGTCGTGAACCCGTCGGTCGGCAGCAGCCGGGTGAACAGGCCTGATGTCGAATCCACGGCGGATCCGGCCAGCAAAAGCAGGAGGCCGGATTGTGCAAGGGAAAGGCGGCGCATGAAGGTTCGTTCCGTTTCGGCAGGCAGCCCTGTCGGGCACTGCATCTCATATGGCAGGGGTGGTGGCAATCTGCGCCAGGGCGTACGCATGAAATGACCAAGTGAACCTGGAAAGGCAAGTAAACCTGGAAAGTATAGTCCGGCTCGTGATTGCCGGAAGTGCCATATCCTGAAATGGTTATGGATGACACTTCATCCATCGGCCCCGTGTGGCGAATCCAGCCCTTCCTCCCTGCCCGTTGATGCGGCCCCACTGGCCCGCCTGAGCGAACTGTTTGCAGGCCTGCCGGATGCCCGCGTCTCCGGGCGGGTGCTCCACCGGCTACCCGAGGTTCTGTTGGTCGCCCTCTGCGCCATGGTCTCCGACTGTGAGGACTTTACGGACATGGGCATTTTTGCCCAATCCCAACTGGAGTGGCTGCGCCGCTTCACTCCGCTGGTCCACGGCGCGCCTTCCCATGATGTCTTCCGCAATGTCTTCATGGGCCTGCAGCCCGAAGCCCTGCTTGAAGTCATGCAGCAATGGGTAGGGGAACTGGGCGGGCAGCATCTCGCCATTGATGGAAAAGTCAGCCGGGGGGCCAAGGACCCGGCCACCGGAAAAAGCACGCTGCACCTGCTGAGGGCGTGGGTCGGCGAGGCCAGCCTGAGCGTCGGCTACGCCGTCTGCGCGGATAAAAGCAACGAACTGGAAGCCCTGCCCCGGCTCCTCGCCAGCCTGCAGCTCAAAGGGGCTGTCGTGACCATCGACGCCATGGCGGGCCATCCCCAGGTCGCCGAACTTCTGCAGGAGGCCGGGGCGGACTACCTGCTGGCGCTCAAAGCCAACGAAAAGAATGCCTTTGAAGCCGTCAAAGCCCGGTTTGCGGCGGGGCGGCCGGAAGATCCCGGCACGCCATGGCCGGAGTCCTGGCAGGAAGCCGGCACCCGCGAAATGAACCGGGGCCGTTATGAGCAACGCGACGTGGTGGTCTGCCGGGACCTGGCCTGGTTTGACAAATCATGGAAATGGCCCGGCTTGCAAAGCGTGATCGAAGTGCGCCGCCAGACCCTGCGCCAGCGGCATTCCAAGGAGCATCCGACGGAGGAATACCACTACTATCTGAGCAGTCTGCCGCCGGATGCCGCCCTCCTCGGAGACCTGATCCGGGCGCACTGGTCGGTGGAAAACCAGTGCCATCATGTCCTCGATGTCACCTATCATGAGGATCACTGCCAAGTCCGCGACAGGACCGCCGCCCAAAATCTGACCCTGGTGCGGGAGATCGCCACCAAGTTCCTCAAAGCCAGCCCCGGCAAAGGCTCCCTGCGCAGCAAAAGAAAGCGCTCCGCGCTGGACCCCAGTTTCCGGGAAGGAATCACCAACCTGATTTTTCAGACTTTTGGTGCGTAAGCCCTGCAGGCTTGCCGCAGCAGCGCAGAGCGGCCGTTGCAAAGAAAACGGAAGCTGCTTCCATGTGGCCTCCCACCTTCAATGCCACTCGACCACCCACGATCCACCCCCGCTTCTCCCACTCCGGGTATTCTCCTGAACCTTGGT
>CAIZWU010000233.1 GCA_903936775.1 uncultured bacterium | reverse complement strand
GCTTCCTGTTTGGCATTGTCGATCATGTGCCCGGGAGCCATCGCGATGACATAACCAATATCATCAAATCCCTTCCGCCCGGCGCGTCCGGTGATCTGATGGAAATCCCGCGCACTGAGGGTGCCGGTTTTGACCCCTCCGAATTTAGTCAGGCGCGTCAGCAGGACGGTACGGATCGGCACATTGATCCCAACGCCGAGGGTATCCGTCCCGCAGATGATCTTGAGCAGCCCGCGCTGGGCCAATTGCTCCATCAGCACGCGGTAACGCGGCAGCAGTCCGGCATGGTGAAGTCCGATGCCGTGCCTCAGACAGCGTTTCACTTCCTTGCCGTAGGGACTGTTGAATGGAACGTCCACGATCGCTTCGGCAACCGCCGCTTTCTCCGCAGCGGTGCAGTAGTTGACACAGAGCAGGGTCTGCGCGGTTTCGGCCACGTCGTTCTGCGTGAAGTGGACGATGTAAACCGGGGTTTGTTTCGACTCCACCAGTTCCTGCACCACGACATCCAGACTTTCATCCCCGATATAACGGAACTCCAGCGGCACGGGTCTGACCGTGGATGAAATCACGGTGGAAGCCGCCCCGGTGAGGCGGGTCATTTCCTTTTCGAAAAACCCGGTGGCCCCGAGGGTGGCGGACATGAGCAGGAAGCGGGACCGCGCCATGGTCAGCAGTGGCACCTGCCACGCCACGCCCCTCGAGGTATCCGAGTAATAATGAAACTCGTCCATGATCACGTCGCGGAACGGAGCCTCCGCGCCCTGACTCAGGGCATAGTTGGCCAGGATTTCTGCGGTGCAGCAAAGGATCGGGGCATCCCGGTTCACCGTGGCATCCCCGGTGGCCAATCCCACATTTTCCGGCCCGAAATCCCGGCACAGGGCGAGGAATTTTTCATTCACCAGCGCCTTGATCGGGCAGGTGTAAACGGAACGCTTCCCCTGCGCCATGGACTTGAAATGCAGCGCCGTGGCCACCAGCGATTTCCCGGATCCCGTGGGCGTATTCAGGATCACGTTCTTGTCATCGAACAATTCCAGAATCGCCTCCTCCTGGGCTGGATACAGTTCCAGTTTCCGCTCCGCCACGTAATCCAGAAACCGGTCCAACAGGTCCGCACCGGCAGGATCAGAAGTGGCGGGCAGGCGGCGGAGCAATGGGTTTTCGATCATCGGGAGGGCGATATCCTGGCGGGTAAAAATGATTCCACCCCAAGGGGCAGCAGGATTCATGTGCCATTTTCAGCCGCGGCGCCATCGGAGTTCCTGCCCCACCGCCGAAGGCCGATTCGTCAGGAGCGATGCCGCCGGGCCACCAGGCTGGAAACGATGAGGCCAAGGACAATCCCCGCTCCGACGATGATCCAGAAGTAGCCGGTCCGGTTTTCCAACCCACTGTGGATGTCCATGCCAAAGACACTGCACAGGGCAGTGAGCGGCAGGAACAAAGCGGCCAGAATATTCAGCCGGTGGGCGCTGGCGGCCATCTGGGCCGCGCTCGCGGCCTGGGCTTCGGCTTGACGGGCCGCGGTGTAGTTCAGACCAAACTGCGCGTCCTGCATGAGAAGTTCCGCGCTGCGCTCAATACCCGCTGCCTTGTCGCGGAAGTTGATCAGATCGCGGTCATCCTTCACCATTTCACGGGCCTGTTGGAAAGCACGGTGCAATCCCCGCGAGGCCCGCAACACCGGAGCCGCCGCTTCCAGGAGATGATGATATTCGGTCGCGCTGCGGGCCTTGTCCTCGGCGTCATCCAACTCATGAATCCGCGACTCGTAAGCCGTCAGGAATTCCTGCAGGGCGGTCGGCCCCTGGGCCTTGCTGTCACTCCCCCGCCAAGTACCCTGCGGCGACCGGTGGAAAAAAACCGGCACCCGCACCCGCTCGTCCGGCCCCGGCATACGGTGCGCGATCACCAGCAGATGCCCCTCCTCCAACATCGCCCGCTGCGGTCCCGCCTCGCGGCCCACCCGGTTGCGGATCGCGTCAGGAATTTCCCAGCTTTTCGGCAGAGGTGAGGCAGGAGACGGAGGAATCGGACTCATCACATGAACGGACACCTGATCAGCCGATGCTCCAGCGGAAATCGGCTGGAAACTCTGCGGCAATTCCGTCACGCCGGGGCAGTTCCACTGATGCGTTGGAGGCACTCCGGCCGGGCTTGCTGCGGGAGCGGAGGGGCCTTAACCTCACCAATCCGCCCCCCTTCCTGCCCCCCGTGAAAAACGTCCTGATCGCTACCCTCGCTATCGCTTTGCTGGCGAGCCTGCTGTATTCCCGGAGGACCGGCGAAGCGGGAAGAGCCCCGCAGCAGGAGGAACCTGTCACGGCAGCGCCCCCGAAACCGCTTTCACGCTATGCGCCGGTGCAGACCGCGCTAAGTGAGGCGGCCCGGACGCCCGGGCTGCAAGGATCGGCACTGGGGTTTTGTTTGATCGATGGCGCAGGCACGGTGGTGGTGGATCTGAATGCGGAGACGGCTTTCATTCCGGCTTCCACGCTGAAAACGGTGACTACCGCGACGGCCCTGCAGCGGTTGGGGCCGGACTTCCGCTTTGCGACGCGACTGCGGAGTACCGCTCCGATCGTGGATGGCGTGTTGGATGGCGATGTCCTGATCATCGGGGAGGGGGATCCTTTGTTGCGATTGGCAGATTTGACAAAATGGGCCATGACCTTGAAGGATCAGGGCCTGAAGGAAGTGACGGGCCGGATCGTGGGGGACGGTCGCTTTTTCCAAGGGTCCCTTTTTGATGACTTCTGGAACTGGGGTGACATCGGAAATGGCTATGGCAGTGCGGTCAGCGGACTGAATCTGGAGCATAACCGTTTCACAGTCACGTTCCGCGGGGCGGAGGCGGAGGGGGAAGCCGCCCTCGTTTCCAGCATCGTGCCGGAGGTGCCGGCAGTCATCATGGTCAGCGAGGTCACCACGGGCCCCTCAGGCACCCCTGACAATGTCGTGGTTTACGGGGGAGAAAAAACCGGACGGATCACGATGCGGGGCACGGTGCCGGCCGCCACAGAAACCGTCATCACCGGCGCGATTCCGGACCCGGAACTTTTTGCCGGCTACCACTTCCGGCAGGCCCTGCTGGAGGCAGGAATCGTGGTGCAGGGCCCCACCTCGGGCCTGACCGCGCTGGAGGAAGACCCTCTGCCTTGCCTCGGTGAATTACTCGAGCATCAATCGCCGCCCCTGCTGGAACTCATCACCAGCATCCACGCCACCTCCGACAATCACGAGACCGAATGCCTCTTCCGCAAGATGGGCCTGCTGGCAGGACAGGCTCCTGACCAGGTGATCCGGGAACACTGGAAAGCCCAAGGCATGGAATTTATCGGACTGCGCATGGAGGATGGCTGCGGCCTCGCCCGCGCCGATCACATCCGCCCGCTGGATCTGGCCCGGCTGCAGTTCCTCGCCGCGCAAGGCCCGCACGGTGCCGCATGGCAGGGCTCCCTGCTCTCCGACGGTCCGGTGCGCAGCAAGGGCGGCGCCATGTCCAGCATCCGGTCCTATACCGGTTATATCACTTCAGCGGGAGGCGAAGTGTTTTGCTTCGCCCTGATGGTGAACCACTATGCCGACAGCAACGCGGTGGCCGGACTCCGGCGGTCGTTGATTGGGATAATCAGCGGATTATGACGAAACTTGGACCGGATGGATATCCATTCCTAATGGAGTCCAAATCCAAATCAGACCAAAAACACCCACCCGCATCCGAGGATCCAGGCTGATACCACAAAAGCGGCATGCCGGAGTCTGGTCTTCAAGGGACAGGAACGGTCAAACAAACCTGCCACAGCAAGGGCAGGAACCAAAAACAGGCTCGCCAAAGCCATGCATCCGCTGATCAAGCTGATCAACCAAATGACCGCAGAGTCCGTAGACCCCAAACAAATCATTGCAGGCAAACCAGCAATGACAAAAATGCAGAGCACCGCCAAGCCCACCGGCGCCCTTCGATAGCCTCCTTCGTAAACCAAGGCCGCCATCCCACAGGCCAAGCTGCCCAGCCCGGCCATGAAGATGACCTGAGATTGCGCGAGGAGAACAAACATTCCGATAGATTTAGAGCAGGGCCTTCATCCAGAAGGTCAATTGTTTCGGCGAAGCCTCCGCCTCCCCGATTTCCTTCCACGTGAATCCGGTCCGCAGCGCGGTTTTGGCAAACCCCCGTTTAGCCCAAAAGGAATCGAGGGGCACATAGTCCGCCGGGCGGGCCGGATGAGCGGCCGGGCGGTCCACTGCGCAGAAGGCAGCGTGCCGGATGCCGGGAAGGCTGCGGGCATAACGTTCCCGTTCCTCGAAAAACCTCACCCCCAGGCCGCGCCCGCGCCAGTCGGGCAGGAGCACACTTTCGCCGAAATAGAAGACGGCGGCAGGGTCGATTCCTTCAGCCAAAAACGGCGCCTTCACTTCCTCCGTTTCGGCCTGGAGGGGAATGCCGGTGGAGAGGCCGATCACTTCGCCGCCGGCTCTGGCGATCACAAAAAGACTATCGGGATTGTCGCTATAAGTCCGCAGGTAGTCCCGCTCATACACATCGTCCCCCTCATAAAGATAGGGCCAGTCACGGAACACGGCGATGCGCAGGCGGGCGGCATCCGGGATGAAGGGCCCGATGGCGGCTCCTCGGACCGTAAAAACGTCAACAGGAGGGAGGGACATGGCAGGGGATTCTAGCAGACGGAAAGGATGACGGTTTCAAGGCGCCGGTCCCCGCTTTCCATCAGGAAGATGCTGCCTTCCTGACGTTTGATCAGCTGCCGGCCCAATGGCGAGGCAGCGGTGATCACGGTGATCTCCAGACCCTCATGCTCCACGGCAATGCCACCGCCACCCGGGCCGATGAAGTAGCCCGCCGGCCCATGCTGGTTTTCCAGCACCACGAGGGCGCCCACCCCGGCGGGACGCATCCCGCTGAAATCCTGGGGAGGCATGGCCTCCCATTCGGACAGGGCGGTTTCGGTTTCGACGAGCCGGAAAGCGACCCCTCGGGCCAGATAGGAGGCTTCCAGATTCCGGGTGTCATATTTATTTTCCGCCTTGCTGTCAGGATCGGTGGCGGCCGCCTGGGCGGCCTTGGCGGCCCGGGTGAAACCATCCAGTTCGGCCCGCAGGGCCGCGATCACCCCGTTGGTGATGACGTGTTTTTCAGCGGAGGTCATGGGACAGGCAGGGCAGGATTTTCCGGCGGGAGGGAAGCCGCGCCCCACTGTTCTCCCACCAGCCGGGGATGCCCGGCCAGATGATCGCGGACCGTCATACGGCGGGCGCCTGACAGCTGGATTTCCGAAACGGCCAAAGTGCCCTGTCCGGTGGCGAACAGCAGATGATCCGGTCCGGCCTGCAGCAAGGTGCCCGGCAGCGGGCAACCGGTGGGAACCTCCGCCGCGGTCACCGGAGGGAACAGTTTGACCACGGTCCCATCGGGCAAAGTGCTGCTGGTGCCCGGCCACGGATCAATGGCCCGGATGCGCCGGGCGAGAGCGTCGGCGGGTTCCGCCCAGTCGAGCACCCCATGCGAGCGATCAAGCTTGCCGACATGCGTGACCGCGGTGGGATCCTGCAGGGTGACCGGTGGATTGCCTGACAAAATCATCGGCAAGGCCTTCCGCAGCGCCACCGCAGCCAGCAGGGCGAGACGGTCGTGCAGGCTATGCCCGGTTTCGTCAGGGGCGAGGGGGGTGCGCTCATGCAGCAGCATCGGGCCACTATCCAGTCCCGCCTCCACCGCCATCACGGTGATCCCCGATTCCGCATCACCGGCCAGGATGGCAGCCTGGATCGGCGCCGCTCCCCGGTGCCTTGGCAGCAGGGAGGCATGGAGATTCCAGCAGCCAAGCCGGGGCAGGTCCAACACCGGCTGCGGAATGATCTGTCCATAGGCCATCACGATGATGAGGTCCGGCTTCAATCCAGCGATCAACTCCACGTTCTGCCGCAAACGGTCCGGCTGGAAGACGGGAATCCCCTGCTCCAACGCCAGAACCTTGGTGGCAGGGGGGGTCAGGATCTGTTTCCGGCCCACGGGTTTGTCGGGCTGGCAGACCAGTCCCACCACTTGGACCTCAGGATGGTCCAGCAGGCTGGCCAGAGCGGGCACCGCGATGTCTCCGGTGCCCAGAAAATGTGTTCGGGGGCGCATCCGGGATGATTACGTAAGGACGGGCTGCAGGCAAGGGGTCAGCGCCGGCGGTCTGATCGACCGGGGATCAGCGGGCCGGCAGGGCCGCCATCCGGTCAGGCACCGTCACGGGCAGGCGTGGCCCGAGCAATAATTCGTCCAGAGCGGGCCCCAGGGCCGGGTAATCAAAGCGGAATCCAGCTTCCATCAAACGACCCGGCAGCCCCCGCCGTCCCGTCAGGGCGAGGGAGGCATCGGAACCCATCAGCCAAGCGGCGGCTTTGACCATCCAGGCAGGCAGACCCGGCACCGAGGGCCGGCGGTAGATGGTGCGGAGTTCCGCCATTAATTCCGCATTGGTCACCGCCCCGGCGGTACAGGCGTTGAAGGTGCCGGTCATAGCGGGATCCTGCACACAACGCAGGAAAATCCGGTCCATGTCGTGGGCATGAATCCAACTCACCCACTGCCGGCCATTCCCGGCGGCGGCGCCGGCAAACCACTTGGCCAACCGGGCCAGCACCGGCAAGGCACCGCCCTCATTGCCCAACACAAAGCCAATCCTCAACATGACCCGGCGCACCGGCGGCATGGGGGCCTTGAAAAAAGCGGCCTCCCATTTTTGGCAGACTTCCGAAGCAAAGCCCTCTCCGATCGGGGCCGTCTCATCACACCAGAGCGGACCGGCGTCGCCATATACGGCAAGGGATCCGGCCTGGACCCACACCGCTGGTGGCACGGCGCAACGACGCACCGCTTCAGCGAGAGCCCGCACACTGTTGATCCTCGATTTCAGAATTTCCGTCCGGCTGGCCTTGGTGTATCGGCAATCCACATTTTTTCCTGCCAAATTCACCACCGCGGCGGCGCCTTCCAATTCCTTGGTCCATTCCGTAAAACGCGCCGGATCCCATGCCACGCCCCGGGCGGGAGCGGCCACCTTTTCCGGTTGCCGGGTCAGAACCACCACGTCGTAACCCGCCGCCGCATAGACTCGTTGCAAACGACGGCCCAGAAAGCCAGTACCACCAGCCAGAATCACTTTGGGAGCAGAAGTTGTATCCATAAATTTGAAAAGTTGGGGGGGGGGGAATTCAGACCGGAACCGTCCGGGGGTTTCCGGTGGGAGGAGTCCAACCACAGACCCCGCTGATGCAGTGACGGTTGGCTGCCACTTTCCGATAGGCCCGCCGCAGCAGCGGCATGACTCCGGGCAGCCGGGTCAGCAAAGTGAAGGGCCGCAGCCACCAGACCGCATGGGCCATCGCCACCACGGCATCGGCTCCCCCTATCACGTGACCATCCGCCAGCCGCAGTTTCATTTCGATTTTTTCCACCCCGTCCGGAAACGGATCGAAGCGGAATCCGCGTGGCTCGAGAAGCGGCCGCAGGCGGTCTACCGTCCGCAGGCACATCCCGCAGGCGTCATCGTAAAACACCGCTTTCAGGGCGGGATTCGATGTTTCGGAAATTTCAGTCATAAACGAAAGTTTCAGGCAAAAAAGGGCGGTCAATCCCCGGTCAGACCGAGCAGACTGAACACTTTATCCCCCAGTTTCATGGCCTTGCGCAGGCGGCCCGAGGGCATCTTGCTCACTTTGTCAAACCACCCGTTCGTCATTTCGAAAAAGGCCTCCAGATCCTTCAATCGCTGACGGGCATAAACGTCCTCCTTGCTCCCCGGATCGGCCTCGGCGATGCATTCCTTCAGAGCCCCAATGGTGGGATCCAATTCCCGTTTTTTGCGCTCCACCGCGATGGTGCGGAACATTTCAAACACATCCTTGATGGTCTCAAAATGATCCCGGCGGTCACCCATCACGTGGGTGATCTTGACGACCTGCCAGTTTTGCAGTTCCCGCAGACTGGTGCTCACATTCGAGCGGGCCACCCCGAGCACCTCGCAAATTTCTTCGGCATGCAGGGGTTTCTCCGAAATAAAGAGCAGCGCATGAATTTGCGCCATGGTCCGGTTGATCCCCCAACGCGCCCCCATTTCGCCCCAATGGAGGACGAATTTTTGGGTAACGGGGCTAAGAGTTGTCATTTCGCTGATTTCGGTTTCAACAGAAATTACGAAACGGAACCGCGCAACGCAACGGATATTCCACTTTTTTCTGAGGACCTGTCCGGACAGGCCTCCATCGTCGGAAATCGTAATAATAAAATGTTATTAATAATTGACAGTCCTGACATTTCTGATAAGGCTGGTCAAAGTTATGCCTCCGCCTCTCCTCCGTTCTCCGTTCTCCGTTCTCCGTTCTCCGTTCTCCGTTCTCCGTTCTCCGTTCTCCGTTTCATAGCCCGGCGGATTTTTGCTGTGGGGATCTTCATGATCCTGTCGTTTGATGCCATGGCCCAGCCGGAAACGGTCGTTGAGCCGGTGTATGACGCCTCCGATTATTTCGGGGCGGGCACCAATGATCCCGCAGATGTCTGGACCTGGCGCGGCAAATGGGAGGGCCGGAACAACCTTACCCGCGATGGCCAGTATACCCTCCTCCCTGACGTGGTGGAAATCCCTTTTCCGTCCGATACCCCGGAGACCACTCCCGGTTGGTCGGCCAACTCCCCTTCCACTGATGGCTATTATCTTCCTGCGGCGTGGCGTTTTCAGGGAGCGGATGCCTTGGATGGTCCTGTTATCAAAAAAGTGGCTTATCGTGCCCAGCCCGGCACGCTGATGCTGCATCCGGGATCGGGCCGTCTGGTCACTGCCACCTGGAAAGCCCCCCGCAGCGGCATGGTCTCCCTCGCTGCCCAGTTCCAGGACGCCGCCCAGGGAGCCGCCACCACAGATACCGGAGTGGCATGGTTTATCCAATTGGGCACCCGGACCCCATTGGCCCAAGGGCTGTTGCCGGCCGGCGGCACCTCCGCCTTGATCGAGCAGCAGAGCCTCCTCGTGGCGGAAGGTGATCTCCTCCATTTCGGGCTGGACCCACGGGGAGCCTGCCTCACGGACGCCACCTCCGTCATCGCCCGCGTTTCCTATGGAGCTGCGGCTGCTCCGGCTCCCGGCCGCCGCCTGGATGACGCCCCGCCGGAAGCCCCTGCCACCGCCCAGCGCCTGCTTCCCGGCGGCGACCAGACCCTGCGCTACGGCGGGGGCAGCAGTGATTTCGTCGTTCTCAAAGGCGGCACGGATGTGGTGGACTGGCCCGTCGGTTCGGGCAGCAGCGCCGCGAACTACGTCGCCTCCGGCATCCTGGCTTACGATCAGGCCCTCCGTTACGACCTCTCCGGAGCCACCGTCCTCCTGAAAGGCGGCACCGCCGTCACCTTCCGCTATTTCAGCCCTCTGACCACGGTACCGGGCTATGTGGCCAGCGGCACCCTCTCTAGCACCGCCCCGGCCCAGCCGTTGCCCTACGGATACGAGGCGGGTTACACGTTGAACTTCCAGCCCGGCTCCCTCATTGCGTTTTTCCAATACAAGACCAGCGGGATCACCGCCAACGGCTACGTGACCTCAGGCACCGCCGGGCAGGCCCAATCCGTCTATTTTGGGTATCAGAGCGGGGCTTCCCTGACCGTTCAGCCCGGCTCCCTCTGCACATTCAAGCATTCCCCGACCAACGGCTCCGCCCAATCCGGATACCTCCAATCCGGCAAGATGAATACCGACTCCTACCTGCCCTATGGATTTGCCGGCGGGACCGTCAAAATACGGAAAAGCCATCAGCTCTATTTCCTGCATTTTAAGTATCCCGGGTCCGCCTGCAACGGCTATCTGACGGCTGGCCCCCTCGCGGAAAATGCCAGCCTCCCCTATGGACTGGGCACCAGCCTGCTCTGTTTGGCAGATACCACCGCCGCCTTCCGCTATATTCAGACCGGGAGCACCTCCCCCACCTCCACCGGCTATCTCGAGTCCGGTACCCCCGCAGCCAATGCCACCGTCAAGTTCGGCAGCCAGGCCGGGGCCACCGTCACCATTCTTGCCGGAAAAATCGCCCGCTTCTCCCTGCTCGGCACGCTCTCGCCCACCAACCCGGCCATCACCACTGGTCCGGGGCAGGCAGGATTTCTGGTTTCCGCCACTACCGCCTCCATCGTTCCGCTCAGTCTCCCCTATTCCGTCTCAGTTCCCGTCCGTTATGCCACCGTTCAGGCCAATCAGCCTTTCTCTTTTGCCCGCATCAGCACCTCCAACAGCAATGGCTATCTCAACTCCGGCGTGCTGGCGCTCAATCAAACCATCTACAAACCCAACAGCACCACCGTAATCGGACCCGATGGGGCCACTCTGGTGGCGAATATCCCCAGCAGCGGCGCGGCCACGGTCGACCTGATCACCTCCGATCTCATCCTGCTGGATAGTGATGGCGATGGCATGGGAGACGCCTTTGAATACCTCTACAACTTCAACCCCCTGTCAGCCGCCGACGCCACAGGGGATCCCGATGCCGATGGTCTGAGCAATCTCTGGGAATACCGCCTCGCCACCCACCCCCGGCAGGCCGACTCGAATGGCAATGGTATCCAGGATGGCGCGGAAGACCCCGACAAAGACGGTCTCACCTGTGCCTTCGAAATCACGACATCCAACACCAATCCGGCTTTTTACGACACGGACGGTGATTTGCTGCCCGACGGCTGGGAAGTAGCTCATGGCCTGAATCCCAAGTCCGCAATAGACCATAACGGCCTCTTGGGAGACCCGGATGGAGACGGGGTGACCAACTACCTCGAATTCATCCACGGGACCCATCCCAACCGCGCTAATTCAGACTTTGACGCCCAGGATGATGGGGTGGAAATCGCCCAGGCCTCCAATCCCCTGGATGCCTCAGACAACGGCGTCGGTCCGCCCCCGGACCGGATCGTGGAAGTCCCCTTCGAGGTGGGCGATGATAGTAATAGCCATTCCGAGCAGTGGAAGATGATCATCACCTCGATGGATAAGGCCAAGGATTCGCGCAAGCCATTCGATTTCTTCAATCCTGTCCACGGCACGGTAGGAACACCCCCAACCATTTTCAAGCTGATCAAGGGCACTCCCTATGAAATCAGGTTGGAGTGGCAAAGTTCCAAGCTGGACGCCGCGGTGAAGGATTTCGATTGGCTGGCAAGGGCCGATTTGAAACCAATGACCAACACTGATGCCCCTGAATCGGAATTCTTTGTCGTCAAGGACCACTGGATCATGGACAACCGCCAGCACTTGATGGGCCGGCTGCCCGATGAGCAAGGCGATGACAGGGTAAACAAGGCCGCCAACCGGACGGCTTTCCTTGTCCCCATTGATATAGAGGAAGTCATATCAGACCAGATCGCGGGGAATGAGTGTAACAAGCTCCCCACACCCTACTACAGAAATGCTGGCGGCACGGGGGGGCCGAATAACCCGATGCTCATGGCAACGAGGACGGGAAGGGTCGCCCATCTTGCCATCAAGATGAATGTGACCGCAGCCATCGCGAGTAAGTTTTTTGTGGGCGTTCGCGAGGTTGGCTCAACTACAGTATTAGGATCAACAGTATCCATTGCTGCTCCAGGAAAGACCCTGCTTCAGTTCACGGCCAACACCGGCCATAAAATTTACGAGGTGGTGGCTGGTTACGATGCTAGTGGCAACACTGCGCTAGAGAATGAAGAGGTGGCTGTGATATTTGAGAAAACGCCAAAAAGAGATTCAACCGGAGCTGCGGTAACGGCAAACTTGGGCAATCTCGATAAAATCGTTATTGTGGAGCAAGGGCAGTTTGTTGACTCGAAGAATTTTCTGACCGGAGGAGGTGATCTACCCTTCTCCGACTACGCGGGCGACCTCATTGAGGCTTTCGGAGAGGGAGCAAACACTGTTCCAGATGCTACCACCACTGCGGGTATAGTAGTCCGGTCAACACATCCGAGTCTGACCCATCAGGTCGGCGCCAAATGGAATGCAGCTTGCGAGGATACTACACACAGGTTGGATTTTACCGACGGCACAAAGCCGTCTAATGATTTTGAGGCTTCTAATGCGCTCAAAACGATAATCGACACTGTAATTCAAGAACATATTACCGCGCTGATCACATATGGGACTGGCAAGCCTGGATGGCCCGTTTTGGCGTTGCCCAGCTTCAGCAAATTAAATAGCTTCAGGGCTTCTGAGGG
>CAIZWU010000232.1 GCA_903936775.1 uncultured bacterium | reverse complement strand
GGGTGATCCCGATCAACCGAAACAGCCGGTCGAACCGGGCGTCTTTACCGCCTTCCGGCCGGAACCGGAGGACCTGACGGCGGGCGGATCCCGGCCAGCCAGCCGGCGCCTGGCCCTGGCGGACTGGCTGGTGGCGGGGGACAATCCATTGACCGCCCGCGTGATCGTGAACCGCTTGTGGCAGCAGTGTTTCGGCGAGGGGTTGGTGGGCACCGCGGATGATTTTGGTTTCACCGGAACCCGTCCCACCCATCCGGAATTGCTCGACTGGCTGGCGGGGCGTTTTGTCAGGGAGGGCTGGTCGGTGAAGCGTCTGGTGCGCCTGCTGGTGACCTCCGCTACCTGGCGGCAATCGGCTTGGCTGGGCGACGAGGTAGCGCTGGCCCGGGGCATGGCCGTAGATGCTCCGGCGGCCTGGCTCTGGCATGCACGGCCCCGCCGCCTCACTGCCGAGCAGGTCCGGGATTCACTGCTGGGCGTGGCCGGCCAATTGACCGGAGCGGCCGCGGGGCCGCCGGTCTGGCCGGAACTCCCGCCGGAAGTGCTCCAAGCCAATCCCGCCTTCCTCGACGACAACGCCGGGAAGACCAAAGGATGGTATCCCAGTGCTCCGGAACAACTGCACGTCCGCTCCCTGCGCCTCATCCAGAAACGCTCCGTGAAAATCCCCTTCATGGAGACCTTTGACCAGCCGGATAACTTTGAATCCTGCACCCGGCGCCTGGAATCCACCGGAGCGCCCCAGGCCCTGACTTTGATGAATCATCCCCTGACCGCCGAAGTGGCCAAGTCTGTGGCGGAACGCATCCTCCGCGAGGCAGGGGATAAGCCGGAAGCCCAGATCACCCGGGCTTTTACTTTGATCCTGCAGCGCCTCCCTGCCGCCGGGGAAATCGAAACCTGCCTTCCGCTGTGGCGCGACCGCAGCTTGGCCGAAGTCTGCAGGGTTTTGCTCAATACCAGTGAATTTCTGGTGGTGGATTGAAGGGGCTTCAGGTTTCAGGCGGGGGCTTTCAGAGGCCGGGCCGGCTTGTCGCGGGACACCGCCATGGGATGAACGGCAAATGGGATGACCGGATGAGGACGGATTCAAAGTAGTGGTTCTGGTGCTTGCGCGCTTTCCCCCGGGAGGTCACACTCGCCCCTGCTTATGGTGAAAATCTTCCGCTTTCCTGCCAGTTTGGCAGTCGCTGTTCTGTGTGCTGGCGGACTGATGATTCCGCTTTTTTCCGTTGAGGGCCTGCGCCCACCTGCTAGCCGGCCTTTGGCGGCGTCGGTGCATGCCCTGGTGGGCGGACACGTGGTGCTCAGCCCGGGACAGGAGATGGATCAAGGCACCATCATCCTCCGGGACGGCCGCATCGTCGCGGTGGGAAAGGATACCCCGGTGCCTGCCGATGCCCGGGTTCACGACATGACCGGCACCACCATTTACGCCGGCTTTATCGATGCCCATGTTTCCTTCGCCAAGAAGGGAAGCTTGCGGGCGGATCTGATGGGCGAAGGTCCACCGGTCGGCTCCGGTCAGTTGACCTCCGGCGCAGGCACCGTATTCCCGGGTGCCCCCTCGGTGGCCGGGGGTTCCAGGGCGGATTCCGTGGTGACTCCGCAGCGCCGGATGGCCCGCGGCTATGACCCGGATCCGAAGGCGCTGGAAGCGTTGCGGGCGGAAGGATTTACCGCGGCCAATGTGGTGCCGGACCAGGGCGTGATCCGGGGGATCAGCACCTTTGTTTCCCTGGGCTCCAGCGATCCGGAGGAAGTCATCATGCGCCCTGACACCTTTCAGCACATCGCGCTCACGGTGCCCGCCGAAGCCACGGACGACGGTGATCGTGGCCGGCCGGAGGCCTATCCGGGTTCGCTCATGGGGGTGATCGCGGTGGTGCGCCAGACCTTCTTCGATGCGCAATTTCAAGCCGCCGACGCCGCCCACTTTGCCGCCAATTCCCAGTCCCGCCCGCGTCCCTCATTGAGCGAGGCCCTGACCGCGCTGCAGCCGGCGGCGCTGAAAACCATGCCGGTGCTCTTCGAGCCGGGCGGCATGCTGATGGTGGACCGGGCCATGCAGCTTTCCAGGGAACTGGGCCTGCAGCCAGTGATGCTGGCTACCGGGCAGGAATGGCGACGTCCTGACCTGATGCGCGCTGCCGCCGTCCCCTTTATTGTTCCCGTCGACTTCCCGGAGGTACCAAAACTTCCTGACGAGGACGACTGGGTGGCCGTCCCCTCCGACCAACTGCGGGCCTGGGATCAAGCGCCGGGGAACCCAGGGCTGCTCCGCCGCGAAGGTCTTGAGATTGCCCTCACCACCCATGGGCTGGGCAAGCCGGACCGGTTCCGCGCCAACGCCCGCCTCGCCATCGCGCGGGGTTTGAGTGAAACCGATGCCATCGCCGCCCTGACGACGGTGCCCGCCCGGCTTTGCGGCGTGGCGGATCAACTGGGGGAGATTGCCCCGGGCAAACTCGGCAACCTGACGGTGGTGGAGGAGGGCCGCTATTTCGATGAAAAGGCCAGGGTGCGGGAAGTCTGGATTGAGGGGAAGGTTTTCCTGGCTCCGATCAAGCAGGACAAAAAGAAGGACGAGGGAGAAGCCAAGGACAGGGCGGATAAACCTGAGAAACCCGGGGAGCCGGACAAAAAGCAGGCCAAGGAGGCCCTGCGCGCCGTGCTCACGGATGCTCCTGCGCAGCAGGACCGTGGGCCGATCCTCACTCCTCCGGCCGTTTTCATCAAATCCGCCACCATCTGGACTTCCGGACCACAGGGACGTCTGGAAAATGCCGGGCTCCTGATCGTCGATGGCAAAATAAAGGCCATCGGAACCATCCCCCCGGTTGAGGTGCCGACGGGAGCCCTCGTGATCGACCGTCCAGGCATTCATATCACCCCGGGGCTGATCGATTGCCATAGCCATAGCATGATCATCGGCGGGGTGAACGAAGGAACCCTGCCTTCCACCGCGATGGTCCGGATCGGTGATGTGGTGAATTCGGAAGCGGACACCATCCATCAACAACTGGCCGGGGGGCTGACGGTGGCGAATCTGCTCCATGGCTCGGCGAATCCGATTGGAGGGCAGAGTTGTGTGATCAAGCTGCGCGAAGGCGCGGGGCCGGAGGGTCTCAAACTGGCGGGAGCCCCCGGCGGCATCAAATTTGCCCTCGGTGAGAACGTCAAACAGTCCAACTGGGGTGATCGTTACCGCAACCGTTTCCCCCAGAGCCGGATGGGCGTGCCGGCCTTCCACACCAACCGTTTTACAGCCGCAAAACAATACGCTGAATCCCTGACCAAACAGCAGGCCGGGGGCGGACCGCCGGTCCGGCGGGATCTGGAACTGGAAACAATCGCCGAAATCATCCGGGGCACCCGCTTGATCCATTGCCACAGCTACCGTCAGGATGAAGTGGTGGTCTTTCTCCGCGTCATGGAGAGTTTCGGGGTCCGGGTCGCCACTCTGCAGCATATCTTGGAAGGTTATAAGGTAGCGGACGAAATCGCCCGGCACGGGGCGGGCGCTTCCGCTTTTTCCGACTGGTGGGCCTATAAGCTGGAAGTGTACGATGCCATCCCCCAGGCAGGCAGCATCATGCGGGAGCGGGGCGTGCTGGTTTCCTTCAACTCCGATTCCTCGGACCTGGCCCGCCGCCTGAATTTGGAAGCCGCCAAAGCAGTGAAGTATGGCGGGACCCCGGAGGAGGAAGCCCTGAAATTTGTCACGCTGAACCCCGCCAAACAGCTCGGCATCGACCAGTGGGTCGGTTCCCTCGAGCCGGGCAAGGACGGGGACTTTGTGATCTGGAGCGGACATCCGCTGGATACCCTGAGTATTTGCCAGGAGACGTGGATTGAAGGGAAACAGTATTTTGAAACCGGGGCCGCCCTCCGCCGGGCCGGTGCCCGCCAGGGTTTGCGGGAAGCACTCATCGCCAAGGCGAAAACGCTCGCCGGAGACGGGCCGGACGATGCCGCTGAAACCAAGGCTCAGGATAAATTCTTCCGCCGCGCCCTGGAGGACCGGCAGAGCCACCGCTGTATCGATTGTTGCCTTGATTACGAAATGCCATGGAAAAACTAGCCGCTATCTTTTTTGCCCTGCTGCTCCCGGCCGCGGGGGCGTCCGCCGGCACCCTGCTCCTGCGCGGGGCCACGGTCCATACCGTGACTCAAGGCACCCTGACGCCCGGGGATGTGCTGGTGCGCGATGGACGGATCGCGGCTGTCGCCCCGCGGATCGAGGAAGCTGCCGATGCTTCCATCGACCTCACCGGACTGCATTTGTTTCCGGGTCTGATCAGTGCTTCCACCGACCTCGGCCTCGTGGAAATTTCCGGGGTGCGGGCCTCCGTCGATGATCAGGAAACGGGCGAGTTCACTCCTGAAATCGAATCATGGACGGCGGTCAATCCTGACTCCGAATTGATTCCGGTCTCCCGGGCCAATGGGATCACCCATTTCGTGCCCGTCCCGGGTGGCAAGCTCATTTCCGGGGCCTCGGGACTGATGGCGGCACGTGGATGGACCGTCGAGGACATGACGGTCCGCCGCCGCACCGCGATGCACCTGTTCTGGCCGGATCACTCCCTCAACGTGCCCGGGCCCAACGCTTCCGAGAAAGCAAAATCGCTGGAGGACCAGGCCCGTGAGCGGTCGGAGCGGGTGCGCACCATTGACCAGTTTTTTATGGATGCCGAAGCCTGGGAAAAGCGTCAGGAGGGTAGCCCGGTAGTGCCGGCGTGGGAGGCCATGCTGCCGGTGGTGCGCGGCGAATTGCCGCTGATCGTCCATGCCCAGGGCCTCCGGGAAATCCGGGCGGCCTTGAAGTGGTCCGCGGCCCATCCCCGCCTGCGGCTGATCCTTGAAGGCGGCCGCGATGCCTGGATGCTGGCAGGCGAATTGGCCCAGCGGAAAATTCCCGTCATTTACAGTGAAATCTTCACCCTGCCGGGTCAGAGTTCAGACGCCTACGACCTGCAATTCCGGGTTCCCTCCCTCTTGGAAAAAGCGGGAGTAACCGTCGCGATCAGTGAATCGAGTGGGAAAAGTGCCTCCAGCCAGCGCAATCTCCCTTACACCGCGGCGCAGGCGGCGGCGTTTGGATTTTCGCGGGAGGCCGCGCTGGCCGCCATTACCCTCATTCCCGCGCAGCTCCACGGCGTGGGTGACATGCTCGGATCCATCGAACCCGGCAAGGAGGCTTCCTTGTTTGCCGCCACCGGCGAGATCTTCGACATCCGCTCGGAGGTGAAGCACCTCTGGATTGCCGGTAGGGAACAATCTTTGGCCAGCCGTCACACGCGGCTGGCAGACCGTTACCGTTCCCGGCCCGTGGCCGCTCCAAAATAGCCGGCAGGATTTTAATTTCCGTTTCGGCCCCCATGGGCGGGTGCGGAATTTCCTGGCGCTTCTTGCCGGTTCCGTCCGCCCGGTGCCGGATTGCCTGAGCGCTTGCATGGGGTGGGCCGGGGCTTTTGATAAAGAGTGAGTTTCTTGGATACATTGAATCGCTTGCCGGAGGGCAAGTCGCCGCTGTTGCGTAAGTTTGAGGCGTTGCTGGAGCCGGCGGCGCCGGAGGTTTTGGAGCGCATGGCGCAGGAGTCCATGCAAGCGACGCGGCGGCATTTTGGGCGGACCATGCGGCTGTTTGCGCCGATTTATGTGAGCAATGAGTGCGTCAACAACTGTGCTTATTGCGGATTTTCCCGCGACAATCCGATCCTGCGGGTGACCCTGACGGTGGAGCAGGTGGTGGCGGAGGCCCGGCACCTCGCGGCGGAGGGATTCCGGCACATTCTGCTGGTGGCGGGGGAACATCC